>NZ_CP095742.1:4697500-4994364 GCF_023078495.1 Luteibacter aegosomatissinici | reverse complement strand
CGGGTATTCTTTGCCACAGCGTAAAGGGGCGCTTGCGCGCGGGGTGGACGATGAAGTCTACCAGCCTTCCACCCCTCCCTCGGTGTACGTGGCGCCCGGGCGGTGCTGTCATCCGATTGCCAAGCAGTTGACATCCTTCGGGATTGTCACGCATACTTGCAGGCCAACTTCAATCTTCACCCGGATGTAAGCGCCATGAAGCGTACTTTCCAGCCCAGCAAGCTCAAGCGCGCGCGCACCCACGGTTTCCGTGCTCGCATGGCCACGGCCGACGGCCGCAAGATCCTGAACGCGCGTCGCGCGAAGGGTCGCAAGCGCCTGATCCCGTAATCGGTTCGCCGGTCGTGCGAGCCGCAGCCTTGCCGCGCGATGCGCGGCTACGCCGCGCCGCCGACTTCGCAGCCTTGCGAAATGTCAGCGGTCGCCTCGGCGGCCGCTGTTTTCTTGTGCGCTTCGGAAATAACGCCGCGGGTACCGCCCGGCTTGGCCTGGCCATCTCCAAGCGCTGCTCCAAGCGCGCCGTCGATCGGAACCGGATCAAGCGCCTTGCGCGTGAGGCGTTTCGCCGCGCCCGGCCCGATCTGCCGCCCGTCGATATCCTCGTCATGGCCCGCGATAGCGCGGTCGAGGTACCCGGCGCCGCCCTCCTGGCGGAACTGGATGGCCTCCTCCGCCGCATCAAGCCGTTGAAGCGCGAGGGTGCCGACGGCACAATCGCGCGTTGACCTCTTTCCCGCCCGCCTGCCCGTCCTCATATCGGACGCGGTGCCTAACGGATCTGGCTTAAGCTAATGAATCAAACGCGTACGCTCCTCTTCTTTGCGCTCATGTTCGTGGCGTACGTGCTGTGGACACAGTGGGAGCAGGATTACGGCCCGAAGCCGGCCCCTGCCGCGCCGGCCGCCGCCGCCCAGGTGGATGGCAAGCCTGCCGCCGATGGCAGCGTGCCCGGCGCTACAGGTACCGCGAACATCCCGGCCGATACCTCCGCGGCGCCTGCCGGCAAGGCCGAGCTCGTTACGCTGCAGAACGATGTCCTGCGCCTGACCATCGATACCCGTGGCGGCAGCATCGTCCGCTCGGAACTCCTCTACTACCCGAACCAGCCGGTCACCCGTAAGGATCCGACCCCGCCGCCGGTTCGCCTCCTCGACGACGACGCGAAGACCTTCTTCGCCGCGCAGGATGGCCTGGTCAGCAACACGGGTGCCGCGCCGGATCACCGCGCCCTCTTCCACGCCGAAAAAACCCAGGCCGTGCTTGCCGATGGCGAAAAGTCGGTCAGCCTCGACCTGACCTGGTCCGACCCCTCGGGTGTGAAGGTGACCAAGCGCTACACGTTGAAGCGCATGGATTACGTGGTCGATCTCGACCAGCGCATCGACAATGCCTCGCAAGCTACCTGGACGGGTAACGCCTACCAGCAGCTGCAGCGCGCTCCGGCTGAAAAGGCCAGCTGGTTCAAGTCGTACACCGACCCCGCACAGCACAGCTTCTTCGGCGCCGGCTGGTACAGCCCGGATTCGAAGTTCGAATCGATGCTGTTCCAGGATTTCGAGAAGAAGCCGCTGAACCGCCCCATCACGGGTGGCTGGGTCAGCATGCTGCAGCACTACTTCCTTGTCGCCTGGATTCCGCCGGCGGACGAGAACGTCACCTACAGCAGCAACATCGTCGATCCGAATTCGGCCACGCCGCGCTACCTGGTGCGCGCCTTCGGTCCGGCGATGTCGATCGCTCCCGGCCAGGCCGCCGATAGCGTCGCCCGCCTGTACGTGGGTCCGCGCCTGCAGGGCACGCTCGATGCGATCGCGCCGGGCCTCGACCTCACGGCGAACTACGGCTGGCTGACCATCATCGCCACGCCGCTGCACTGGCTGCTTTCCCAGCTGCACGCCATCAGCGGTAACTGGGGCGTCGCGATCATCCTGCTCGTGCTGCTGATCAAGGCCGCGCTGTACAAGCTCACCGATGCGCAGTTCCGCTCCGGTGCACGTATGCGCAAGCTGCAGCCGCGGGTCCAGGCGCTCAAGGAGCGTTATGGCGATGACCGCATGAAGATGCAGCAGGCCATGATGGAGCTGTACAAGAAGGAGAAGGTGAACCCGATGGCAGGCTGCCTGCCCATCCTGATCACCTTCCCGATCTTCATCGGCCTGCTCCGCGTTCTGTCCGAGTCGATCGAGCTGCGTCACGCGCCGTTCTTCGGCTGGATCCACGATCTCTCCGCACCGGATCCCTTCTACGTCCTGCCGGTGCTGTACTTCCTGGTCACGCTGCTCACCCAGCGCATGATGCCCACGGCCGGCATGGATCCGACCCAGGCCAAGATGATGAAGGTGATGCCGCTGATCTTCGGCGTGTTCTTCGCCTTCTTCCCGTCGGGCCTGGTGCTCTACTGGACCGTGAACGGCGCAACCAGCCTGCTCCAGCAGTGGTACATCAACCGTAGCGTCGACCGGGCCCACGAAAAGGCCTCCAAGCCGGCGTAACGCGATGACCCTCGGCGCCGACACCATCGCAGCCATCGCCACGGGCGCCGGCGCGGCGGGCGTCGGCGCCGTTCGCGTTTCTGGGCCGCTCGTTCCGCTCATCGCGGCGAGCATGCTCGGCCGTGAGCCCAAGCCGCGGCATGCACACTTCGCTGCATTCCGCGATGCCGATGGTGAACTGATCGATCGCGGCATCCTGCTCTACTTTCCTGGCCCCGCGTCGTACACCGGCGAACACGTGCTCGAGCTGCAGGGCCACGGCAGCGCAGTACTGCTCGACGCCCTCCTCCGCCGATGCATCTCGCTCGGCGCGCGCCTCGCTCGCCCTGGCGAATTCACCGAACGCGCGTTCCTCAACGGCAAACTTGATCTCGCACAGGCTGAGGCCGTGGCTGATGTCGTCAGCGCGACATCGGAAGCCGGTGCGCGCGCCGCACTGCGCTCGATGGAAGGTGTGTTCTCTGCACGCGTCGACGACCTGCTTGCCGAGCTGATCGCGCTACGTGTGCATATCGAAGCGGCAATCGATTTTCCCGAAGAGGAAATCGACTTCCTCGCCGATCCCGTGATCGGCGAACAGCTTGCCGCCTTGCGCGCGAACCTGGATGCGCTGCTCATCGAGACACGTCGTGGCGTTCGCCTGAACGATGGCATTTCAGTGGCCATCGTCGGTCGTCCCAACGCAGGCAAGTCGAGCCTCCTGAATGCCCTCGCAGGTGCCGAACGCGCGATCGTTACCGATATCGCCGGCACGACGCGCGACGTGCTTCGCGAAGCGATCAACCTCGATGGCGTTACTCTCGAGCTTGCGGATACGGCGGGCCTTCGTGACTCCGACGACATTGTCGAACGCGAAGGTATACGCCGTGCACGTGCGCAGCTGGAACGGTGCGATGTTGCGATCCTCGTGACGGATCAGGAGCACGCGCGGAGCGATCGGGTGTTCCTCGACGGAGCTCCAGCACACACTTCGCAAATTGTGGTCGTCAACAAGATCGACTTGGGAACTGGCCGAGCTCGCCGGGAAAGCACGGACAAGCTCGATACAATCTGGCTCTCCGCGCGAACTGGCGAGGGACTCGACGCTCTCCGAGACTTACTTCGTAGCCTCGCCACGGCAGGTGCTGGCGAGGGGGCTTTCAGTGCGCGCCGGCGCCACGTCGTAGCGCTCGAGCACGTCCAAGACCACCTGAATTGCGCGGCATATGCGCTACACGGTGCGCACGCCGGCGAACTAGCCGCTGAGGAGCTGCGGCATGCACAACAGGCGCTCGGTGAAATAACCGGCGCCTATTCGTCAGACGATTTGCTGGGCGCAATCTTCAGTTCGTTCTGCATTGGTAAGTAGGCACCGATGCGCCGTCGCGCACCATGCCACCTCACCCGTCACGAATTCTCGAATTGGTTTGTGAATGATCCTCGCGACAACTCCAACAACACGTTGGTGTCGACGACGATCACACCTTTGAACTCGCAAGTGCGTGCGTCGATTCGCGGGGTAGCGGCTCAAGGTCGATACCGCCAATGATATCCATGCGCCAACGGAACTCGTTGATCAGCTCGTGCTTATATCTTGGCCGAAAAAAGTTCCGAACAATCTCAAGGATAAGATCGTTGGGAGTTCGCCCCGTCGCCTCTGCGAGCGTATCAAGGTCGGCTAGTACTTCGTTGTCGGTTATCTTCATATCCACCATCGTGCCTCCTACGTCGCGCGGCGCATATTAGGCGACGCCCGCGCTGCGATGTAGGAGTTCTCCGATGAGGAGAGCCGAAACGTGCCGAGAGGATCAGCAGGTTTGCGCCGCTTCCTGCGCTTCGCTATTCCGCTCGACGGCGACCGATACGGCCCAAAGCAACAGACCACCAAGCGCCAGGCCGCTTCCGACCCAACCGGGTGACGTCCAGCCGTAGCCGTTTGCGATGGCAAGGCCGCCCAGGAATGGGCCGAGCGCATTCGCCGTGTTGAATGCCGAATGGTTCAATGCAGCGGCGAGTGCCTGCGCATCACCGGCGACGTCCATGAGACGTGTCTGAAGCACGGTACCGAGTGCGCCACCGAGGCCGATGAAAAACACGGTGATGCCGAGGGTCCACACGTTGCCCGCGGTGAACGGGAAGATCGCAAGGATGACGATCGCCCAGACCAGCAACGCACCGGCCGTCCGCATCAATGCGCGGTCGGCGAACACCGGGATCACCATGTTGCCCAGGGTCATGCCGATACCAAACACGCCCATGATCCACGGCACCGTCGAAAGCGGCATGTGCGTAACGCTGAGCAGGATGTCGGCGAGGTAGGTGTACACGGCGAACATGCCGCCGAAACCGATCGCGCCAATGCCCAGGGTGATCCACACCTGCGAACGCTTCAGCGCGCTGAGTTCGCGCATCGGGCTGGCTTTCGCATCGGCCGGTGTGTTCGGTGCGAACGCGAACACCGCGGACATCGTCGCGATGCCGAGCAATGCGACCAGCGCAAAACTCCAACGCCAGCCCACTGCCTGGCCGAGCCAGCTCGCCAGCGGCACACCGGCGATCGTTGCGACGGTCAGGCCGAGGAACATCTGGCCCACGGCACGGGTACGCCGGTTGGGCGGGACGAGCGAACTCGCCACCAGCGCGGCCACGCCGAAGTACGCACCGTGGGGCAGGCCCGCCAGGAAGCGGAAGACGAGCATCCAGTGGTAGTTCGGCGACAGGCCGGTCAGGCCGTTGAACACCGTGAACATCGCCATGAGCAACAGCAACAGGCGGCGGCGCGGCAGGCGCGCACCCAGCACGGTGATGATCGGCGCACCCACGACCACGCCCAGTGCGTAGGCACTGATGGCATGGCCTGCGGTCGGCGCATCGATACCCAGGCCCTGCGCGAACAGTGGCAGCATGCTCATCGAGGCGAATTCGGTCGTGCCGATGGCGAACCCGCCGACGGCAAGGGCAAGGATGACGAGCCCGACGTGGGGCGCGCGGACGGGCGGGGTGCCCGGATCGAGTGCGGGGGCGGCGGAAGTCATGGGGATGCGAGGCCTGGGACGTTGGCGGGCGCCGTTGTGCGGCGCAGCATGGGGCTAGTTTACGCCTCGGGGGTGACGGGTGCTAGCGCTTGCAAGGTGGCTGCTGGGTGGGGATCGCGCGCAAGCGCGCACCTACAGGAGCCCAGGTCGGCCCGGGCCCGACCGCTTCTGACGGTGGCGGGCCTGCTCAGGCGTGGTCGCGGAGGTATTCGATCAGGGCGCGCAGGGCTGAGGTAACCCGGCGTTGGCGGGGGTAATAGAGCATGAAACCGGGGTATGGGGGGCACCAATCCTCGAGGACGCGGACCAGGCGGCCCGCCGCCACGTCGTCCACGATCTGCTCGTCCAGTACCAGTGTGAGACCCACCCCGGCGATGGCGGCGTCGATCGACACGCAGAAGTCGCCGAAGGTGCAGCGGCCGCGGACATCCAGTTCCAGCTTCGTCTCGCCCTGCTCGAACTCCCATTTGTAGAGCCGGCCGCTGGGAAAGCGGAAGCGGATGCAGTCGTGCTGCAACAGGTCGTAAGGGTGTTGCGGCACGCCGCGCCGGGCCAGGTACTCGGGCGAGGCCACGCAGGCGCCCTTCTGCATGCCGCCAAACGGCACGGCGATCATGTCCTCGGGCACCGCCTCGTGGAAGCGGATACCGGCGTCATAACCGGATGCCACGATATCGATCATGCCGTCGTCATCCACGCCCTCGAAGTGAATATCCGGGTAGGCAGCGAGAAAGCCCGGAAGGAGCGGTGGCAACAAGAGTTGCCCCGCCACTCGTGGCATGTTCAGGCGGAGCGTACCCGCGGGGTGGGCCCGGAAGTCGTTCATTTCCTCCAGGGCATCGCCCACATCACGCAAGGCCGGCTGCAGGCGCTCGAGCAGGCGCTGCCCCGCTTCCGTCAGCGACACGCTCCGCGTGGTGCGGTGGAACAGGGTCACGCCCAGGCGTTCCTCCAGCCCACGGATGGCGTAGCTGATGGCCGAGGTGGTCAAGGTCAGTTCGGCGCCGGCCTTCCGGAAGGACGAGTGGCGGGCGACAGCCGCGAAGGCGGCGAGGTGCGAGAGGTTGTCAGGACGCATGATTATCAAGAATACCTCAATGATTCGTCCAAAAAGTCCCGTTGGTGCGATCCATTGTTGAGGGTTATCGTTCCCGGCTTAACTTTTACCCCTGTTGAGGATGACACCCATGTTTGAAGTCCACGGTTTTGCCGCCAAAGACGCCACGTCGCCCCTCGTCCCGTTCACGTTCAACCGCCGCGATGTCGGCCCGCACGACGTGCACATCGAGATCCTCTTCAGCGGCGTTTGCCACTCCGACCTGCACCAGGCCAAGGGTGACTGGGGCAACTCCACGTTCCCCATGGTTCCGGGTCACGAGATCGTCGGCCGCGTGAAGGCGGTCGGTTCGGAAGTGAAGAAGCTGAAGGTCGGCGATTACGCCGGCGTCGGCTGCATGGTCGATTCGTGCCGTACCTGTGAGTCGTGCCAGAAGGACCTGGAGCAGTACTGCACGGTGCACACCAGCTTTACCTACAACGGCACCGAGCAGGACAAGAAGACGCCGACCTATGGCGGCTACTCGACCGAAATCGTCACCGAAGAGCGCTTCGTGGTGAAGATTTCCGACAAGCTCGACCTGAAGGCAGCTGCCCCGCTGCTCTGCGCCGGCATCACCACCTACTCGCCGCTGCGCCACTGGAACGTGGGCCCGGGCCAGAAGGTTGGCGTGATCGGCCTGGGCGGCCTCGGCCACATGGGCGTGAAGTTCGCCAAGGCCATGGGTGCGCACGTCACCATGATCACGACCTCGGAAGCCAAGGGTGCGGATGCAAAGCGCCTCGGTGCCGATGAAGTGCTCGTGTCGACCGACCCGAAGCAGATGGAAGCCGCTGCATCGAAGTTCGATTTCCTGCTGAACACGGTACCGGTCAGCCACGACATCCTGCCGTACCTCATGCTGCTGAAGCTCGATGGCACGATGGTGCTCGTCGGTGCCCTCACCCCGCTCGATGCGTTCCCGGGTGGTGCACTGATGCTGCCGCGTCGCACCGTCGCCGGCTCGGCGATCGGTGGCATGAAGGAAACTCAGGAGATGATGGACTTCTGCGCCGAGCACAACATCGTGTCCGATGTTGAGATGGTGAAGATGGCCGACATCAACGAGGTGTATGTGCGCCTGGCGAAGAACGACGTGCGCTATCGCTTCGTGATCGACATGGCGTCGATGCCGAAGGGCTGATGAACGGCGTGCGTCGCGCTAATGCCGGCGCACACGGTAGGAGCCCACCCTGTGGGCGACGCTTATCGCGTATATGCAACAGGACCTGTTGCGCTTCTGCGAGAGATGTCGCCCACAGGGTGGGCTCCTACAGTTCGGGCGGGCCAGGGTGGTAAGGTAGCGATATCTACAGGGAGCCCATGGATTGAAACGGTTCTTGCGTTACCTCGGCTACGTTGCCGTCCTCCTTGTCGCCTTCCTCGCGTTTGTCGCCATCACGGCGTGGCCGAACATCGGCACGTTGCCAAAGGGCGAGTTCCTCGCTCGCAACGAGCAATCGCCGGAATGGCATGGCGACCAGTTCCAGAACCCGCAGCCGATGTTCTCGAACCTGCGCGGTGGCATCCTGCAGATCTTCGAATCGAAGCCCGGCGAAGAGCCTGACACGCCCGTGCCGACGGTGGATTCCTCCGCGATCTACAAGACAGTGCCCGCCACCGGCCTGCGCGTCACCTGGTTTGGTCACTCGTCCCTGTTGCTCGAGATCGATGGCGTGAATGTCGTGGTCGATCCCTTCTGGAGCGAGCGCACATCGCCGTTTGGCTGGCTTGGGCCGAAGCGCTGGTACCCGCCACCCGTTTCCATGGATCACCTTCCGCGCATCGATGTCGTGGTCATCTCGCACGACCACTACGACCACCTCGATCGTGCCTCGGTGCAGGCGCTGTATGCGCGCGGTGCTCGGTTCATCGTGCCGCTGGGCGTTGCCTCGCACCTGGAAGGCTGGGGCATTCCGGCCGACCACATCACCCAACTCGATTGGTGGCAGGAAGCGAAGGTCGGTGCGCTCAGCATCGTTTCAACGCCGTCGCGGCATGCCTCGGGTCGCTTGAGTGCGCGAAGCGACCAGACCCTGTGGACGGGCTACGCACTCGTAGGTCCGAAGCATCGTGTCTTCTACTCCGGCGACACGGGACTCAACGACAGTTTCCCCGAGGTCGGTGAAAAGTACGGTCCGTTCGATGTCAGCTTCATCGAATCGGGCCAGTACGATGCCCAATGGCCCGATTGGCACCTGGGCCCCGAGCAGGCGGTGATGGTCCACCAGGAAGTGCGCGCACGCACCCTTATCCCGGTGCACTGGGGGCTGGCGAAGCTCGCCCACCACGCGTGGACCGAGCCGCCGGAGCGCATACTGGCCGCGGCGCGATGCGCCCATGTCGATGTCCTGATTCCGGAGCCCGGGCAGGCGGTTGAACCCACGACGCATCCGGTGGTCCCACGCTGGTGGCCGGCCCAGGCATGGTCCACGCAGGCGCAGACGCCGATCATCGCTTCCAGGGATGGCCAGGCGAACCACCTGTACAGCGTACCCGCCTGCCATTGAGGCCGGTCAATCCTTCAAGGAGATGAACTTCCATGTACCCAGCGTTTGTCCGCCGTTGCGTTGTCGCCGCACTCAGCCTCACCGCTGCCAGCGCCGCCTTTGCGGATGCGAAGGAAGACGCCGTCAAGGCGAAATGCCCTGCCGTCGTGGCGTGGACCGAAAAGATGGCCAAGGCACATCCCGCCCTGTCGGATGAAGGCGTGGAGCGCGACAACAAAGCGGGAGGCTTTTCCGATCCGGATTTGCGCGATGAACTGCGCAAGCGTCTCGAGGCAGACCAGGTGGCACGCAACGCCTGGATTGCATCGCCCCAGGACAAGGCCCGCTACGAGGCCATGGACAAGGTCGACAAGGACAACCTCGCCTGGATGAAGGAACACTTCAGCAAGAAGGGATTCCCGCATGCGAACGCCGTTGGCCTCGCTGGGGTCAACGCCGCGTTCATCCTGGTACAGCACGCCGTGGCCGATGTGCCGTTCATGCAGTCGATGCTTCCCCAGATCACCGCGCGGGGTGAAGCAGGCGAGTTGAGCAAGAGCGATGTCGCGATGCTTATCGACAGGCTGCTACGCCAGGCGGGCAAGCCGCAGCGTTACGGCACGCAGTACGCCGGAACAAACATGAAAGATCTTTCCGACATGAAGATGGATCCAGTGGAAGATCCCGCGCACCTCGATGAGCGCCGCGCTTCGATGGACCTCATGCCGCATGCCGATTACGAGTGCGCCCTGCGCATTTTCTATGCGCCGGACACTGCTCCGGCGCCGGCATCAAGTACGGCCCACTAGCTCCGCTCCCACCAGGCGTGCGTCACGCATGGGAGATCATTTCCCACGCGAGACCAAAGCGGGTGAGGTATTTCCTTAGGCGGTCGGCGTCGTTGGTACTCGCCCGCTTGACGCGCGAGGCGGCAAAAAGCTGCCGTCCGGCTTCCGATACGCTGCGGCAACGCCGGCACACCTTCACCACTTCGGCGAGCTGCACGCGATCAAACAGGTCGATCTCGTCGACGGCATCACCGAGAAGCTCACGCAGCGTGTCGCCGCTGGTTTCCTGCCGCCACAATCGTCGCAGGCGCCCCAGTTCTTCATCCACGCACGCTTCGTTGATGCGGCCGGCCGGAGCCAGCGTGGCCATGCGCACCACGGATGCACCGAGATCGCGGAAGTTACCCGTCCACGGCGCCTCGCCCGATGTCGCGAACGCCAGGTAGCGCGAACGCGCTTCCTTGTTGAAGGTGACGCGGCGGTTCTCGTCACGGGCGAAGCGGTCAAGTTCGTAATCAAGGTTCGGCTCGATATCCTCCATGCGCTCGGCGAGGCCGGGCAGGTGGAACGACCAGATGTTCAGCCGCGCGTACAGATCGTCGCGGAAACGACCCTCCGCGACACGCATGCCCAGATCGCGGTTGGTACCGGCGATAAGCTGGAAGTCGCTGGCAACTTCGCGATCGCCACCCACGGGCAGGAACCGCTTGTCCTCGAGCGCGCGCAACAACATGGCCTGTTCATCGGCACCCAGTTCGCCGATCTCGTCAAGGAAGAGCAGGCCTTTGTCGGCGCTGCGCAACAAGCCGGCACGCTCGCCCGCCGCGCCGGTATAAGCGCCTTTGACGTGGCCGAACAGCGCGCTCATCGCGCCGTCGCCACGCAGCGTGGCGCAGTTCACTTCGACGAAGCGGCCGCTTACCTCGCGTCGCCCCTGCTTGAGTTCGAATAGGCGCCGTGCGAGCTGGCTCTTGCCCGCACCCGTGGGTCCCATCAACAGGATGGGTGCCGACGAGCGGCTGCCCACGGTTTCGATCTGATCGATCATGCGATTGAAGGCGACATTGCGTGTGGCGATGCCGCTCTTCAGGTGCGTGCGGTCTTCCTGCTTCTCCACCTGGAAGCGTTGCGCGAGCCGATCGTAGCGGGACAAATCCAGGTCAATGACGCTGAGCTCGCCGACGCTGGCCGTGACGCCTGCCTGGCGTGGCGGCGATGCCTGCAGCAGGCGGCCGGGCAGGTGCCTGCTTTCGGTGAGCAGGAACAGGCAGATCTGCGCGACGTGGGTGCCGGTGGTGATGTGGACGTAGTAGTCCTCGTTCTCCACATCGAACGGGTAGCTCCGTGCAAAGGCGTAGAGCGTCTCGTAAACCGACTCGAAGTCCCACGGATTCTCGATGTAGGTGTCATGCACCTTCACCGCGGTCTCGGGCGCTACCTGGGCCAGATCGGCCACGACGCGCTTCAGCGTTCGTGCGGTGCGCCGTTCGTCAGCGAGCAGCTCGATGCGGCCCAGGAGGAAATCCTCGTGCATGCCCAGGGACACGGTCGGACGCCAGCGTTCCCAGCGGTCCGCCTTGTCGCCCGCATCGAGCTGGGTACCCAGGAAGCCGATCACCACCTTGGTCTTCATTGATCCATCCATCTATCCAACGATACGTTCATATCGTAAATCATCGCCTCGTCGTCTGGCCTCTGTCCGACTTTATCGGAATTACGTCCATTAAAACAATGAGTTAAAACCACCCAATCGATCTTGGCACGGCTCCTGCTCTATCCAGGCAACATCCAGGGAGACGCCACCATGGCCAACCGCACTCTTTTCACCAGCGCCCGCGGAGCACCTGCCCCGCAAGCCGATGCCATCAACGAGGCCGGCGGCACCGCCTACCTTCGTGACCCGCGTTCGGCCCTGGCGCTGTATGCGGCCACGGGTTGCCTCAACGGTACCTACTACGCCACGGAGGAAGCCCAACTGGCCCAGGCCCTGGCGCTGTGCGCCGCGGTACCGGCGGACTTCGTGGCGCGGGTCGCCATCCACGCCCGGCAGAAGGCGCACATGAAGGACATGCCGGCGCTGTTGTTGGCGCACCTCGCCAACCGTGATGGCGCGGTGCTCGAGAAGGCATTCAACCGCGTGATCGATAACGGCCGCATGCTGCGTAACTTCGTCCAGATCATGCGCAGCGGTGTGACCGGTCGCCGTTCGCTGGGTAGCCGGCCGAAGCGCCTCGTGCAGCAGTGGCTCGAACAGGCATCGACGATGTCGGTGCTCGCGGCCTCGGTCGGCACGCAGCCGTCGCTCGCCGACGTCATCCGCATGGTGCACCCGCGCCCCGCCGATGCCGGACGTGAAGCGCTGTACGCCTGGTTGCTCGGTCGCCCACACGCGCCGGCGGTGTTGCCGTCGGAGGTGCTGGCGTACGAACTGTTCAAGGCCGATCCGCGCGGTACACCGCCGGAGACGCCGCGCGAGTTCTTCGCGTCGCTGCCGCTCACCACGGCACAACGCAAGGCGGTCGCCTTACGCGGTTCGTGGCAGTCCATCCGCATGAACCTCAACACGTTCGCGCGGCAGGGATTGTTCGAGGACGAAGCGTTCACGCAAGCCATCGCGGCGCGCCTCCGTGATCGCGAAGCCATCCGCAAGGCGCGCGTGTTTCCGTACCAGTTGATGGTGGCGTACCGCGCGGCCGAAGGCACGATGCCCCAGGCGATTGCCAATGCATTGCACGATGCGATGGAAGCGGCGACGGCGGCGGTTCCCGCGTTGAAAGGCCAGGTCGTCATCGCGGTCGACGTTTCGGGTTCCATGGCGAATCCGGTCACGGGATATCGCCGCGGTGCCACCACGGTGGCGACCTGCGTGGAGGTGGCGGCATTGATCGCCGCCACCCTCAAACGGGCCAACCCGCGCATACGGATCATCCCGTTCAACCAGGCGGTGGTGCCTTATCGCGAGCGCAAGGGCGGCACGGTCATGGCGAAGGCACGGGAGCTGGCGGCGCTGGTTTCGGGCGGCACGGCGGTAAGCGCCCCGCTGCGGCAGCTGGCCGCGGAAAAGGCGAAGGTCGACATGCTCCTCATCGTTTCGGACAACCAGAGCTGGTTCGACGTGAACAAGGGGCAGGATGGCACGGCCTCGATGCAGGCATGGAACGCACTGAAGGCACGTAACCCTTCGGCGCGCCTGGCATGCATCGACGTGCAGCCCTACGCCACAAGCCAGTTCCAGGGCGAGGGGCGTGACGATGTGCTGCACATCGCCGGTTTTAGCGACGCCGTGTTCGGCTTGTTGGCTGACGCGGCGCGTGGGAAAGGCGCAACGCACTGGGTTGAGCGCATCGAGGCGACGCCTCTCTAGACGTTTTTTTACTCCCGGCAGGAATGGGCCTGCCGGGAGGGCCGGCGGAAAGCGAATGCGGCCGGGCATACACCTATGGAGTGTGGCGTCCCACCGGGCCGTCATTGCCAGGCCATGGTTGTCGCTTTCCGGATCCGGGCCATGTTTTCAGTTCGCGGCGAATGCCTGTGGAGCTACTTGGATAAGGCCCGCAAGGGCTCAGGGGGTTCGAGTCCCCCCCGGCTTCGGCCGGATGCTCCACGCCTTCTTGTCGCCGCACCTATTCATCTGTGTTATCAGGACGATCACCATGAGCACCACCGCTTACAACGTTATCAACGAGCCGGGCGCCAAGCCGATCAAGGCGTGGACCCGCGGCGTCCAGCTGGAGGACGAGGCGCGCCAACAGCTCATCAACATTGCCAAGCTGCCGTTCGTACACGGCTGGCTGGCCGTCATGCCCGACGTGCACCTTGGCAAGGGCGCGACGGTAGGCTCGGTGGTCCCGACCATCGGCGCGATCGTGCCTGCGGCCGTGGGTGTCGATATCGGCTGCGGCATGATCGCCACGCGTACCACGCTCATGGCTTCGGACCTGCCGGACGATCTGCGTGGGCTGCGCCACGCGATCGAATCCGCGGTGCCGCATGGCCGTACGCTGGGCCGCCGCGACAAGGGCGCGTGGGAAACGCCGCCCGATGCCACGCTTTCCGGCTGGCAGGCGCTGGCCTCGGACTTCAAGCTCATCACCGACAAGTACCCCAGGCTGTCGCGTACCAACAACCTGCACCACCTCGGTACGCTCGGCACGGGTAACCACTTCGTGGAGGTTTGCCTGGATGAAGAGGACCGCGTGTGGTTCATGCTGCACTCGGGGTCACGCGGCGTGGGTAATGCCATCGGCACGCACTTCATCGAGCTGGCCAAGGAAGACATGCGTCGCTGGATGATCAACCTGCCCGACCAGGACCTCGCGTACTTGCCGGAAGGTAGCGAGCACTTTGGTGACTATGTGTTCGCCGTGGATTGGGCGCAGCGCTATGCCCGCACCAACCGCGCGATCATGATGCAGCACGTCGTGGATGCGGCGCGTAAAGTGATCACGAAGCCGTTCGAAGCATGGGCCGAGGCGGTGAACTGCCACCACAACTACGTGAGCCGTGAGCATCACCTCGGCAAGGATGTGTTCGTGACCCGTAAGGGCGCGGTCAGCGCGAAGAAGGGCGAGCTCGGCATCATTCCTGGCAGCATGGGTACGCGCAGTTTCATCGTGCGTGGCCTGGGTAACGAGGAAAGCTTCAACAGCTGCAGCCATGGCGCGGGACGTGTCATGAGCCGTACGCAGGCGAAGAAGCAGATCACGCTCGAAGAGCACCGCAAGGCCACCGCCCACGTGGAATGCCGCAGGGACGCGGATGTCATCGACGAATCGCCGGCGGCGTACAAGCCGATCGATGCGGTGATGAAGGCCCAGGAAGACCTGGTCGAAATCGTCCACACGCTGCGCCAGGTGGTGTGCGTGAAGGGCTAAGGAAACGAGGAAAGCAAGGACATGATCGAGATTGATGGACAGGCCGGCGGCGGACAGCTGCTGCGCACCGCACTGGCACTCAGCCTGTGCACCGGCGAGCCCTTTGCCATGGAAGGCATCCGCGGCAAGCGCGAGCGGCCGGGCCTGCTGCGCCAACACCTGACGGCCGTGGAAGCCGCACGGGACATTGGCGATGCAGGCGTGGAGGGCGCGCAACCCGGATCCACAACGTTGCGCTTCACGCCACGCGGCGTGCGTGGTGGCCAGCACCGCTGGACGATCGGCACGGCAGGCTCAACGACGCTGGTGCTGCAGACGGTGCTCCCCGCGTTGTGGATGCATGGCGTCACCGCCCGGCTGGTGATCGAGGGCGGCACGCACAATCCACAGGCACCGTCGGCGAACTTCATTGCCGAGGCGTTCCTGCCTGTGCTGGCCAGGATGGGCCTCGACGCCACGTTCAATCTGGATAGCCACGGTTTCTACCCCGCGGGCGGCGGCAGCATTCGTATCGACCTGCGCGAGAGCCGGCGCCCGGCGGAGGTGCATCTGGCCGAACGCGGGAACGTCATCGAACGCCATGCGCTGGCCATCGTCTCCGCGATCCCGGCGACGATCGCCGAGCGTGAGCTTGCCGTTGCGAGGGCACGGCTTGGTCTGGCGAACGGTGAGTGGTCGGTTCACGAGGTGCGCCAGGCGTCCGGCCCGGGCAATGCGCTTTCGATACGGTTCGCCACAGACCACGGTGCGGCGGTATTCACCGGTTTCGGCGAGAAGCGCGTTACGGCCGAAGCCGTGGCCGAGCGTGTTTGCGCGGACGCGAAGGCGTGGATGGAGGCTGGGGTGTTTGCCGACACGTATCTGGCCGACCAGTTGCTGCTGCCGATGGCGCTCGCTGGCCGCGGAAGCTTCACCACCCTCGCCCCATCCGAGCACACGCGCAGTAACGCGGCCTTGATCGAGAAGTTCCTGCCCGTTGAGTTCGCCTTCCGCGACGACGGCCGCGGCCGCTGGACCGTCACGGTCGATCGTTAGGCCGGCATTTCCAGGCGCATATTGGCCGGGCTGAGCAATTCACCCGTTGCCCGATCAACCACGACCGCTTCCACCCGTGCCCCGGTGGCCGGGTTCACCAACTGGCTCAGTTCGCCGGCGCCGTTATGGCGCCGGCCCCACTCGCCCATGGCGGCCAGGATCGGCAAGAAGTCGGTACCGGCCGGGGTCAGGATGTACTCATCCCTCGGTGGCCGCTCGCTGTAGCGGCGCTTTTCCAGCACCCCCGCTTCCGTAAGCGCCTTGAGCCGCCGCGAAAGGATGTTCGGGGCGATGCCCAGGCTGGTCCGGAACTGGTCGAACTGGGTCATGCCGCGGCTGGCGTCGCGCAGGATCAGGGCGCTCCACGCATCCCCGACCAGGGCCAGGGCACGGGAGATGGGGCAGGTACCCGAAGAAAGTTTTTCGATGTCCATTGCAAAATGATAGTCGAGTCACTATCGTATGACAACCTAGTTACTATCACTATGCAATCCACCCATCGGGAGACACGTTATGAGCACTGAATCCAAAGGCACTGCCATTGTCACGGGCGCTTCGTCGGGTATCGGCGAGGTGTATGCCCAGCGCCTGGCCGACCGCGGCTACGACCTGGTCCTGGTCGCCCGCCGGCTGGACCGCCTAGAGGCCCTGGGCCGCAAGATCAGCGAACGCACCGGCCGCAAGGTCGAGGCCCTGCAGGCCGACCTGACCTCCCGCGCCGACCTGGCCAAGGTCGAGGCACGGCTGGCCAGCGACAGCTCAGTCACCCTGCTGGTGAACAACGCCGGCATCTCGCTTGAAGGCAGTGTGCTCGAAAACGACGCCGCCAATATCGAAAAGATCCTGGCGATCAACACCATCGCACCGACCGTGCTGACCGCCGAAGCCGCGCAGCAGTTCGTGAAGCGCGACAAGGGCGCGATCATCAATATCGCTTCCGTGCTGGCCTTCGCACCGGAAATGATGGATGGCATCTACAGCGGGACGAAGTCCCACCTGCTCAACGTGACCCTTGGCCTGGCCTCGAAGCTGCAAGGCACGAACGTCCATGTGCAGGCGGTGCTCCCGGGTGCGACCAAGTCGGAGATCTGGGAAAACTCGGGCAAGGATCCGGAAGCCCTGCTGCCGGGCATGGTGATGGAGACGGCCGATCTGGTCGACGCCGCCCTCGTCGGTTTCGACCGCGGCGAAGTGGTCACCATCCCGCCGCTGCACGACGAAGGCCAGTACAAGGCCTACAACGACGCACGCATCGCCATGGGTCCGAACCTCTCCCGCAAGGAAATGGCCCCGCGCTACCGCGCATAAGGTCGCCGTGAGCTAACCGCGACAGTGGCTTAGCCCACCTTTCACCCACGGAACGTACGAATGCACGCTAAACTGTCGCATTCGCTACGTTCCTTGCGGTAAGGCATGCTCTCGTTCGTGTTCGGCGCCTTCGGGCTCTCCACTCTCTGGCTGCTTCCCCTGCTCTGGCGTGTCGCCGCTGCCCTCGTCCGGCGGCAGCGCCCGCCCACGGTCGGTCCTGGCGCCATTCGTTTCTGGTCGGGCTTCCTGCTGGTGTTGCTTGCGAGCAGCACCCTGGAAGGGCTGGTCATCGCGCATTACACGGATGATCCCGCCGTGGGCGGCGCCGTGTGCCGCTGGCTGGCCGGGCTGGCTGGCGCGGCGAGTCCCATCGTTGCCCTGATCAGCCTCGCGGCCATCATCGTCGCCCTCCCCTGGTACGCCGGGGTGCCCTGGTCTCAAGCCATTGTTCGCCTCAACGGCATCCTCGAGCCGATGGGCGCGCTGGCGATCGAGGGGACGAGCCGGCTGCTCCGTCGCGGGGCGACGCGCGCCACCGGACGCAAGCCATCGGCGGCCGTGCGCCGGGCGGACCGCGTGCCGGCGCGGCGACGTGCCGCCAAACCGCCCATCAAAGCCACGAAGCCTGCGCCGCGCCCGAGTGCCGCGACGGCCACCCTATCCCGCGCCGAGCCAACGCGGCCGGATCCGGTCCGGCCTTCCGTCACCACGCCCGTGCCGCCGCGTCATCGCACCAAGCCGGATACGGTGATCAGCGAGCCGTGGCTGGCGCCGAAGGCGTTGCAGGCGCAGGTGGAGAGTGAGGTGCGTGGCGAGCCGGAGGTCGTGATGCCTCCCGTGATCAAGACGATGCCAGTGATGGCGGCGAGTGTTTCTGCCAGTGATGTCACGTGGTCGTCGGTGGATGCGGCTGATCGCGTGCAAGCACGCTCCTACAGTGGCAGCGGTGAGCCGGTGCCGCGGGGCGACGCCGTTGCGCCGCGCGTCGAGGTGGCGGCAACGCCCGTCGCTCCGGAGCCTGTGTTGCCGGTTGCCCCGCCGCCGCCGGTGAAGCCGGTGTCGCGGTTTGCGATCGCGGCGAATGATTCGTCGCCGACCGAGCAGGCGACGATCACGACGATTACCGCGCCGCGCCCGCTGCGCACGGTGAACCATGGTTCGATCAGTCTTCCACCGCTCACGTTGCTTGCCGCGGCAACGCAGAGTGCGCTCGCTGTGAGCGAGCAGGAACTGGGTGAAACCGGCGAGCTGATCGAACAGCGCCTCGCGGAGTTCAAGGTGCCGGTGCAGGTGGTCGGGGCGTCCGCCGGCCCGGTCATCACACGCTACGAGATCGAACCGGCGACGGGTGTGCGCGGTAACCAGATCGTCGCGCTGATGAAGGACCTGGCACGCGGCCTTGGCCGCACGTCCATTCGCGTCGTCGAAACCATTCCAGGCAAGATGTGCATGGGCCTGGAACTGCCGAACGAACAACGCCAGATGATCGCGCTATCCGAGATCCTGGATTCGTCCGAGTACCGCGAAAGCGATTCGCTGCTTACGCTGGCCATGGGCAAGGGCATCACCGGTGAACCCGTGGTCGCGGATCTGGCGAAGGCACCGCACATGCTAGTCGCCGGTACCACCGGCTCGGGCAAGTCGGTGGCGGTGAACGCCATGATCCTGTCCATGCTCTACAAGGCCACGCCTGAAGACGTGCGCATGATCATGATCGACCCGAAGATGCTGGAGCTTTCCGTATACGAAGGCATCCCGCACCTGCTGGCGCCGGTGGTCACCGACATGAAGCTCGCCGCCAACGCGCTGAACTGGTGCGTGGCGGAAATGGAGAACCGCTACAAGGTCATGTCCGACCTGCGTGTGCGCAACCTCGCCGGGTACAACCAGAAGGTCCGCGAAGCACGCGCCATCGGCAAGCCGCTGTTCAATCCGTTTCCCAAGCACCCTGAAGTGCCGGAACACCTCGACACCATGCCGATGATCGTCGTGGTGATCGATGAGCTGGCCGACCTGATGATGGTGGCGGGCAAGAAGATCGAGGAACTGATCGCCCGCCTCGCGCAGAAGGCGCGTGCCGCAGGCATCCATCTGATCCTCGCCACGCAGCGCCCTTCGGTCGATGTCATCACCGGCCTTATCAAGGCGAACATCCCCACCCGTGTTGCGTTCCAGGTTTCATCGAAGATCGACTCGCGAACCATCCTCGACCAGATGGGCGCCGAGAGCCTGCTCGGCCAGGGTGACATGTTGTTCCTTCCGCCGGGTACGGGTTATCCACAGCGTATCCACGGCGCGTTCGTCGGCGATGAAGAAGTGCACCGCATCGTGGCGTGGCTGAAGCAGTTTGGTGAGCCAGATTACAAGGAAGAAATCCTGCAGGGGCCGCCGAGCGAAGCCAGCGACGGCGAAGGTGGCGAAGATGGCGTCGACGCCGAGCTCGATCCACTCTATGACGAAGCCGCTGCGTTCGTCCTGCGTACGCGCCGTGCATCCATCTCGTTCGTGCAGCGGCAGTTCCGTATCGGCTACAACCGCGCGGCGCGCCTGGTTGAGGCGATGGAAAGTGCAGGCATCGTTTCACCGATGGGCATCAACGGACAGCGTGACGTGGTGGCGCCTGCGCCGCAGGAATGACACGCGGGGGCGGATGACACGTAGCGGCAAAAGAAAACGGGCCGTGAGGCCCGCTTCTTTTACAACTTGCGTGCCGCTTACTCCTTGGTGAGGAGCTTCAACGGCACCGCGATCGACTTATCCACAGGCTGCTTGTCCACCAGCTTCTTCGCCGTCTCGACACCCAGGCGGCCGATCTCTTCCGGCTGCTGGGCGACGGTGGCCGCCATCTGGCCATCCTGCACGGCCTTCTTGCCATCAGGCGTGCCATCGAAGCCGACGACCAGCACCTTCTTGTTCTTGCCAGCCAGGGCCTGCACCGCGCCGAGGGCCATTTCATCGTTCTGCGCGAAGATAGCCTGGACGTCGCTGTTACCCTGCAGCAGGTTCTCGGATACCGAGAGGCCCTGCGCGCGGTCGAAGTTCGCCGGCTGCTGGGCAACGACCTTCATGCCGGTCGTGGCGATTTCATCGTCGAAGCCCTTGCCGCGCTCACGCGCCGCCGAGGTGCCGGCGACGCCCTGCAGTTCGATGATGTTGCCCTTGCCGCCGAGCTGCTTGGCCAGGTAATCGGCCGCCATCTTGCCGCCGGCGATGTTGTCCGAAGCGATGTGCGAGGCGACTTCGGCGCCATCGACGCCACGATCAAGCGTGATCACCGGAATGTTCGCGCGCTGCGCGGACTGCACGGCACCGGCGAGCGCCGAGGAATCGGTCGGGTTCAGCAGGATCACCGACACGCGCTTCTGGATCAGGTCTTCCACGGAAGAGATCTGGCGCGCCGGATCATCCTGCGCATCGACCACCACCAGCTGCACGCCGGATGCATCGGCGGCCTTCTGCGCGCCATCCTTCAGCTCGACGAAGAACGGGTTGTTCTGGGTGGACAGGGCAAGGCCGATGACTGGCTTGCCGCCCGCCGCCGCGCCGCCGGCAGTCGAACCTGCCGCTGGTGCGGATTCGCCCGGGCCCTGCTGCGAGCACGCGGCAAGGAGGGTGGCCGCTGCCGCGGCGAGGAAAGTAAGTTTGCGCATGGTGTGTTCCCTCGTGGTGTTCACTGCCGCCTGTCGAGCAGGACGGCGATCAGGATAACGATGCCCTTAACCACCTGCTGGTAGAAAGAGCTTACGCCCAGCAGGTTGAGGCCGTTGTTCAGGAAACCGATAAGCAGCGCGCCGATCAGCGTGCCGAATAGCCAGCCGCGGCCGCCGGCCAGGCTGGTGCCACCAAGCACCACCGCAGCGATCGCATCCAGCTCGTAACCCTGGCCCGCCGTGGCCTGCGCCGAATACAGGCGCGATGTCAGCACGATGCCCGCGAATGCGGAGAGAAGGCCAGAGAGACCATAAATGGCGATCTTCATCGGTGCGATGCGTACGCCGGAAAGCCGCGCCGCCTCTTCGTTACCACCGATGGCCACCACATGGCGGCCGAACACCGTGCCGCGCAGCAGGAAGCCGCAGACGACGAAGGCGATGAACATCCAGATCACCGGCAGGGGCACGAGGTTGGCGACGTAGCCGCCACCGACCAGGGCGAAGCTCTGGTTCGTCACCGGGATGGGGCTGCCCTGCGTGTATGAGAGCGTGAGGCCGCGCAGCAGTGTGAGCGTGCCCAGCGTGGCGATGAACGGTGCCACCTTGCCCCAGGACACCAGCACGCCGTTGACCATGCCAAGGATGAGGCCCAGGCCGAGGCCCGCGCCGACGCTGAGCACGATGCCGTGGCCGCTCGCCATCAGGCCCGCTGTGATGGCGCCGGTGAACGCGAGGATCGCACCGACCGACAGGTCGATACCGCCGGCCAGGATCACGAAGGTCATGCCGAACGCGATCAATGCGTTGATCGAGACCTGTCGCAATACGGTCAGCAGGTTACCCGTGGTGAGGAAGTCAGGGCTCATCACCGAAAGCACGATGAAGAGAAGGACCAGCCCGATCACCGATCCGAGGCGCTGGAGCAACGTGCTTGCCCGGCTCCAGTTCATTTGCAGCGTCATGTCACTTGCCTCCGGTCGCGGCGGTCATCACGGCTTCCTGGGTGGCGCCGTGGGCATCAAGCAGGGCGGTCGCATGGCCCTCGTGCATCACCAGGATGCGATCGCTCATGGCGAGCACTTCCGGCAATTCCGAGGAGATCATGAGGATCGCCACGCCCTGCTCCGCGAGTTGATTGATGATGTGGTAGATCTCGGCCTTGCCACCCACGTCCACGCCGCGGGTTGGTTCGTCGAGGATAAGAACGCGCGGCTTGAGGGCCAGCCACTTGGCCAGCACCACCTTCTGCTGGTTGCCGCCGGACAGCGCGCGCACATCCAGCTCCATGTCGCGCGTGCGGATCTTCAGCGCGTCGATGAGGCCGGAGGTTTGCTTCTTTTCGAAGCCACGATCGACCAGGCCGGCATGCGCGGGCACCTTCGGCAGGCTCACGTTTTCGCGCAGGCTCATGTCGAGCACGAGGCCCTGCGCCTTGCGGTCTTCAGTAACGAAACCGAAGCCGGCGTGGATCGCTTCGCTGGGCGATTTCGGTGTCACCACCTTGCCGTCGAGCGTGACCTTGCCGGTTTCCAGTTTGTCCAGGCCGAACAGCAGGCGGGCCATCTCGGTACGGCCTGCGCCAAGCAGACCGGCGACGCCAAGCACTTCGCCCGCATGCAGGTCGAAGCTGATGTCTTTCACCATGCCACCGCCGACGTGTTCCACCTTCAGGCGGACATCACCGATGTTTGGTGTGCGCGTCGGGTAGCGCGCATCCAGCGTGCGCCCGACCATCATCTTCACGACCTCATCGAAGGCCAGGCCGGGTACATCGCGCGTGCCGACGAACTGACCATCGCGCAGGATGGAGATGCGATCGCACAGCGCAAAGATCTCTTCCATGCGGTGCGACACGTAGACGATGCCGGTGCCCTGCTCACGCAGCTCGCGGATCAGCTTGAACAGCGTGGTGGTTTCGCTCTCGGTGAGCGCGGCGGTCGGCTCATCCATGATTAGTACGCGAGCCTTCTGGCCGAGCGCGCGGGCGATTTCGACCATCTGCTGCTGGCCAACGGACAAGCGTTCGATACGCGTCGCCGGGTCGAGCTTGGTCATGCCGACGCGATCGAGCCATTCCTTCGCGCGTTTATCCATGGCCTTGCGATTGAGCAGGCCAAAGCGGTGCACTTCGCGACCCAGGAACAGGTTGTCGGAAATGCTGAGCGCAGGAATCAGGTTCAATTCCTGGTGGATGATCGCGATGCCGTACTTCTCGGCATCGGCGGGCGAGGTGATCGACACCGGCTGGCCATCGACCTCGATGGATCCCTGGTCGGGCGCATAGATGCCCGTCAGGATCTTCATCAAGGTGGATTTGCCGGCGCCGTTCTCACCCATCAGGGCGTGCACTTCGCCGGCGAGCAGTTCGAAGTCCACGCCTTCGAGCACCTTCACCGGGCCGAAGGCCTTGTGGATGTCGTGCATCCTGACGAGCGGCGCGGCCATCAGAAGGTCACGCCGGCGTGCAGGATGATGTTGGCGTAGGGCGAGGTTTCGCCGGTGCGCACCACGGCCACCGCACGGTGCGTGGCCGCCTTGAAATCGTCGTGAGACAGCTCGTCGACCGGTACACCGCCCTCTTCCAGCCGCGTCTTCAGCGCGACCATCGCCGGGTTGTGCGCATGCACTTCGCTGGCGATGGTGGCGTGCTCCACGGCCAGTTCGGCGAACACGGCATCGAAGACGGTAGCGAACGCGGGAGTACCGGGCAGCACGGCAAGATCGATGCATGGCACGCCGTGGGGCACGGGCAAGCCCACGTCACCGATCACGAGGGTATCGGTATGGCCCATGGCGGCAATGATGCGGTTGAGGTCGGCGTGCAGCAGGCCGCTACGTCTCATGGATGGCTCTCCAGGAATGCCGCCACTTCATCAGCGCGCGGCATGCCGCCCTGTGCACCCAGCCGGGATACGGCGATGGCGGCGGTGGCGCAGGCCTTGCGCACCGCGACATCCAGGCCCTCGGCGAGGTACACCGCGAGGGCGGCGTTGAACGTGTCACCGGCGCCGGTGCTATCCACCGCGTCGACCTTGAAACCGGCCTGGTGGCGCGGCTCGTCGTCCTTGTCACGGAACCATGCGCCATCCTCGCCACGGGTCAGCACGACCGGGCAGGGTGCCTGACGCATCAGTTCACGGAAATCGGTATCCGCCGGCGCACCGAGCACCATCGCTAGCTCGTGCTGGTTCGGCGTGATGAAGCGCACCTGCTTCAGCCACTCAAGCGGCAGCTTTTGTGCGGGCGCCGGGTTCAGGATGACGGGCACGCCCTCGTCGTGCGCGATGCGCAGCGTGGCTTCGACGGCATCGAGAGGAATTTCGAGCTGGACCAGCAAGGCATCCGCGCCGCGGATCAGATCGCGCGCGGCTTCCACCTGCGCGGGCGTGACGCGACCGTTCGCGGCGGGCACGACGACAATCTGGTTCTCGCCACCGGCCACGGTAATGGACGCTGTGCCGCTGCCAATGCCTTCAATGCGCGTGACGTGGCTGACATCGATGCCTTCTGCCTTCAGCCCGTCATACAGCGACTGGCCGAACGCGTCATCGCCTATGTTGCCGACCATGGCCACCTGCGCGCCGAGGCGGGCCGCGGCGACGGCCTGATTGGCGCCCTTGCCGCCCGGGATAGTGAGGAAGCGATCACCGGTGATGGTCTCGCCCGGGCCGACAAAGCGGGGGGCCAGGGTGACCAGGTCCATGTTGATGCTGCCGACGACAACAATTCGCGTCATGCCACGAGGCTCCGTTGGGGGGACCGGAATGGGGATGGCGCGCAAATATACGCCCTGGCTGCGCACGATGCTTTCATGCGCATGCTTTCATCAGCGGGAAAGGCCCTTGGCCTCGAGCTCGGCGAGGTAGGCGGGCCACACGGTGTCGTGGGTGCGGCCGAGGTCGTACAGCGTGTCCCAACCGAAGATGCCGGTCGCGTGGCCGTCGTCGAAGCGAATGAGGATGCCGTAGTGGCCGGTGGGCTCGATGGCGGTGACGCCAACATCTCTCTTGCCCGCCACCAGCACCTTCTGGCCCTTGCCGTGGCCTTGCACCTCGGCACTGGGTGAGTTCACCCGCAGGTATTCGTAGGGCAGCCGGAAATGCTCGCCGTTATCGAAACTGACCTCGAGGACGCGCGAGGCCTGGTGCAGGGTGATATCGAGGGGGCGCGGGCGGTTCATTGGAGCCTTGGAGCCAGGTAGGAGCCCACCCTGTGGGCGACATCTTTTCGCGATCAGGCAACAGGTCCTGTGGCGTCACCGCGAACTGCATCGCGCACAGGGTGCGCTCCTACAAAGAGATCGAATCGTCTGAGATCAGGGCGCGTGGCCGAAGCCACCACCCGTGCCCTGCTCCAGCGGCGGCGGATCGCCGGCCACGGCCAGGAGCGAGGTGGCGTAGGCGTCTTCCATGCTCACCGTGGAGACCTCATCCCACGAGAAGAACGACGGCTCGCGCAGCCATTCCGCATCGGGGGTGATTTCCTGCATGTTGAAGCCATCATCGTCCACGCTGACCAGGCGGCCGATGTAGCAGACCTCTGCCTCGTCCTCGCTATCCACGTGCACGCCGATGACCGGCGCGTGCGCGGCGGCTGCCTTCACCACCTGGGTGATGTCATCCAGGGGGAAATCGGCCGGCGGCGTCGGGGCGATGCCTTTCAGGGCGAGCGCCTTCTCGAGGAAGCCGGCGTGCTTGTCCGGTGCCTCGAATTCGGAGATGTCGCGGTGCCGCATGATGTACATGCCGTCGTAGCTGACACCGTCGCCGATGACCCACAAAAGGAAGAACTCGCGGCCGACCCCGCCCACGTAGCCGCAGAAGCTGCCGTGTTCGAGTTCGTCGCGCCAGATACGAACGAGCTGGCCGCTGTCCTGCGCTTCACGCAGGGACGCACGCTGGCCGTTCGTTTTGAGTTGGATAACCTTGCCCATAGTGGTCAATATGTTACCGGAGGGACCATCCTTCAATGTTCAGAGGATGTAAGTTCACAGGATGTAACGGCTGAGGTCCTCGTCCTTCACGAGCGAAGACAGGTTTTTATCGACATATTCGGCGTCGATCACGTATTTTTCGCCGGATTTGTCAGCTGCTTCGAACGAGATCCGCTCCAGCAGGCGCTCCATGACCGTATGCAGGCGCCGCGCCCCGATGTTCTCGGTCCGCTCGTTGACCTGGAAGGCCACGTCGGCAAGGCGGTCCACGCCCGTGTCGGTGAAGTCCAGGGACACGCCCTCGGTATTGAGCAGTGCAACATATTGCTTGGTCAGCGCGTTGTTCGGCTCGCGCAAGATTCGCTTGAAATCGTCCACGGAAAGCGCGTTCAGCTCCACGCGGATGGGCAGGCGGCCCTGCAGTTCGGGGATCAGGTCGGAGGGCTTGGCCAGCGAGAATGCGCCCGACGCGATAAACAGGATGTGGTCGGTCTTGATCGGGCCGTACTTGGTCGAGACGGTGGACCCCTCGACCAGCGGCAGCAGGTCGCGCTGCACGCCCTCGCGGCTGACGCCGGCGCCGCCCCATTCGGAGCGCTGGGCCACCTTGTCGATCTCGTCGATGAAGACGATGCCGTTCTGCTCGGCGCTATCCACGGCGCGGGTGCGCAGTTCGTCGTCGTTGATCAGCTTGCCGGCTTCTTCCTCGATCAGCAGCGGGCGGGCCTGGCGGATGGTCATCTTCCGCTTCTGCGACTTCTGGCCGCCCAGGTTCTGGAACATCTTGCCCAGCTGCTGGCTCATCTCCTCCATGCCCGGCGGGGTCATGATTTCCACGCCCACGTTCATGGCGAAATCCAGCTCGATCTCGCGATCATCCAGGGCACCTTCGCGCAGCTGCTTGCGCAGCTTCTGGCGGGTGTCGTTCTCGATGGCCGGCGCAGAGGCACCCGTGTCATCCCAGCCCGAGGGCTGGCGTCGCGGCAGCAAGGCATCGAGCAGGCGATCCTCGGCGGCATCCTCGGCCTGGCTCGCCACGCGGCCCTTCGCCTGGTCGCGGACCAGCTTGTACGAGACATCGGCAAGATCGCGGATGATCGACTCCACATCCTTGCCGACATAGCCCACTTCGGTGAACTTGGTGGCCTCGACCTTGACGAACGGCGCGTTGGCCAGTGTGGCCAGGCGGCGGGCGATTTCGGTCTTGCCCACGCCGGTAGGGCCGATCATCAGGATGTTTTTCGGGGTGACCTCTTCGCGCATGCCCGGTTCCAGCTGCATGCGGCGCCACCGGTTGCGCAAGGCGATGGCCACGGCGCGCTTCGCGTCCTGCTGGCCGACGATGTAGCGGTCGAGTTCGTTGACGATTTCGCGGGGAGTCAGTTCAGACATCGGCTCAGAGCTCTTCGATCGAAACGTTGTGATTGGTATAGATGCAGATATCGCCAGCGATCTTGAGCGCTTTTTCGGCGATCGTGCGGGCATCCATATCGGTATTCTCCAGCAGGGCCAGCGCGGCGGACTGCGCGTAGGGGCCACCGGAACCGATGGCGATCAGGCCGTGCTCGGGTTCGAGCACGTCGCCGTTGCCGGAGAGGATGAGCGAGGCTTCCTTGTCGGCCACGGCCAGCATGGCCTCGAGGCGGCCCAGCCGGCGGTCGGTGCGCCATTCCTTGGCCATTTCCACGGCGGCGCGGGTGAGGTTGTAGCCGTGCTTGACCAGCTTCTCCTCGAACAGCTCGAAGAGCGTGAAGGCATCGGCAGTGGCGCCGGCGAACCCGGCCAGCACGTCGCCCTTGCCCAGGCGGCGCACCTTGCGGGCGTTCGACTTCATGACGGTGTTGCCAAGGGTGACCTGGCCGTCGCTGCCGATGACGACCTTGTCGCCGCGGCGGACGCAGACGATGGTCGTTGCGTGCATCGATTCCATGGGGGATTCCTTGTGGGAGACCGCAGAAATGGGGCCGCCGCGCCCGCCAACCAAGCCCGGCGCGTGCCTCAGGGCTTTGTCGTCTTTCGCTTCGCCCGCGGGTGGGCGGCGTCGTACACCCTGGCCAGGTGCTGGAAATCCAGGTGGGTGTAGATCTGCGTGGTGGCGATATCGGCGTGGCCGAGCAACTCCTGGACGGATCGAAGGTCGCCCGAGGATTCCAGCATGTGGCTCGCGAACGTGTGACGAAGCATGTGGGGATGCACCCGCTTCGCATGGCCGCTCGATAGCTTGGCCAACCGGGCCTGCACGGTTCGGGGACTGATCGGGCCGCCCTCGCGGCCTTTGAACACGGCCATCTCCGGCCCGGCACCGCCCAGCGTGGCAAGGCCACGCAAGGCCGCGATGGCAAACCGACCTACCGGCAGGATGCGGGTCTTGTTGCCCTTGCCCAGCACCCGTACCAGGCCCTCGTCCAGGTCCAGGTCGCCCCAGCGCAGGCCACACAGTTCAGCCAGGCGCAGCCCGCTGGAATAGAACAGTTCCATCATGGCGCTGTCGCGTGGGGCCAGGGTGCCGCCCAGGTTGGTTTCCACCAGTTCCTTGGCCTCATCGGCATCCAGCACCACGGGTAACTTGCGGCGGACCTTGGGCCCCCGTACCGCGGCGGCGGGGTCGTGTGCGAGCTGGCCTTCGCGGCTGAGGTAGCGGAACAGGCTGCGGCAGGCGGAAAGCAGTCGCTGCAGGCTGGCGGGTTGCAGGCCGTCGTTCTTGCCCTTGCCGCTTCCCCGGTGCTCACGCGCGATCATGGTGCGCAGACGCTCGGGACTCAGGCCGTCGAATGACTCCAGGCCATCGGCTTCCATAAACCGAAGCAGCTTTTCCAGATCACGCCGGTAAGCGGCCAGCGTATGCGCCGAGGGCGCCCGCTCGGCGGCGAAGTGGCGCAGGAAGGCCTCGACGGCCTCGCGCGGACTCACGCCGCCTTCCGGGCCCGTTCGATCGCCGAGCCGACGGTGGTGGAGATCATGTCCAGGAACAGCGTGCCCATGCCAGGGTGGAAGCGATCCGCATCGGCGCTGCCGATCGCCAGCAACGCATCCGCGCCCACCCGCATGAGCGCGGCGGAGCGCACATCGGGTGCGGCATCGCCGAACAGGCGGTGCAGCTTGTCCGGTGCCAGGCGGCCTGCCACCGGGTCGTTGTGCTGCAGGAACGACGCGAACTCGGGTAGCCCGGCGGTGCCACGCGGCTCACGCAGCAGCCAGGGCTCATCCGGCAACCCGGCCAGGTCGCCGAAGAACACCAGGCGCACGCGCTCCGAGTGGAAATCATCGGTGAGGCGGCGCACGACGTTACGCACGGTCTCCTCAATGTCCGTGGCGCCAAGCAACGCCAGCATCAGGCCATGCACGCGGCGCATCAGCGCCTCGTTCTCCCCCGCAATGGTGGACAGCTCACGCAGGCGGGTTTCCAACTGGGCGTTCTTGTCGCGAAGGACCCGAAGCTGGTGGACGGAAAGTGACGCCGCCGCTCCGTTCGCGCCGGGGAGCGTGAGCTCGCTGGCCAGGTCGGGGTAATCGGTGAGGAACCCGGGGTGCCGCCGCAGGTACGACGCCACGGTGGCTGGCTTGATGTCGCCGTCGATCGCGGTATCGGTCATGGCGCGGTTTTCCTGGTGATGCTCTGGCGTTGAGTGTGCCGCGTTCGGGTGCCCGCGTCACACCTCGCCTTCAAAAACGAATGCGGCCGGGCCGGTCATCCACAGGGTATGCCCCGGGCCGTGCCATTCGATGGTGAGTTCGCCGCCGGGCAGTGCCACGGCCACGACCGGTGCGGCCAGGCCAAGCGCCTGTGATACCGCCGCGGCGGCGCAGGCCCCCGTGCCACAGGCGCGAGTCCAGCCACTGCCGCGCTCATGCACGCGCAGCTTCAGTTGATCGGCGGTGGTGCGCTGGACAAAGCCGATATTGGCCCCCTGCGGGAAGATCGGGTGGTTCGTGAGCAGCGGCCCCAGGCGTTCAATGCGCGGATCGGCCAGGTCATCGACGAAGACGACGCCATGCGGGTTGCCCATGGAGACGGCGCCAAAGCTCACTTCCTCGCCATCCACGTGCAGCGTGTAGGTGGCATGGGGCGCGTGGTCGAGCGGGATATGTGCCGGGGTGAAGTCAGGCTCGCCCATATCCACGGTAACGGTGCTTTCATCCAGCACGCGCACCACGACGGGGCCCGATGGGCTTTCAAGACGCACCGGCACATCGCGTTCGATGACACCATCGCGATAGAGCCAGGCGGCCACGCAGCGCACGCCGTTACCGCACTGCCCTGAAGGCGAGCCGTCCGAGTTCCAGATGCCGTAGTAGAACTCGCAGGAAGGATCGCGAGGTGGCTCGATGCTGATCAGCTGGTCGAAACCGATGCCGGTATGCCGATCGGCCATCGCCTTGATCCGGGCGGCGTTGGGTACGCGCCCGGCGTCCTCGCGCCAATCCACGATCACGAAGTCGTTGCCGATCCCATGCATCTTGGTGAAGCGCGACGGCATGGCGGCGTTACTGGTGGATGATCGGATCGTACGGCGACAGCGAGGTGCTGACCGGCGCCGGCGAATCCACGGTCGATGCGCGGGCTGGCTCGACGTGGGGGCTGGTGGCGTCCTGCAGCGTCTGGCCCGTGTGGCCCTGCGGGGCGGCGGCCGCCGGTTTGGCCGTGGTACCGGGCGCGGGCGGCGGCGGCATGAACAGGTCGCCCTTCTGGCCGCAGCCTTCAAGGCTGGCCGCGGCGGCGCAAGCGAGGACAAGGGGCAGGATCAGTCGGCGCATGGGCGTCTTCCCGGAAACGGCGGCCAGTATAGCCCCGAGGCTCGTCAAAGCGACTTTTCCAGGCGCAGCGCATCCGCGCCATCGCCGTAGTACTTCGCATACTCGCCGATGCGGTGGTAGCCCATGCGCTCGTACAGGCGAATGGCTACCTGGTTGTCTTTCCTGACCTCCAGGCGCAATGCCCGGCAGCCTCGGGCACGCGCGGCATCCTCGGCGGCCTCGATCAGTGCCGAACCCACGCCCTTGCCGCGTGCCTGCGGCTTCGTGGCAATGGAATACAGGCGGGCCACGGTGGTTCCCTTGCGATAGAACACCACGGCGGTGCCAAGGAAGCGGCGATGGTTCGCACTGGCCACGAGCACCTGCGCGGTTTCACTGTCGAGATGCTTGCGGTACTGGGCGCGACTCAGGCGGTCGGTGTCGAAGGTCGCCTCTTCGAGGGCGACCAGGTCGTCGAGGTCACTGACCTCGGCGCGACGGACGCGTACCGCGGCGGTTACCGGGGGTGGACGCATGCGCTTTGGAGACTCCGGCGCGAGGGTGGGGGGCGGGGCAAGCGCGGCACTGTAGACCCGTGGCGGCGACGGATCAATGACTTTTTCCTAAATCCGCCTCGAAAGTGCCTGTGCATCACCTTGTATGCGGCCACGGCGCGGAACACACTGCGCCACCGGCGAACATCCGGCCCCGGGCGGGGTCGGTAGAAGGCATCCGCCGTGGAATCGAGGTCACATGAGCCGGCTCGTCATCGTCGTGGAAAAGGCCTCGGACTGGGGCTCGTATTACCCGTCCGCCGATGTCGTCAGCGCCATGGATTACCTCCGCGAACCCGTTGGCGGGGATGACGAGCGCACCCACGTCATCAACCTCTGCCGCAGCTACAAATACCTCGGTACGGGTTATTACGTGTCGCTGCTTGCCGAAGCCCGTGGGCATAAGGTCATTCCCTCGGTTCGCACGGTGAACGACCTGCGCCGCCGTTCGCTTTATGGCCTGCAGATCGATGACCTGAACGAAAAGCTGGAGAACTTCCTGCCCGCCGGCGGCCGTGACACCACCGATTTCGGCGTGCTCGTGTACTTCGGTGAAACCGCGTTCCCCGATCTGCAGGATCTTGCGAGGCAGATCTTCGATCACTTCCCGTGCCCGCTCATGCGCATCGAATTCGAGCGGGAACGTTTCTGGCAGATCTCGTCCGTGAAGCCGGTGGGCCTGCATACGCTGGACGATGCGCAGGAAGACGCCTTCGCTGCGGCGCTGGAGAAATTCTCGCGGAAGATCTGGCGTCGCCCACGTGCGCGCAAACAGTACCGTTATGACATCGCGATGCTGGTGGACCCCAACGAGTCCATGCCGCCGTCAAACAAGAAGGCGCTCAAGCATTTCATCGAAGCGGGGAAACATCTCGGCATCGACGTGGATCCGATCGGCAAGAACGACTACCAGCGGCTTGCCGAATACGATGGCCTGTTCATTCGCGAGACGACGGCGAGCGATAATCACACCTACCGCTTCGCCCACCGTGCCGAGCGCGAAGGCATGGTGGTGATGGATGACCCGACCTCCATTCTGCGCTGCACGAATAAGATCTTCCTCAACGATCTGATGGTGTCGCGCAAGCTCGCGACGCCGAAGACCGAGATCCTTTACCGCGACGATATCCGCCGCCTGCGCGAATTACCCGAGCGCCTGGGTTTGCCGATCGTGCTGAAGATTCCCGACGGGTCGTTCTCGCGCGGCGTGGTGAAAGTGGAATCGGCCGAGGCGCTGGAGAAAGCGGCAAGTGAGCTGTTTTCGCACAGCGCCCTGCTTATTGCGCAGGAATATCTTTACACGGAATTCGACTGGCGCATCGGCGTGCTGAACCACGAGCCACTGTATGCCTGCCAGTACTTCATGTCGCGCGGGCATTGGCAGATCTATAACCATGGCGCGAAGGGCACCGCGAAATCCGGTGGCTTCCGCACCGTGCCCGTGCGCGAGGCGCCGTCGGATGTGGTGAAGCTGGCGCTGAAAGCCACGCAGACCATCGGTGATGGGCTGTACGGCGTGGATCTGAAGCAGGTGAATGAACGGCCGGTGGTGATCGAGGTCAACGACAACCCTTCGATTGACGCGGGTGTGGAAGACGCTTATCTGGGCGAGGACCTCTACCTGCGAATCATGCAGGAGTTCCTGCGGCGCCTGGAGCTGAAGCGGTTAGGCATCCAGCCCTGACGGCGTGGATCGATCGTAGGAGCGCACCCTGTGTGCGACATCTTTCGCGATAGCGCCACAGAACTCGCAGTTCGATCGCGAACGGCGTCGCCCACAGGGTGGGCTCCTACACGCGCGATCGGGGTCTCAGCGGCGCAACAAGCTGGCGATCAACGCCAACGGCAACCGCGGCTTCAACGCCACCAGCACGCTCATGGGTGCCAGCAGCAACCAGAACGTCGGCGTCCAGCCCAATGCCTCGCTCCGCCCGGACAGCGGCGTAAGCAGCAACAACAGCATGCCACCGGCCAGCCAGGCCAGGGCGATCAGGGCGATGGTGCGGCGCGGGGTCAGCATGTCGTGCATGGCGTACTCCTTGAAGGGGGCATGGGCCGATCCTCACCCGCCCCCGTCTCAAAGACCGCGACCGTTGACCGTACGTTGATGCGCTTCGTCGCAGCCTGCCCCCATGAGCCGCTTTCCCGCCATCTTGCTTCTCATGGCCGGTGTCGCCGCCACGGGCTGCGCGGCCGATGCGCCGCTGAAAACCGTGGACCACGTGGACCTGCCCCGCTACATGGGCACCTGGTACGTGATCGGCACCATCCCCAACATGTTCGAGCGGGGCAAGGTGGCCACGGCCGATGAATACCGGCTGCGCCCCGACGGCACCATCGATAACTGGTTCCATTACCGCAAGGGTTTCGACCAGCCCGCGAAACGCTGGCACGGTACGGCGTGGCTGCCCGACCCCAGGGACGCCAGCCGCTGGAAGGTGCAATTGCTGTGGCCGTTCCGCTCCGATTACTCGATCCTGGCCCTTTCCGATGATTACCGGGTCAGCATGGTCGGCCTGCCCTCGCGCAAGCTGTTGTGGGTACTGGCCAAGGATCCCGTCATCGACGATGCCGTCTACCGCCGGCTGCTCGAGCTGGCGCGCGAGCAGGGCTACCCGGTGCACCAGATGCGCAAAGTGCCGCAGCGCCCGGAAGACGACGGCAAGCCGGGATACCTCTAGGCCTTGGTAGAATCAGCGCACCGGGCACAGGGTCCGGCGTCGAGCCAGGAGACTCCATGAGCGCTGAAGCGCCACGTTTCGCCGTATTCGGTCATCCCATCGCCCATTCGTTGTCGCCGGAGATCCATGGCGCGTTCGCGAAGCAGCTGGGCATTCGCCTCGAATACACGACGATCGACGCCGCGCCGGCCGATTTCGACGCCGCCGTGCGCCAGTTCTTCGCCCAGGGTGGCGTCGGCGCCAATGTGACCCTGCCGCACAAGCACGCCGCCTTTGCGCTGGCCGATGAGCGTAGTGAAGCCGCTGTGCGCACGGGCGTGGCCAACACCCTCACCCGCCTGCCGGATGGGCGCATCGCCGCGCACAACACCGATGGGGGTGGCTTCGTGCGTGATATCACCGAGCGCCATGGCTTCGACCTGCGCGGCCACGATGCCCTGTTGCTGGGTGCGGGCGGCGCGGCCAAGGCCGTGGCATGGGCCCTCATGGATGCTGGCGTGCAGACGCTGACCATCGTGAACCGCACACCGGAGCGCGCCGACGAGATCGCCGATGCGATCGGCGAGCCGGCCCGCTGCCACACCCGTTACTGGGATGGCCTGGCTGGCGAGTGCTTCGACCTGGTGGTCAATGCCACCTCCATCGGTGTGACGGGCGGCGATTTCGACCTGCCGATGTCCATTGTCCAGGAGCATTCCACGGCGTACGACCTCTGCTACGGCGCCGCCGCTGCGGGCTTCAAGGGTTGGGCCGTCGCCGCCGGCGTGCGCCCCGACTGGTTCCGCGACGGCCTGGGCATGCTGGTGGAACAGGCCGCCGACGCGTTTGAACGCTGGCACGGCCAGCGCCCGGACACCGACCCGGTGTACCGGGAGCTTCGCCAGCGCTACTAGACCCTAGCGCGGCGCAATCAAATGCGGTTTCGGAGTCCACGCAAGTTGACGCCGCTGACATGTACTGCAGAATAGCACTTCGCTTTAAAGGCAAAGACCTGAATGAAGAGTGCCGGTTCGACCCTGTGCCGAGAGGCCGCCCCCGCTTTCTCCGTCGACACGGCAAAATTGACATGCGGGCAGGACGATGCCGTGGCCACTAGCAAGGAATCGTCGAGCGAGTGGCTGGCGGACGGTGTTGGACGACTTTTGGAAAGAGGTCTAACCAGAGACCATCGGCGCAAACACGGAATTTACTTTTCGGGCAAATTCTGGAGCGAGCGCCTTCGTACGATGCTGCCCCGCGACGACTACCGGCGCTACTTCGATCCCGCCTGTGGTATTGGCGATCTCCTTGTAGCAATCGCCGCAGTCCGACCTCTTGAGGCCTCGCTTCAAGCGACCATTCAATCTTGGAAACAAGTTTTCTTCGGGACAGATACTGAATCGACGTTTCACGAGGTCGTTTGGGAAAGATTGGTCTCGATCGCGAGAACTCGACATGGCGCGAAGACGAAAAGCGACCGCCCTCGATTCGAAGGAATTCATTTTAACCAGGCGGATGGTCTAGCTTCCGAGTGGGACATCTCAGAAGACGATTGCATAATAATGAATCCGCCATTCCACATGATGCAAGCGCCATCTTGGTCGTCTCTTACGTCAGGGAAGGTGACGGCGGCGGCCCTCTTTCTTGAGAAAGCACTGAGGAACGCAAAAGTCGGGACGACAATTGCAGCAATTGTTCCAGAAGTTATCAGAAGTGGAACTCGTTTCGAGAAGTTACGATCGCTAATTAACGAAGTCTGTACGATTCACCACTTTTCAGCGGAAGGCCGCTTCAGCGGAGAGGCGGACATTGACGTTGCTCTGCTGGTAGCGACTTACTGTGGTAAGAGCAACAGTGCCGCTAGTGGCTTGCCGGCTTCGCTGGAGAGTGTATTAGGCGATGATTTCGAGGTGCGTGTCGGAACCGTTGTACCTCATCGACCGAAACTGCAGAAGAAGAGTCGGCCATACTTGGACGTTGCCGGGGCGCCTACATGGTGCGAGGTTACAGTGTCGCGAAAAGAGCACTATGCCGATAAGGCATTTTCGCCACCATTCGTCGTTGTAAAGCGAACATCAAGCCCAAGTGACAAGAAGCGAGCAAGGGCGACAATCATAAAGGGTGACAAGCCGGTATTGGTAGAAAATCATCTGATTGTGCTTCTGCCAAAGCGACGAACGCTCAAAGAATGTCGGGCGGCTATGAAGGTACTTCGTAGTGAAGACACAGATGTGTGGTTAAACGGAGAGTTAAGGTGCCGACATTTGACAGTAAAAGTGGTGAAGAAAATCCCCTTCAGTCGACCCTAAGCGCGCCCCTTCTTAGGTCGCTTAACATCAATGGGCTCATAGGGCACAGCCTCAGCACCTGCTTTCGTGACTTGGAACGCATCGCCGATTGCGTCAACAGCGCGAAGTGCAAACTGCGGATCCACGCCGGGCTCTTTCACGAGAGCCCGAATTTCGTCTACTAAGCAACTAATATCAGTCGACACGCGTGCATAAACCCGCGCGCGTATCAGTTGGGGACGATTTAAGTACAGCCGTTCTATCAGGTATCGAGCGCTCGCCTGGCCCCCATTGACGAACCCGTTATTGTCGACGGTCATAATCGCGTTATAGTCGAACACGATTGGTGATGGATAAACGTAGAGGTCTCCCCGTTTACTGTCGTCGCCATCATCGTCATCAGCGTGGGGCCAATCATCGCTCTTGAACGTATTGCATATCGAACAGGCATAGAAGAGATTGCAGTAGTCGTTCTCGCGCTCCTTGTATATGCTCTTCGGCCGGAAATGCTCGACATGATAGTTTCGCAAGCCGCCGAACTTTGACTCATGAATCGCGCAATATACACACTGATTTTGACCCTCAGTCCTTAGCGGCTCCTTCCAATCCTTGTAGGTCCCTTTGGTGGGAAATTGACCTGGCTCCTTTGCGATCTTTATCCACTTCATGAAGATTTCTTTGCGATTGACTCTCGGATGTCGTTCGCAAGCGACCGAAGCTCAGCAAGAACTGTGATTGCGCCGTCAACGACTTGTTCGGCAGACTGCTCCGCCGGAGCGCTAGACGCCAAAAATCTCGTTCGGAGCGCGTTGAGTCGGTCTTGCTCCCCTTCTGAGAGCTCTCCTACTGCTCGCGCCTCGGCAAGCCTGCCCATCTCAGACAAATCTGCGGTGTTCTCATCGACGAAGCGCGTTCCAGCCCGAATCATTCGTTCGATGTAAACATCTGCCCTCGCGTTAAAGGTTCCCCTCGCGATAATTCCATCGAGCGCACCACCCTCTCCCTCAAGCTCTTCCGTGTCTGCGACCGCAGTAATGATGAACTGGGGAAGTGTAGGCAGTCTTTCTCTAAGATACTGAGCCACAGCATGCCCAGTGTAGTCTACGGCTTCGTCATCGTCGCCAAGCCGATCACCTAACTTCTCATCAAGGATGAGCACTGTGACATCGTTTTCGACAATCCACGCATCGTATTCCTGGATGCGCTTGAGCGGCGCCGAGTCAATTACCTCCCAGTCGTTGCGCTCTATACGGCGAAGCTTTTGCTTGATCCGACGACCCAGCGTTACTCGCGATGCACGAGTATCGTCAACTATTGCTATGCACGGCATTATCGCGACCCCACTTTGCTTGGCATCGATATCTCCACCAAGGCACCGCCGTGCGGCCCTTTTCCTACTACGTCAGCCGTCGCGTTCATCTCTCGAACGATTGAGCTAACGATAGTTAGACCCAAGCCTGTGCCGACCAGGTTCCCTTTATCATCGCTCTTCGTGGAGAAGAGGGGATCCCATATTCGCGCAAGATCTGCTTTCGAAATCCCGGCGCCGGAATCCGCTACAGAAAGCTTGATGATTGGATTCCCCGGAGTCGTCCTCCACGCTTTTAGCTCTACGAGTCGTGCCCGAGTCCTGAGGCTCGCCGCATGATAAGCGTTGGTCAATAAGTTCAATGCAACCGATTCGACGTCCATGGCGAAGCCGCGCACGGCAAGACCTTCCGCAATAGAAAACCGCAGACTAATCTCCTTCGCATCGAACAGGGGTTTGATCTCTGCCACAAGGCCCCGTAGTAGTCTCGTGACATCTACATTGGTCCTTTTACGTTTGTCTCGCTTAATACGGACAAGTGAGAACTGTCCCCACAGGGCAACGCGATCGATTGCCTGATTCGCAACCGCAATTTCCTCTCGGCAAGCCTCTAGATCTGGATCTTCGTCGTCAAGCTCTTCGGATACGAATCCGTTGGAAAGTTTGACTTGAGCCAATGCGCTCTCGGTTTCATGGCCGAAGACCGCTGAGGAGATGCCAACCGTGGCTAGCCCTCGGTAGATGACACTTTCATTGGCAAGCTCCTCGAATCTTTGCTCGGCACGTTGAAACGTTTCCGTTGCTATTCGTAGACGTGCCGCGGCTTGCTCCACCGCTTTCCGCGGATCGGTAGGCGAACTCAATTGCTTGGTGAGGCCCTCAAGGGTCGCTTTCATGCCGGCTATAACTTCAGGAACCGACTCTTGGACGGGTGCTGAGGGAACAGGCTTTTTGGCGACGAATGCGCGGTGATACTCGCCCTCAAGGAGCTGTATACATCTTAAAACAGCGGTACGCAGCGTTGAAAAGCCAGGACCTTGGACGAGCCCTTCTCGAGCAGCGCTATCGAGAAGCGACTTGTTTGAGTCGCGACCGATATAGACGGCGCCAGTAACTTGATTCGCCGCAAACTTGAACGTTGTTCTTCCCGCGCCGGCAGGATCTCGAGTCTTGCGCGCAGCCAATCCTAGCCAATCGCCTTCTGGGTGATCCAAATCGCCATAAGGTTTCACGCGGATGCGGTCACGGTACATGCGTACCCCCGCATTTCGGTCAAGGTACTGCCGCAAATCTCGGAGAGACAAGCCTGGGGCGAGAGATGCAGCGGAGCGAAGATGAAACGCGAGGACTACCCTGACTTTTCCGATGCTATAGGAAGACGTCGATTTGCTGCTGGCTTTCCAGGCGATCTTATCCTTTACGACAATATCGCGTCGCTCAGGGTCATGAGGCGAACGCGCAGTTATTGTGTATGAGAGCGTACCTTTGCTATCGAACGTGCCGTCGAACGCCAATTCAGAGCTGGCGTCATAGAATGACTGTAGGCGCTCCGCAGGCGCGTTAGGGCGTGTCAGCCAAATCTGAAAGTCATCATTATCGGCGCCAGGGGCAACCAAGGTCGAAAGTTCGACCGCAAGTCGGTTGAGATCATCCGAGGTCCAGCCCTGACGTAACTCCCGGATCTGAATCTCCGTGCCGGATGGAGCAGGATCGCCATTAGGAAGGCGCGGAAGCTTAGGCTTCGGATCGGCGAGATTCTGGACTTGGACTGATGTGATGTCGGCACCATCCGTCTCAAAATCGTTCCAATTAACACGAATGCCCACAGCACCGCGCGGCGACTGTTGAGAGCGCAGATCGAGAATCGCCCCAAGGCGATCCGCTGAAAGGCGACCGATGCCTTTTTCGCCCGTCTCCCTTCGGCCTCGCTTGCTCATCGTGCGTATGCGTTTCTCAGAGTAGCCCACCCGCAACCACTTCTGATCGACGTCGGCTGATGACATGCCGTGCCCATTATCGGCAATTCGGATTAGCCCTTTCTGCGGGTCAACCACGTCGTCGCCAACGATCTCAATATCCACCCGCTGAGCGTCGGCGTCGTAAGCATTCTTGATTAGTTCGACCAGGGCAGTCGAATGATCCTTAATGCTCTCGCGACCGAGACTCAGAAGAACGCGTGCGTCGACTCTAAAACTACGCGAATTGCTCACAGCGTCCGCCCCCTAAGGCCTCTCAATCGAATCTTTCCATTGGACGCGAACTCTATCAGAGCCAGTTGCAAAAAAATCTAGCGAGCCGAGTGGCGCTGAGGTCATCAAGACCATCGCTACATACAAATCAATACATTAAACTTATGATCTATGGAGTTTTCTTCCGGCGATCATAAAGGCCCGACTTGTCGCCCCGGCTGTGGCGCCTGCTGCATCGCCCCGTCGATCAGCTCGCCCATCCCCGGCATGCCCCACGGCAAACCGGCAGGCGTTCGCTGCATCCAGTTAAGCGACGACAACCGCTGCAAGATCTTCGGCCACCCCGAGCGCCCGAAGGTCTGCGGCGGCCTGCAACCCGAGGCCGCCATGTGCGGCCCCGACCGCGACCACGCCATGGCGTGGCTGGGGGCGTTGGAGCGGGCGACCGCTGCCTGATCTCACTTCACCGCTGCAGGATCGAAGTGCGGGTTCTCGATGAGGCCGAAGCGGTTGCCGAAGGGATCGGTTACGGCGGCGACCTTGATGCCGCCACCCACTTCCGTGACTGGCTCCAGCGGCGCGGCGCCCAGGCTTACCAGCCGGGCGAACTCAGCATCGATGTGGCTCACGCCCCACAGCGGTTGCGCTCCTGCCGTACCCGGCGTGCCATCCGGAACCAGCCCCAGCTCGAACCCACCCACGTTGAAGCCCACGTAGAAGGGCTCGTCGAAATAGGGCTGTTGTTCAAGCACCTGTGCATACCACGCCTTCGCGGCGTCGAGGTCGGGAGCGGGATAGATAGCCGTACGCAAACCCAGGATCATCGACGCCACTCCTCGTTGAATAGGTTCACGGAGTGTATAGGCGGCGCGCGATATCACTTCGGCAGGGCGAGGGCCTCGGATGTCGACGGGCAGAAATACGTCGCGCGGTATTCGTAGCTCGCCTTGTCGGCGTCGGGTTTGGCCAGCACCAGATGGATCGTGTCTACCGTGGCGCGCGGGCAATCGCGGCGGGCGGCGGCCAGGCATGGGGTGTCGCTGATCGCGTCCTCGGTGCATGACACGGCGATGGGGCCCTGCTTCGGTACCACGGCCACCGCCGGTGGAGGCGCGGACGCGCAGCCAGCCAGTGCGGCCAGCGCGACGGCGGGGTACAAGACTTTGAGCAGGTATCGCATCGGGCACCTCCTGGAACGGAAGTTAGGCTCGCCCGATGACTGTACCGTTTCAGCGAACCAGTTGGCGAATCCCGAGCGCGACGATCACCGAGCCGCACACACGGTCGATGCCCTTCTTCCAGTGCCGGTAGCGCGCGGCGACGCGTGGCGTGGCGAAGAACACCGCGACCAGCGCGTACCAGGTCGATGACACCACGGCCACGGTGGCCAGCATCGCCAGAAACGTGGGCGGATTGACATGGGCGGGCGCGGCGGCGGCGAACACCGCGGCGAAGAACGCCATGGATTTGGGGTTCGCGATATTGGTGGCAATGCCCGCGCGGAACGATTGCCAAACCGTGGGACCGCCCTCGTCCACCCGCGCCGTGCTGGTACCGCCAGCTTTCACGATAAGCCGGCCACCGAACCAGATGAGGTAGGCGGCGCCGGCGAGCTTTACCGCCAGCGCGATCCACGGGAACGTGGCGAATACGATGCCCACGCCCAGGATGGAGCAGGTCGCCCAGAACAGGTTCACCACGACGATGCCGGCCACCATCGCCAGCGCATCGGCCGTGTTGGTCGAGGCGGCCTTGTGGGCGACCGCCACGAAGTTAGGGCCGGGGATAACCACGCCCACCACATAGACGGAAAAGACGACGGCGACGGCATGGATATCGAGCATCGGCCGATCTTACGCCATGCCGCGCGGCGGACTCAGGCGGCCATGACCACCACGAGGGCCAGGACGATGGCCACGACGTCTTCGATCAGCGCGGCCGGGCGGTCCGATTTGAACGCCCGGGCCATGGCCGTGCGCGCCGCCGAACCACCGAGCGTGCCGACGATCGCGCCAACGATGCCGGCGATGGCACCCGCTATGAGCATGCCGTGGGCCACGCCCAGGCAGGCGCCGCTCAACCCACCGGTGACGACGCGGGTGCCGAACTGCACCGGGATCTTACGACTGGGCGTGGTCGGCAACTGGTCAGTGACCAGCTCGGCCAGGGCGGCGATGCCGAAGATCCATGGGGTCCAGGCGTAGCCCATGAAGGCCAGCGGTGTACCCGCCAGGGCCAGGCCGCCGAAGCGGGCGGCGAAGGCGGTCGCGGCGGGGGCCATCATGGCGCGGAGGCCCGCGACGATACCTATAAGTAGTGCGAATAGCAGGATCATGGCGGGGCTCCATGGGTTTGGTCGCATTCCAATCCCCGGGGGCCGGTCGTGGATTGTGGGAAATGATCGTGAACCCGCATCGCGCGCGAGCGCGCTCCTACAGGAGCCGCCGTGACCACTGGCGGCGGGGCACTGTGCGCTGGCGCACGCTTGTCGCCAGCCTGCAACAATCGGGGGGGAACATGGCGCGCCCGCAGGGGCCGTCCGACAGGGGGCCGGCCTGGTTGCGGGCAGTGTGTTACCGGAATTCCCCCATGATCTCCGCTTCCCGTATCGCCGCGGTGCCCCGCCGCGCGATCATCGTCGTTGTCGTCACCGCCGTGTTGCTGGTGGCGGCCCTTGTGCTGGGTGTTCGCCAGCAGCACCAGATCGCCGCGGCCGATGCCGAGGTGAAATTGCCCGAGCCCGCGACCACGACCGGCAGCTCGCCCGAAATCAATATCCTGCTTGGCCTTGCCCGCGACGCGACCAAAGAAGGACGGCTGGTGGCCCCGCAGGGCAACAACGCCTACGAGTACTACCTCTCCATCCTGCAGCTGGATGCGGCCAACGCGACGGCCACGGATGCCCTGCGCGAAACCCTGCCGTTCGCCTCGCAGACGATCGAGCGCCAGATCAACCACCGCGAGCTGGAAGAGGCCCGCCGCGAGATTGCCCTGCTGCGTGACTTCGATCCGACCAACTACACGCTGATCATCCTGGGCGCCAAGCTGGACGCCCAGCAGCAGGTCGTCACGGCGGAAGACGAGGCGAAGGCTGACGCGATTCGTAGGCGAAACGGAAGCTGAGATTCAGGGAATAGCCGGACACGGATGATCATTCTGCGCTGGCGTCCAACGGTGGACGCCACTGACACCAAGGCAAGGAGCCACCCATGAAGATCCGTGTACTCGGCCTGCTGGCCATCATCGCCTGCAGCGCCCCGGTCACCGCATCCGCCAAGCCGGCCTCGTTTGGCTGCGATCGTGCGAACCCGGAAGCCATGCTCAACTGGCTGGCGAAGAAGACGCCCACGCTTGAGCAGGCGCGCCTGTGGCTCGCGTCCTGTACCCACGTCGTCGGTCCCGACGAGATCACTACCCGGGAATTCCGCACGGATAACAGCCGCCTGTTCCCGCATTACGACTCCACCCGGCAGCGGATCATCGGGGGCACCTTCCGGTAACCCTGCTGGCCCGGCGGGTGTCGCCCGCCGGGCACTGGTTCATGGTTCGTCGCGGCGCCCTGGCCTATGATCGGGGCTCCCCCAAGGCAAGGAGCCTGCCCCATGTACCGCATCGGAACCCTGTTCTTCATGGCCGTCCTCGGCGGCGCCGCACTCAGCGCGTGCCAGACCGCGCCGGCCGGCACGCCAGCCGGTCATTCGGCCCCGGCACCCGTCCACGGCTTCGTGACCGATACCAAGGCCTTCGATGCCTTCATCGCCACGAAACCCACCGCCGACCAGTTCCGCGCCGCCTACCCGGATGTGCAGCTGGTGATGCCCGATTCCATCACCACGATGGATTTCCGGATGAACAACAGCCGCTATTTCCCGCAGTGGGATAGCAGCGGCCACATCACCGGCGGCAAATTCCAGTAGGAGCGCACCCTGTGCGCGACGCCGTTCGCGACGACGCCACAGGGATCCCCGGCAGGCCCTACAATCCGCTGATGCCTACGAATATCCGCCCCTTCAAGGGCACCCTGCCGCGCCTTGGCGCCCGCGTGTACGTCGATCTGGCCGCCACGGTCATCGGCGATGTTGAACTGGCCGATGATGTGTCGATCTGGCCCGGCGCTGTCGCGCGCGGCGATGTCCATCACATCCGCATCGGCGCCCGCAGCAACCTGCAGGATGGCGCGGTCATCCACGTCACCCACGATGGCCCGTACAGCCCGGGTGGTTTCCCTACGATCATTGGCGAAGACGTCACCATCGGCCATGGCGCGGTGATCCACGCGTGCACCATCGAGGATGCCTGCCTTATCGGCATGCATGCCACCGTGCTGGATGGGGCCGTGGTGAAGAAGAACGCCTTCGTGGCCGCTGGCGCGCTGGTGCCGCCGGGCAAGGTCGTGGGCGAGCGTGAACTATGGGTAGGTAACCCGGCGAAAATGGTGCGCGTGCTGAGCGATAAGCAGGTGGAGCAGCTGTATTACTCGGCGGCCAATTACGTGAAGTTGAAGGATACGTATCTGGCGGAACTGGGGTGACCGGGGATCGCGCGCAAGCGCGCCCCTACAAAACCGGTGGTAATGGCCCTTGGGAAACAGTGGCTTAGCGTCTTTACGCCGCACTGCTTGATTTGGACTCCGGACGGCACCACGCTGGATGCCGAACAAGGAGACACCCATGGACAGCACCACTAACCCCCTTCTGGACCCCAGCGGCGAACTGCCGGCGTTTTCGGCCATCCGGCCGGAACATATCGAGCCCGCGATCGACCGGCTGATCGCCAACCAGCGCGCTGGCATCGACCAGATCACGGCCGCTGGCGCCACCCGGGATTTCGATCACGTGATCCTGCCGCAGGAGCGGCTGGATCAGGCCCTGTCGCGCGCGTGGTCACCCGTAAGCCACCTGCATTCGGTCGCCGATAGCGAAGCGTTGCGCAAGGTGCATGGCGCCGCCGAAGAGAAGCTGACCGAGCATGGCCTGGAAGTGGGCCAGAACCGCGAGCTGTACGCCGCCACCCAGGCCATCGCCGATCGCGGTGACTTCGCCACGCTGCCGGTCGCCGCACGCGCCGCGGTGGAGCACGCCTTGCGCGACTTCCGCCTGTCAGGCGTGGCGCTGGAAGAACCGGCGCGTACGCGCTTTCGCGAAATCGGCGTGGAGCTTTCGCGCCTGACCACCGAGTTCTCCAACGCCGTGCTCGATGCGACCGAGGCGTGGCACAAGCACATCACGGACGAACGCGACCTGGCCGGTATTCCCGCCTCCGGGCGTGCGGTGTTGCGTGAATATGCCCGTGAGGAAAACCTCGACGGATACCTGGTAACCCTCAAGCAACCCAGCGTGCAGGCGGTGCTCACCTACGCCGAGAACCGCGACCTGCGTTTTGACGTGTACTACGCCTACCAGACGCGTGCCTCGGACCAGGGCCCGAACAAGGGCAAGTTCGATAACTCCGAACGCATTGAGAAAATCATCGCGTTGCGCCACGAGGCCGCGCAGCTGCTCGGCTTCGCCAACGCCGCCGAAGAATCGCTCGCGACCAAGATGGCGACCTCACCGCAGGAAGTACTCGATTTCCTGCGAAATCTGGCGGCCAAGGCACGCCCGCGTGCGCGTGAGGAACTGGCTGAACTGCGCCAGTTCGCGACCGATACCCTGAAGATCGATAACCTCGAGCCGTGGGATGTCGCTTTCGCCGCCGAGCGCCTGCGCCAGGAGCGCTATGCGCTGGATGAAGAGCAGCTCAAGCCGTACTTCCCGGCCCAGCAAGTCGTCGATGGCCTCTTCGCCGTGGTCGAGCGCCTTTACGGCGTGAAGTTCGATCCGCGCGATGACGTGGATACCTGGCACAAGGATGTTCGCTACTACGACCTGCGTAACGCGGACGGAAGCGTCTTTGCTGGCGCGTATGTCGACCTGTATGCCCGCTCGGGCAAGCGTGGTGGTGCGTGGATGGACGTGTGCGAAGCACGCTTCCGCGATGGCGAGCACCTGCAGTTGCCGGTCGCGTTCCTTACCTGCAATTTCCCGCCGCCGACCGAAGGCGCGCCGGCACTCCTGACGCACGACGACGTGCTCACGCTGTTCCACGAATTCGGCCACGGCCTGCATCACATGCTGACCGAGGTGGATATCCCTTCGGTGGGCGGCATCGACGGCGTGGAATGGGATGCGGTGGAGCTGCCCAGCCAGTTCATGGAGAACTTCGCCTGGGACCGCGAAGCGCTGCGGTTGTTCGCGAAGCACTACCAGACCGGTGAAGAACTACCGGATGACCTCTACGAGCGGATGCTGAAGGCGCGCCATTTCCACACCGGCATGTTCCTCGTTCGCCAGCTGGAATTCGGCCTGTTCGATTTCCGCCTGCACCTGGAGTACGACCCGGTGCGCGGCGCGCGGCCGATGGAAGTCCTCGAAGAAGTCCGCAAGGAAGTCTCGGTGCTGCACCCGCCGGTGTGGCAGCGCTTCCCGCACGCCTTCACGCACATCTTCGCGGGCGGCTATGCGGCCGGGTATTACAGCTACCTGTGGGCCGAGGTGCTGTCGGCAGACGCGTTCGAGCCGTTCGAGGCCGCGGGCGTGCTGGACCGCGCCACGGGTGAGCGTTTCCGGAAGCAGATCCTGGCCGTGGGTGCCACCCGCCCGGCCCTGGCGTCGTTCACAGCCTTCCGCGGCCGCGCCCCGGAGCCGGAGGCCCTGCTCAAAAGCTACGGGCTGGCCTGACGGCGGACGGAAACCCGCCTGACGCCGGGTCGTCACGCGGGTTTCCATTACAATGGGGCGATGAAGATCGCTTCGTGGAACGTCAATTCGCTCAAGGTCCGCCTGCCCCACCTCCAGCAATGGCTGGGTGAGGCGCAGCCGGACATCATCGCGCTGCAGGAAACCAAGCTCACCGACGACAAGTTTCCCGTCGATGAGATCGCCGCCATGGGCTACCGCTCGGTGTTTTCCGGGCAGAAAACCTATAACGGCGTGGCCATCCTGGCGAAGGATGAACTGAGCGATATCGTCACCGACATCGAAGGCCTGGATGATCCGCAGCGGCGCATCCTGGCGGCCACCGTGGGTGACGTGCGCGTCATCAACCTTTACGTCGTCAACGGCAAGGCGCTCGGCGACGAGAAGTACATCTACAAACTGCACTGGCTGGCCAGGGTGCGCGACTTTGTCGCGCAGGAAATGGCGAAGCATCCGAAAGTGGTTGTCCTGGGCGATTTCAACATCTGCCGCGACGACCGTGATGTGTACGATCCGGTAGCCTGGGGCGAGGATATTTTCTGCTCCCCGCCCGAGCGCGCCGCGCTTCAGGCGCTGCTCGATACGGGCCTTCACGACAGCTTCCGCCTGTTCTCCGAGGAGGCCGGGCTATTCAGCTGGTGGGACTACCGTCAGGCCGCGTTCCGGCGCAACATGGGGCTGCGGATCGACCTTATCCTGATCAGCGATGCGCTCAAGGCCGTGGCCACCTCGTCCATCATCGACAAGGCACCGCGGAAGTGGGAGCAACCGTCCGACCACGCGCCCGTCGCGCTGGAGTTAACGCTTTGAACGTACCCAAATCCGAATGGCCCAGCTCCCTGGATGACAAGGAACTGGAAGAACTCGATACCTACCTGCGCGTGCACGGTAACGATGGTGACCTCATGCTCGATGGCGTGCATGGGTTGCTCTCCGCCGTGGCGGTAGGTCCGCTCGAGGTAAAGCCCGAGGAATGGCTGCACGAAGTGCTCCACGATGCCTTCGAGGATGAAGACCAGGGCAATCGCGTACTGGCGCTGCTGGCCAAGCTCAACGATTCGGTCACCGCTGAACTCGATGTCGATGCGTACGAACCGATCCTCGGCGAGATCGATACCGAAGAAGGCCCGATGCTGTCGGCTGCCGGCTGGTGCGAAGGGTTCAGCCGTGGCATCGATATGCGCGCCCAGCTCTGGGAAGCGCGCCTGGCGGAAGATCCGGAACTGATGCAGCTGCTCGGCCCGATCATGGCGCTGGCGGTCGATGAAGGCGTGCTGCAGGCCGATGCCGAATTCGAAAAGCTGACCGATGAGGAATACGACGAGTGCCTGGGCCAGTTGCCCGAGGTGCTGATCGCCGTGGGCAATTACTGGCGTGAAAACGCACCGACCGAAGCCGAACTGGGCGCACTGGTGAAGCCGCGCCGCGATGGCGAGGAACATCCGCCGCGGCAGCGCGCGGGGCATTGGGTGCACTAAACCCTGTAGGAGCGCGCTCGCGCACGATCACGGTCTTGCCGGAACACATCGTTCACCGCGCAGGCCTATGCCACAGGCCCCAATGACGTCATCTTGCAGGGATCCAGAAACCCACCGGAGCCCCCCATGACCTACCGCAGCATCGCCCGCCGCGTCCGCGGCATGGATACCGCCGACGGCGCCGGCGTTAAGCTGAAGCGCGTCATCGGCCAGCCTGCCCTCGACATGCTTGACCCGTTCCTGATGCTGGACGAGTTCCGTTCCGACCAGGCTGGCGATTACATCGAAGGCTTCCCGGATCACCCGCATCGCGGCTTCGAAACCGTGACCTACATGCTCGCCGGGCGCATGCGCCACGGCGATAACAAGGGCAACACCGGTGATCTTGGCCCGGGCAGCGTCCAGTGGATGACGGCCGGCAGCGGCCTGATCCACTCCGAGATGCCGCAGCAGGAAGAAGGCCTGATGTGGGGCTTCCAGCTGTGGGTGAATCTGCCGGCGGCGGACAAGATGACCGCCCCGCGCTACCAGGACATTCCACCCTCGGACATTCCGGTGGTGCAGCCGGCCGCAGGCGTCACCGTGAAGGTCGTGGCTGGTGAGCTCGCCGGGGCGAAAGGCCCGGTTTCGGGCATCGCCACGGAGCCGGTGTACCTGGATATCGCGCTCGAGGCTGGCTCGGATGTCGAGCTGGCGCTCCCGGATGGCCATAGCGCGTTCGCGTATGTGTTCGATGGAAAGGCCGCCACCGTGGCGGGCCAGTCATTGGCGCGTGGCGAGCTGGCCGTGCTTTCGAAGGGCGATACCGTGGCCTTCGCGGCTTCCGAGCCCGCCCGGGTTTTGCTTGTCGCAGGGCGCCCGCTGGCGGAGCCGGTGGCACGCTACGGCCCGTTCGTCATGAACTCGCCGGACCAGATCCACCAGGCGATCGCCGACTTCCGTGCCGGGAAGTTCTGAGGTCGAACCTGAACGGGGCAGGGAAGTTCCCTGCCCCGTTTAAGTTAAGGACCGGAAAGGGTTTGTAGGCTTGGCGCCATACGCATTCGCCAGGTCTTCATTGCCCATGCGCTTTCTCCTCACCATCGTTCCCCTGACGGCCGCCTTCATCATTGCCGCCTGCTCGCCCTCGTCCCCGCCCGCGCCACAGGCCGGTACACCGGCCGCGAGCAGCACCGCCGCCTCGCCCGCGCCAGGCCGTACCGCACCGGCCACGGCCGCACTTGGCACCCCCGAGTGGTACAGCTGGGTCGACAAGACCCTCGCCGTGAGCGACGACGGCCACGGGCCCCAACCGAATACGCCCGCCTGGGACCAGGCAGTGAACGCCAAGCTGGGCCAGGAAGCCCCGCAGTCCGAACCCGGTTCGGCAGAGTGGCAGCAGGCGGTGGATGCGTTGCTCCGCACTCGTGTCGCGACGCACTGACCGCGGCGCTCCTACAGGTCTGCCTTTATCCTGGTCTTCCCGGCAGGGATCCTTGTTTCGCCTGAGGGCAGTGACAGCACCAGGCCACCGGGCGGGCTGATCGGCTGAGTTATCGTGAGCTCCGCCTTGCCGTCCTTCGCCTTGAGCGTGTAGCCGAAGCGGCCGTAAGGCGTCCGCAGGTCGCGGATGGCGATGCCCTCACCCTCGAGCCACGACGGCTGCACGCCGGCCGCGAGCACCATGGCGTTATCGGATTCGCGATCGTAGGCGAACAGGTCCAGCGCTGACCGTACGTAATCCGAAGCGATCCACGCGTGCGGCATGTCGCCGACGAAGCGCGGCTTGCGCGGATCATGGCCGACTACCTCGGCCCACTGGTTCCACGCCGCCGGGCGGCGATCGGCGAAGAAGAACGCGATCAGGTCATTCACGCGATCGCGCCATCCCAGGCGAACGAAGGTCGCGATGGTGCGCAGCTCGTAGGGAGTGTAATCCTCCCACGCCACCTTGCCGTCGCGGCGAGCGACGAACGACTGCCAGTACTTCTCGAACGTGCCATCGACCAGCGCCTTGGGCAGGCGCGATCCCTCGCCGCCGGGCGAGAGCGCGATGGTCGTCGACGTCGCGTCGAAATCGCCCAGCTCCGCCGAGCCAGGGATAAACGTCAGGCCCTTCGCTTTCACGGCCGCCGCAATCGACGCGTGCAGATCCTCGCGGAACTGGTCGCGTGACGCGCCAAACGTTCTTGCATCCTCGGCGTGGCCGAGCGCGGCAGCGAGATCCGTAGCGTCCTCGTAGCCCTTCAGCGCCCAGAAATCATCCCAGTACGAATGCATCGGCTTGGCCGAATACCCTTCGTGGCTGATCGAGGCGGGCATCAGGCCGTAAAGCGCACGGTCCGGCCCTTCAAGCCGCGCAGGCTGCCGTTCGCTGGCGCGCAACGTATCCATATAAAGCGCCGCCTTGCGCACATGGGGATACAGCGCATCCACGGTCGCGCGATCATGCGTGTACCGCCAAAGCTCGGCCACGCTGAAGATCAGCTCGCCATGGCTATCGTTCTCTGGCACCGGATCGGAGCCACGCGCATCGACGCAGCACGGCACCTTTCCATTCGAAAACTGGTGCGGCGCGTACCAGCGGATAAACTCGCGCGCGACATCGTCGTGGCCGGTGCGTAGCAGGCCTTCCAGCATCATCGCGCCATCACGCACCCAGGTACGCGAGTACGAACGCGTGCCGGGCTGCAACGCGGGGCCATCGCGTGAGATGAGGATCTGCGCGATGCCGCTCTTCATCGTATCGACGATCGGCTGGGCCACCGCAGGTACACGTACATCCACGCGGTCCAGCTTCTCACGCCATTGCGTGGCCACCGCGTCACCGTGCGACGCCAGCCATGCTGCCGCGTCGCCTGGCGCAGCGACCACGTCATCCTGCTTTACGGGCACGACCAGCCCCAGATCTACATGACCATGCGCCGGCACATGCAGGGGATAGACGAACGCGCCCTGGGCAAACCCCGACCCATCGTGCAGCCGCGCAACGCCTGGTGGCAGCCCCTCCGCCCGAGCAACCGGCGCCCGCGAAACGTCTGTAGGAGCGAGCTTGCTCGCGATCGCCCCTAACGAAAGACTCCCAAGCGACTCACCCGCATCCACACGCTCGGTCAACATCCGCGGCGTGTTCACCGCCCCAATCACGGTAGCGGTCTTTTGCAGCGGTATGACCTTCCGCTCGCCATTAACGGTGAGTGCCTTCCCATCCCATGCCAGATCGCGAAGGGTCGCGATGCCGCCCGGTGCATTGAGGAACTGGGTCGGCGGATTCACCTGGAACGGCCGCGCCGCAAGCATCAGGGTCACGTCACGCGCCGTATCGCCATCGTTGGCGACGCGGTACGACAGCACAAGCTCGGAGGATCCGGGTTGGCCTTGCGCGAACGCCGTGGTGGTCAGCGACACATCGCCGTTCTTCCATGCCACCGACGGCATGGGCAGGTAACGATCTCGCAGCGATTGCGTCGCCGTGACGTCGGCCCATGTCACCAGCTTGCCGGCCTCGATAAGGAACGGTTCGATCGAGAACCCACTGCGCACGATCTCGACGGCGCCGTCTTCGGAGATCAGCGCGGAATCGCGGCTGCCACCATCCACGCCGACGATGGTCCAATACGATTGCTCGCCGGAGAATCCGCGTGGGTACAACCCACGGCGCACTGCCTTAGCCCGCTGCTCAAAGACCGCATTCGGTGTCGGCGGCGGCACGGGGACGGCCTCGGGCTTGCGCGGCACGAGCGTCAGGTTATCGAAGCACACCTCGCCCTTGTCCGGGCCCGCGTTTGGCTGGGCTTCCTTGTAGACCATGAACTCCACCTCGCGCGTGTGGCGCAAGGTACGGTCCTTCAATGGACCCCAGGCGAACTCGACCTGGCGGCTGGTGGCATCGATGTGCTGCCAGTCGGCCGACGGCGTGAAGCCCGGCTTCTGATACCACCAGACGTTGTCGCCGGTATCGTCGATCAGCTTCAGCTGCAGGGTGTTCGCAGGCATGTTGCCGCGCACATCGAAGCCAAGCGCAAAGCCCTCGGGAAAATCAATGGGCAGTGTTCGTCGAATCGACGCGGCGCCGGAGACGCCATTGAAGTCGAACGCGAGGCACACCGCCTGGCCGACCTTGCCAGGCACCGCGTGGAGTGTCGCTGAGACGTCATCGGTGTGCGTGGCGTGCCAGCCGGTGGTCGTGTCGAACGCATCCAGCGTCGACGCCTGCGCACCGCCCGCCACAAGGAGCCATAGCCCCTGCAGGAGCGCGCTTGTGCGCGATCGACGGCAAACCGAGGCCACGGGACCTGCGGCGCCCGGCGAATCGATATCGCGCGCAAGGGCGCTCCTACAGGGATGCATGGTCTTAACCCTTTACGCTGCCCAGCAGCAGGCCTTCGAGGTAGTAGCGCTGCAGGGCGAGGAACAACACCAGCACCGGCAGGATCGTGACCACCGAGCCGGCCATCATCAGCTCACTATCCTGCACGTGCTCGCGCGACAGCGACGCCAGCGCGATGGGCAGGGTGTAATGCTCCTGCCCGGTCAGCGCGATCAATGGCCACATGAAGTCGTTCCATGCCGCCAGGAAGGTGAAGATCGCCAGCGTCACCATGATCGGCTTCAGCAGCGGCATGATGATGGTGGCGAAGATGCGGAACTCGCCGGCGCCATCGATACGCGCCGCTTCCATCAGGTCATCGGGGATGCCGCTGGCGTACTGGCGAACCAGGAAGATCCCGAAGATGGTGGCGAGCGCCGGCACGATCACCGCACCGTAGGTGTTCACCAGGCCCATGTACTTCAGCAACAGGAACAGCGGCAACATGGCGACCTGCGCCGGGATGACCAGCGCGCCCAGCAGTAGCTGGAACAGCCGCGCCCTGCCCTTGAACTCCAGCTTGGCGAAGGCATAGCCGGCCATCAGGTTGAAGGCCAGCGAGACCACGGTGATGGCGGTGGAAATGAGCAGGCTGTTGAACAGGTAGCGGCCCATGCCCGCATTCATGAACAGCTGGCGGTAGTTCGCCAGCGTGGCATGCGTGGGCAACACCGGCGGCGGCAGGGCACTCGCCTCGCCCGGCGTCATGAACGATACCGAGACCATGTAAAGCAGCGGCGCGATGGCGATGGCCGCCGCGGCGATCAGCAGGCCGTTGATAACGGCCTTGGCCAGGCGCGGGCTCATGCCGGCTCTCCCCGCTTCGACAGGCGAAGCATCGCGGCGGTGACCACGAACATGATCACGAACAGGATGAAGGCCACGGCGGAGGCCGAGCCAAGGTTCCACCACTTGAAGCCTTCTTCGTACATCAGGTACAGCACCGAGGTCGTGCTCTGCAGCGGGCCGCCTTCGGTCATCACGTACGGTTCGGCAAACAGCTGGAAGTAGCCCGACACGGTGAGGATGCTCACCATCAGCATGGTCGGCTTCAACATGGGGAGCGTGATATGGCGGAACTGCGCCCAGGCCGAGGCGCCATCAATGCGCGCCGCCTCGTACAGGTCGGCCGGGATGGCCTGCAGGCCGGCCATGAAGATGATCATGTTGTAGCCGAAGTTCTTCCACACGGCGAACAGGATGATGGTGGGCATGGCCCAGTGCGGATCGCCGAGCCAGTCCACGGTCGGCAGGTGCATCGAATCGAGCACGTAGTTGATCAGGCCGTATTTGGTGTTGAACAGGTAACGCCAGATCACGGCCACGGCAACCACGGTGGTCACCACGGGCGCAAACAGCGCAGTGCGGAAGAAGGGCTTGAAGCGCACCAGCGGTGAGTTCAGCAGCATGGCGGCGCCGAGCGAGGCCATGAGCGATAGCGGCACGCCCACGATCACGAAGTACAGCGTGTGGCCCAGCGCCGACCAGAACAGCGGGCGCTGCAAAAGCGACCAGTAGTTCTCCAGCGCGACGAAACGCAGGTTGCGGATATCGGCCAGCGCGTACAGATCGAAGTCGGTAACCGATAGCACCAGTGCGGCCACCACCGGCAACAGGAAGAACAGGCCGAGGATGATCAGCGCAGGCGTGATGAAGAGCCAGGCGGCGCGGGTGGTGGTGTTCATGGCGTTGCCTTGTGGCCGTGATCGAGCATCCAGCGTCGCTTCTCCAGCAGGCGATCGGCGCGGCGGTCGATCTCGGCGGCGGCCTGGTCGATCGTGAGGTCGCCGTGCGCGGCCTGGGCCGCCACCAGCTGCATTTCGGTGACGATGCGTTCCCACTCGGCGACCGGCGGCGTGGCCTTTACCCGTTCCAGCTGGTCGCGGAAGGCGGTGGCCTTGTCGTCGTCACGCAGCGCAGGCGCTTGCCACGATGAGCGGCGCGGCGGCATGTCGCCCAGGATCTGGTAGAAGCGCTCCTGGATCTCAGGACGCGAAAGGAACTCGATAAGCGCCCACGCGTCGTCCTTATGCTTCGACTTGCGGTAGATCACGAGGCTCGAGCCACCGGCATTCGAAGCACCCGGGCCATTCGGTCCCGGCAACGCTACCGTGCCCCAATCCGCCTGCTGTTCCGGCGGAAGGCGCTTGCGGAACTCGCCGATATTCCAGGGGCCCGACAGGTAAAACGCGTAGAAGCCCTGGCCGAACGCCGCCCACGGGTTGCCGATGCCGACGTTGGTCATCATCGGCGCCTGCTGCTCCTTGAACAACGAGACGTAGAAGGCCAGCGCCTTTTTGAAACCGGGACTCTGGAAGTTGCCGTAGCGGCCACCATCGCGCAGCAGCGGATCGGGCTGCTGCAGGGCCAGCGCGAGCAACTGCTCGAACTCATTGGTCGGCAGCAGCACGCCGTACGCCTTGCCGACCGGCTGGGCAAGCTTCGCCATCATCGCCTGCCATTCGGCCCAGTCACGTGGCGGATGGTCGTAGCCCACCTTCGCCAGCAGGTCCTTGCGGTAGAACAGCAGGCGCGTATCCACGTACCAGGGCACGCCGTACAGCGTGCCGTCAATCGCGTTGGTGGACCAGATGGCCGGGAAGTAATCGGCCTTGTCGACAACCCTGGACGCGTTCACGCGGGCATCGAGCGGCTCAAGCGCATTAAGCGCCACCATCTCCGGAATCCAGGTATTGCCCAGCTGGGTGATATCCGGCGTGGAGTCGCCCGCATACGCGGTAAGCAGCTTCTGGTGCGCGGCGGTCAGCGGCAGCTGTTGTACGGACACATGCAAGCCGGGGTGTTCGCGCTCGAACTCCGGCAGCAGCTTGAGCACGGCCTCGCCTTCGCGGCCGATCGTCCAGAACTCCAGCGTACGCGTACCGCTTTCTTCCTTCGCACACGACGCCACCGCTGCGCAGGCAAGGGCCAGCGCAGCGATGAGGCCGAGGCGGACAGCGCGCATTACCACAGGGTGGAAGCCGTCTCGGCATCCAGCCAGCCGCCGGTGAAGCCGGCGCGCTGCAGGCCCTTGCGGATGTACGGGTTCTTCTTCATCACGTTCCACACGAACTCGCTGCGATAGTTCTCGATCATGAGCACGATCGGGCCCTGGTCGATGCCCAGGTGCACGGTATCGGCCCAGCCGAAGCCCGGCACGAGCTGGCCGGTGCGCAGGTCGGTGCGCGTATCGAAGCTGAGGTTGAACGCGTCGACGAAGCCGTACTTGGTGTAGATGTACTGGCCGTACTTCTTCTTCATCTCCTCCAGCGCGGGAATGACGATCTCCGGCGCGAAGGCGATCGAGCCGCCGGCCGCCATGGGTACGATCGTGCCATCGTCCGAGATGTAATCGAGGCCGGCACCACGGGCGGTGTAACCCTGGAACGTGCGCTCCTTGTCACCCTGCTTGATGATCAGGCCGCCCGGGCCGTTCGAGGCGGAGAGGCCCCAGATGTTCTTGCCGTAACCGGTCCAGCCACCCGGGTTGGCGATCGCGTAGGCCTGTTGCGAGTACGTGGCGCGGCGGCTGTTCTCGAAGTAATCCAGGCCCTTCTCACGGTTCCACGCATCCTTGATACCGCGGAAATCAACCCAGGTGTGGCTGAACTGGTGGCCGAACAGCGGCGCGAAGTTCAGGAAGGTCTGGCCGTGGAACTCGCCCCAGGTCTTGTCGTACGTCTTCGTCCACGCCTGCCACGCATCCTCGCCCACCGGATGCGTGGGCGAGCCCAGTGCAAGGATGTAGACAAGCATGCCTTCGTTGTAGCCCTCCCAATCGTGCGGGATGGCCTTGCCGCCAGGCGTCCAGCCCATGCTGATCAGCGGCGCGTGGTTCTGCATCCAGGTCCAGTCCACGCGGCGGTAGATCTGGTCGGCCAGGTCACGGATTTCCTTTTCCTTGGGCGTGTCGTGGTCGTAGTAGCTCTGCGCGAACAGCACGCCGCCAAGCAGCAGCGTGGTATCCACCGACGAGACTTCCACCCAGCGCGCGAAGCGCTTGCCGGTCTTCATGTCCAGGAAATGGTAGTAGAAGCCGTGGAAACCGGTGGAATCATCCTCGGAATCGTTCTGCGCCGACTCGTTGAAGAACTTCAGCGTGGCCAGCGTGCGGTCCACCGCCTGCTCGCGCGTGACATAGCCGCGCTCCACGCCGACGCCATACGCGGTTAGACCGAAGCCCACCGAGGCGATCGAGGCGAACGAGTCGGTCGGATAGTGATCGGGAACCAGGCCGTTCTCGGGGTTGGCGCTATCCCAGAACCATTGGAAGGTGCGCTTCTCCAGGTCCACGATCATGGGCGGCACCGGGTGCAGGTCTTTCGTTGGCATCGTGGTGGCGGCGGGCTTGGCCTTGGCGGCCTTGGGCGTTTCGCGGGCCATGGCCAGGGGGGCGGCACAGGCCATCAGGGCGGCGAGGGCGAGGGTCAGGCGCTTGGTCGTGGAGGCTTTCATGTGGGTGTTCCTTGGATCTGTCGAGGCTAACGCGGCCGGCGTGGGGACGGCGTCCGCGTAAACGTTTACGTCGCGAGGCCCGAATAAGGCCCCGAAGGGCCCTGATCGAAGCCAAAACCATACGGGGAGCCACCCCCGGTGTCCATCGTCAAAACGGTGATCACGCGGCCACCTGGGGGGCCGGGCATTCCCGGGCGATGAACTGCTCGTGGGTAGGCATGAGGTCCACGTTTTTCGAAACCACGTCGCGGATGCTGGCCAGGAACCGCGGCAGGTCCTCATCGGACATCTGGTCCACCAGCGGGTCGTAACCTGTGGGCATGATGCCCTGGCCCACCATGACCTGGACCCAGCTCACCAGGCCGAACATCTCATCCGCATTACGGAAGAAGCGGCCGCTATGGCGGAAAAGGTCGGTGTATTCCTTGAGCGTATCGGGGACCGCCATGGTGCGGCAGTGATCCCAGAACGGCGTGTCGTTGCGCGACGTGGCGTTGTAGTGCAGTACGAGGAAATCGCGGATGCGCTCGGCTTCAAAACGCACTTGAGCGTTGTACCGATCGATCAGGAGCGGATCGACGTGGCCCGATTCCGGCAGGAGCTGCAGCAAGCGCGAGATACCCGACTGGATCATGTGGATCGACGTGGATTCAAGCGGCTCCATGAAGCCGCTCGCCAGGCCAAGCGCCACGACGTTGCGCACCCATGCCTTGCGACGGATACCCGTGGTGAAGCGCAGCGGCTTGGGATCGGCCAGCTTCGCGCCATCCAGGTTTGCGAGCAGCACCGAGGCGGCTTCGTCATCGCTGATGAAATCGCTGGAATAGACGTAGCCGTTGCCGGTGCGGTGCTGCAGCGGGATGCGCCATTGCCAGCCAGCCCCGCGCGCGGTGCTGCGCGTGTAGGGCGTGGGCGGCGCGACCTTGGCACACGGCACGGCCAGTGCACGATCGCAGGGCAACCATTGCTTCCAGTCCTCGTAGCCCGCTTCGCAGGTACCTTCGATGAGCAGGCCACGGAAGCCGGTGCAATCGATGAAGAGGTCGCCCGACACGGATTCGCCGTTCTCTAACCGTACCGCGGTGACATAGCCGTTTTCCGGATTCGTCACGACCTCGCGCACCTTGCCTTCGATACGCTTTACACCACGTTGCTCAGCATATTCGCGCAGGAACCGCGCGTAGAGGGCCGCGTCGAAGTGGTACGCATAAGCGATGCTGCCCAGCGGATTGCTGGCAGGCACGTCGACCGGCGCTGGCATGAACTTGCCGCGCATGGCGGCCACGGTGTTCACCGAGTAATCGAGCAGGTCGCTGGCCTGGCCGCGCAGGCGGCCCTTGATCCAGTACTGGTGAAACGATGCCAGGCCGACATCGTGGCCCATCGTGCCGAAGCCATGCACATAGCTATCGCCCAGGCGGCCCCAGTCGCGGAATTCGATCCCGAGCTTGAAGCTGCCTTGCGTGCGCGAAACAAACTGCGCCTCGTTCAGGCCCAGCATCTGGTTGAACGCCTTGATGTGCGGCACGGTGGCTTCACCCACGCCCACGATGCCGATCTCGTCGGATTCGACCAGGCGGATGGTGGTATGCCGGTTCAGTGCGCGCGATAGAGCGGAAGCAGCCATCCATCCCGCGGTGCCGCCGCCGACGATTACGATGTTCATGCTGCCATCCTGAATAAGAAAGCGCCCGCGGGGAGACTCGCGGGCGCGAAGAAGGTGCAACCGGTCTTGCCCACCGGAAGCACCCTTAACACCTACGCGTTTAGAACTTGAAGCCGGCGGTGATCTTCGCCGTGCGAGGCACACCGGTGATGTTGCCGTCCTTGTTGTAGACGACCGGGGCACCCACCGCGCCTGCACCCGTGTTGGAGGTGTAATCGGCGAAGTTCTTCCAGTTGAACACGTTGAGCAGGTCGATGCGGACGTAGAACTTCGTCTGGTCGTTCGAATCGATGACAAAGTCCTTCGTGGCCTGCAGGTCGATCTCGCGGTAACCCCAGATCTTGCCGCCCACCAGGAACTTCGATGCGGCCGGGACGCCTGCGATCGGACGCGAGGATTCGCCGCGCGAGTAGTAGCACCCGGCGCCGCAGCTCTCGAAGCCGTTCCACGGCAGCGGCGTCGCGATGATCAGCTTGCCGGAGAACGTGAAGCCCCACGGACCATCGAGCGAGCCGGTCGCCACGAAACGATGCTTGGCCGCCGCGTTCGATGTGATGAACGGGTAATCCTTGATCGAGCCGTAGTCGAACGAGTAGTGCTCGTTGATATCGCGGTTCTGCTTGGCGTGGCTATAGGTGTAGGCGAAGTTCGCGCTCCAGCCCGATTCGCGGGTGTACGGCTTGTCGGCCGACAGCAGCACCTGGGTGGTAGCGGTACGGATGCCGTTGTCGCCGCGGATCATCGAACCAAAGCCCGGGATACCGTTGTTCCACGGCTGCGAACCGTTCTGGAAGAACGAACCATCCGGATAACGGTTGCCCAGCGTGAACGCGAAGCCGTCATACGAGAGCACGCGGGTGATGGTCGCGTCGGTGTTCCAGTCGCCAACCTTGTTCGACATACCGATGCTGAACTGGTCCGAGTACGGGGCGCGCAGGTTGTTGTTGAGGATGTCGACTTCCTGGCCCAGGTTCGTACCGCTGACGAGCCCCTGCAACACTGGCAGGCCATTGAGGAACGCGGGGTCCCACGCGAAGCAGCTGTTCTGGCCCGGCACGCAGGGGTGGCTGGCCGTGTTGATGTTGATCTGCTGGTACGGCAGCGCCGACTTGGTCTGTTCCAGCTGCAGGTAATCGTAGAGGTTGCGGTCGTACGAACGGCCGGCGCCACCATGGATCACGTGCTCTTCGTCGGCGAACAGGTCATACGAGAAGCCGAGGCGCGGGGCCCACTGGTTCTGCGCATGGCGGTTGCTGCCGTTGCTGATGTAGTTGTTGTAATCGATGCCGCCCTTGGCCAGGGTCTGCGCGTACGTCTGGCCCGGGAACTGCGCCTGCGCGGCCGGATCCAGCGAATTGAACGCATTGATGACGCTTTCCGGGGTCACCCAGTCAAGGTACGACGGGGTCTTTTCCTTGTCCCAGCGCACGCCGATATTCAGCGTGAGGTGATCGTTGACCGACCAGTCGTCCTGGATATACGCGCCGTACTGCTTGTCCTTGGTCTCCGAGACCGGGTTGAGGCCCGGGACCGGGTTCGAGAACTGGATCTTGTACGGGATGGCTTCGGTGCCCGACTCGTCCACGCTGTAGGTGTACTGCGGGTTCGTGTCCTGCGCATCCTGGGCGTGCAGGGTCACTTCCTTGTACTTCCAGCCTGCCTTCACGACGTGGTCGCCGTACCAGGTGAGGTCGTTGAAGGTGAAGTCATCCGAGATCATCGGACCTTCCTGGCCCTTGATCTGCGTTGCCAGCGGCGAGGCGGCGCCAATGCCGATGATCGCGGCATCGTTTGCCGGCTTCCAGGTGTAGTTGTAGCCGTTGGCGTAGTTGACCGGCAGCGGGTCGTTCGACGAGTTCTCGTACGAGGCCTTGAACTCGTTGAAGTACCAGTCACCGCTGTGCTGCCAGCGGAATGTGCCGCGGGTGTCGTGGTTCTCGGTGAAGATGGACTGCGAGACCGACTGGCCCTGGCCGATGTTGTCGGCCTGGGTTTCGCGACGCACCTGGGTGCTGATCTCGATACGGTCGCGGTCGGTGAATTCCCAGTCGATCTTGCCGAAGTAAAGCTTTTCATCGAACGGCAGGCTAGCCGAACCGAAGGCGTTCTGAGCCGCGGTCGGCAGCAGGCCGATCGCGCTGGCCGGGGCATCGGAGCCCGGGCTCACGGTGATCGGCGTATCGAACTTCTTCTGCTCGAAGGTCACGAAGAAGTGCATCTGGTCCTTGATGATCGGGCCACCCAGCGCAAAGCCGTATTCCTTCTCGAACGAACGCGCCTTGTCACCGTCTTCTTCCGACGGGGTGCGGCTGCGGTACTTGTCCGAGGTGTAGGTATCGAACACTTCGCCGTGGAACTCATTGGTACCCGACTTGGTTTCCGCGGTGATCGCCGCCGATGAGACCTGGTCGTACTCGGCCTTGTAGTTCGAGGTGATGACCTTGTACTCGCCAATGGCCAGCTGCGGGAACGGGTTACCCTGGCTGTTCACCTGGCCGGACACGCCACCTTCCTTCACGTAGCTCTTCTGGCCCACGCCGTCGATGAAGACGTTGACCGAGCTGTCGTTCTGCGCACCGCCGCGCAGCGAGGTGTGGCCCTGCGCATCCACGCTGAACACCATGCCCGGCACGGTGTCGGCGAATTCGAGGAAGTTACGCGAGACCTGCGGGATGGTCTGGATCTGGCGCAGCGAAATGGTCTTGGCCACTTCCGGCGTCTTCACTTCGGTCAGCGTTGATGCGCTGACGCTGACGCCTTCCATCGTGGTGGCGTTCGCCGCCGAGGCGGCCGGTGCCGCGGACGCTGCGGCGAGGTTCAGCGTGGCCGTCGAGGCGACGGTCAGGGTGACGTTCTGCTGCGTGCCCGGGCCCGCATCCACCTGGTAGGTCGCCGGCTGCAAACCGTTGATGATGTATGCGCCATCCGCACCAGCCGTCGCCTTGCGGGTCGTACCCGTCTTCGGGTTGAACGCGGTGACCTGCGCGCCCGGCGTGGTCTTGCCCTTCAGCGTTGCGGTGGCGGTCTGCGCCATCGTGGCGGTCGGTGCGACGACCGCGGCCATGCTCGCGGCGATAACACCGCACAGCAGCTTCTTCTTCATGTGCTTCGAAGCGTTCATGGTACCCCTCTCTCCCAATCTCTCTGTGTGTATGACCCGGTCCGGCTGGGCATGGGTACGACGTCCGGCCTCGCAGCCGCGTCGCGGTGGTCAACGCCACCTCATCAAAGGCGATCTACCCCGCACCCCCGCCCGTTCCGCGTGCGGACCGGATGGTTCTCGCTATCCATCAATGGCGCCGTCCTGGGTTCCCGCCACGGCCCGGCAAGCCGCGTCATGCAGACGACGGATCAGTTCCGTCGTTGTGCCTTGTCGCTGGCGCCACACGAGGCGCGTACGACGAGTTCGGTGCCGACGACGCGCGGCTCAGGCGCAGCGTCATCAGGTGATTCGATCATCATGGCCAGGCGGTCCAGCGCGGCCTCCCCCAACTCCGCGATGCGCACTCGCACCGTGGTAAGCGGCGGCGATACGTATCGCGCCATCGGAATATCGTCAAAACCGGTGACGGCGATGTCGTCGGGCGTGCGCACGCCGGCTTCGGCCAATGCTGAAAGCGCGCCAATCGCCATCATGTCGTTCGCGGCGAAGATGGCATCGGGGCGCGGCGACATCGCCAACGCTTCCTTGGCCTTGCGGTAGCCGGATTCTTCAGTGAAGTCGCCCTGCAAAATGGCAGCGGTGTCACCCAGGCCGGCGGCAGCAAGTGCTTCCCGGTAGCCGCGGCAGCGTTCCTGCACGTCGTGGTTCACGTCCGGGCCGGCGATGAACACGATGCGCTTCCTGCCGTTTCCGAGCAGGTGTTCGACCATCGCTTTCGCACCGCCGAAGTCATCGACATCCAGCGCGGCGTGGCGCTCGGAGCGCACGTGGCTGTTGATCAGCACCGTGGGCAGCACGATCGGCAGGTTCTCGTCGAGGAACGCGGCATCGGCATGCGGTGACATGACGAGCAGGCCATCGACGCGACCCTGCATGGCGCGCAGCGCGATCGCGGCCTCGGTGGCATCGCCATGCGAGCTGGAAACCAGCAGGTACAGCCCGCGCGCACGCGCCGCCAGGTCGATACCGCGGATGAGCTCGGAGAAGAACGCGCCGTGCAGGTCGGGCAGCAAGGCGCCGATGGTCTGGGTGCGGCGGGTGATGAGGCTGCGTGCGGCGCTGTGCGGCACGTAACGCAAGCGGGCGGCGACCTCGCGGATACGCTTCTGCGTTTCCGCGGTCACGCCGCCGTGGCCATTCAGTGCGCGCGAAACGGAGGCCACCGATACGTTGGCCATCCTCGCGACGTCTTTGATCGTCACACTCACGTAGTCATCGCCCTGCTCCCCGGCCCCACCGGGTTCGACGGCGCGGAACGTAAACGTTTTCACCATCCGTGTAAAGCCTGTTAAATCAATGGCTTGTTGCACTGCACGAGTAAACGTTATTACGTGCAATACCACTTGGTGGGAGCGAATGAAAAACTATTTAGAAACGCTGACTTGGGTGGTCTTGCCCAGACTTTTGCGATGCAGCACGAATCTTCGCGATTTGTTCACCTTTTTGAACGGCTTCCAGGGCAACTAACATCCCTGGAGCAAGCTTCTGCGGTGCCACCCTCCGGCCCCCCGGGTCACCCGCCAAGGTACTGGCGCAGGAACCTGCCGGCTTCGTCCAGGGCGCCCCGCGCGGCCTCCAGTTCGGCCACGTTCAACGGGAACACATGGTGCATGCCTGCCCATGCCTGCAGCATCACGGCGTGGCCAGCCGCCCTCGCCCGCGCCGCGTAGCCAAGCGCATCGTCGTACAGGATTTCCTCGGACCCCACCTGGACAAGCAAGGGTGGCAGGCGCTCGGGTATGGCGAGCAATGGCGATGCACGGGGATCCCGTGGGTTTGCCTCGCCGATATACGCCCGCGCCGAGGCGCGCAGGCTTGCTTCCTGCAGCAGCAACTCACGCGAGCCGCGCTCACGCATGCTTTCGCCGCTGAACGTCAGATCGGTCCAGGGCGAGAACACCACGGCAGCACTCGCCTTGTCGTTACCCGCGAGCGTGGCCAGGGTAAGCCCACCGCCAGCCGAGTCCCCTACCAGCCCAACGCCCTCGTAAATACTCGCGAGGCGATCCAGCGCGGCCGATGCGGTGTTGATGGCGGCAGGCAAAGCCGCCTCGGGTGCCAGGGGATATTCCAACACATAGGTGGTGTACTGCGTCCGCGCCGCGATCTGGCTGGCGAAGCCGCGATAGGCCGGCGCCGTACCCAGCGTGTAGGCGCCACCGTGGATATAAAGCAGCGCCCGGCCAGCCACGGCGTGCTCAGGCACGCACACCCAACCGGGGAGCGCGGGATCCAGCGAGGGATGCATGGACACGCCCTCGCGAGGAGCTGTCAGCGCGATGAAAGCATCGTAAGCCACGCGTGGGGATGTCGCTGCCGTCTCACTCGACCAGAAGCGGGCAAACATCGCGTGAAGCGCAGGAAGTGCGGCCGCATCGTCAGGCGACAGCGGAAACTGCTCAATCGGACAGGGGACAATCGTGCTCATGGGGTCCTCACTTGCCGCCGAATACGCGACGAGCAATGTGTTCTGCGATCATCATCGTGGTGATGTTGGTGGGCGCGCTGCAGATACCCGGCATGATCGACGCATCGACGACCATCAGCCCGGAAACGCCGTGTACGCATCCGTTGCTGTCGACCACGCCATCGTCACCCATCGGTACGCTCGATGTGGGGTGGGCGTACCCATCCAGCTGGCCGAGTATCGTGCGCTCCAGGTCGGCATCCGCCACGGTGCTGCCCGGTGTCATCTCTTCCTCCACCACGGCGGAGAACGTCGGCGAGCGGCCGATGGTGCGTGCAATCCGCACGCCTTCGAGCATGCGGCGCCGGTCGCGTTCGGTCGCCAGGAAGTTGTAGCCGATGCACGGCGGCGTGCGCGGGTTGCGATCGGCCAGGCGCACGTACCCCGTCGATTCCGGTTGCGTGACCGATACCGCGAGGACGATGGCACCGCCGGTGGGCGATTGCGCCGGGTCGAACAAATGCGTGGCGGATACATGCAGGTCCAGATCGCCGGGGGTTGCTTCGGATGAAGCCGCCCAAAGGATCGCGCCCGCTGCGGGGAACATGCCATCGGCACCGGGCTTCAGCGCGTACACGTTGTAGTAGAACGGATGCTCCTGGATGCGCTCGCCAACGGGAAGATCGGCGACAACCGGAATGCCGAACGCTTCGAGATGCGCAGCCGGGCCGATGCCGGAACGCATGAGGATGGCGGCGCTGCCGAACGTGCCAGCGGAAAGGATGACGGTCGTCGCACTATGCGTGTTGCCATGGATATCAACGACACCCGTGGCACGACCATGGGTGAAGACGACCTTGTCGATTTCGACATCACCCATGATGGTGAGGTTGGGTCGCGCACGCACGCCGTCGTCCAGGAACGCGATGCCTGTGTTGATGCGCCGGCCCGAGATCACGTTGAGCGGATAAGGCGAGACCCCTTCCTGCTTATCGCCATTGAAGTCATCGACGTAGGCGAAGCCGCATTCCATGGCGCCGTCCACGAACGCATTCATCGAGGGGGGCAGCTCGTCACGACGGCGGTGCCGAATGGGCAGTGGACCTGAGCGGCCGCGGTAGGCGTCATCGCCATCCAGCGTATTTTCCAGCGCTTTGAAATCAGGCAGCACCTCGTCGAACGACCACCCTTCCAGGCCGCGTGCCGTCCACTTGGCAAAATCGGCCGGGCGTGCGCGCATGGCAACCGCGGCGTTCACGCCGGAGCAGCCGCCCAACGCACGCGCGCGCGGCGCCGCGATCATGCGATCACCTATGCCCGTGGCGGCCTCGTACCCCCAGTCATGGTCCTTGTCGCCGGCCGCGTGGTCCGCATTGGCGAGCACCGCCGGGAACTGATTGGGCCGGTACGCGGTACCGGCTTCGAGCAGTAGCACGCGGCGGCCCGGCTCGGCGCTGAGCCGGTTGGCGAGCACAGCGCCCGCCGAGCCGCCGCCGACGATAAGCACATCGTACGGCGCGTTCATCGTGCAAATCCTTCCGCGACCTGGGCCATCAGCGTCGCGAACGGCATGTCGAGGGCCGCGTACACTTCACCGGCTTTCGGGTCGGCGTTGTCGCCCATCAGTTCGACCATCAGGGTCGCGTAATCGGACACTTCGATGCCGAGCGCCGTGAGGCGGGCGATGCCGGCTTCATGCTTGTAGCTACTGAAGGTGCCGCAGGCATCCAGTGCGACGATCGGCTGGAAGCCTTCCTCGCGGGCGGAGATGGCGGGTAGGGAGGCGCATACCTCGAAGCTCAGGCCCGCGATGATCAGATGGTCGCGGCCGGTGGCTTTCACCTTCTCCACGAAGCGCGGCTCATCCCAGGCGTTTACCGTGGAACGATCGAGGATATCGACGTCGCCCAGCGCGGCACGCAGTTCCGGGATGGTGGGGCCCCACATGCTGTCACGTGCGGTGGTCACGGCAACGATGGGCAGGCCAAGTGCTTGTGCGGCCTTCGCCAGGCCCACCACGTTGTGCTTGAGCTCGCCCACGCCGATATCACGGACGCCGGTGAACAGGCCGACCTGGTGGTCGATCAGGAGCACGGCGGTGTTGTCGCGGGTCTTGCGGGTGCGCTGGGTCTGCATGGCGGCTCTCCATCGTTGAGGGAGGCTTGAGCTTCATGCAGCACGGTCTGGCCATCTAGCCGCTTTCGCTGGATCCATCGTCCAACGGCTTGGATGATCGCGGCCGGCCTTACAACAACACGGTCTTGGGCAGTTCCGCGGCGAGGAAATCGATGAACGCGCGCACCGATGGCAGCAGGCCCTGGCGGTGCGGAATGAGCGCGGTGAGCGTGGCATCACCTGCCAGCCACTGGGGTAAGACGCGGCGAAGCGTGCCCGCTTGCACGGCCTTGCGGCAGATGTAGCCCGGGAGCGCCACGATACCCAGGCCTTTGATCGCCGCCTCCTGTAAACCGATCATGTCGTCGCTGAGCAGGCGCGGTGCCAGCGGCAGCACGATCTCGTCACGCACCTCGCGCGAATGGCGCAGGCGCCACATCGGGGCCACGCCGCTGCGGGCCATGAACAGCGAGGGATGCAGCTCGAGATCCTTTGGCGTGTTCGGCTCCCCGTGGGTCGTAAGGTACTCGGCGCCTGCGAAGAGGAACCATGGCGCTGGCGCAAGGATGCGCTGGACCATGTTCGAGTCCGGCAACGGATCGGTATGCGCGCGAATGGCAATGTCGAAGTTCTCGCTGACCAGGTCGATCGTCCGATCCGACGCGTGCGCGGTGATGTTGACCTTGGGGTACTGCAGCAGGAAATCCGCGATGATGTCCGAAAGCGCGAACTGCATGGTGGCGACACCGGCCGTGCAGCGCACGGTCCCCGAGGGCTCGCTCAGACGCTGGCGCATCAGCGTCTCGGCCATCTCCGCTTCGCGCAGCATGGCCACCGCGTGGCGGTAGAAATCGTTACCCGCCTCGGTCATGCCGATGTGCCGCGATGTACGGTGCAGGAGCCGCACGCCCAGGTTCGATTCCAGCTCCTGGATGCGATGGCTAAGGGTCGACTTGGGGACCCGCAAGGCACGCCCGGCGGCGGTGAAACCACCCCGCTCCACCACCTGCACGAAATAGAAGAAGTCGTTCAGATCGAGCATGCGGGGCTACCTGTCGTTCAACGGGTTGGACGCCAAGTCCAAATTCTGGCGACTTATCGTCCAATCGTCCAGCGCGTAGCGTGCTCGTTCGACTACCCACCACGTGGCCAGGACATGCCGAGCACACAGCCGCACGCACATTCCCGGTGCGATCACCCCCGGGTGGGACCCGCGCTGGCGGGCGTTTCTCTGGCGCACGGCAGGGGATTCACCGCGCGCCAGTTCCGCGCCGGCCAGTTCGGCGGCGGCATGGACCCGCTGGTCAAGGTGGATCACTTCGTGATGACAGCTCCGACCTTCGAGGCGCACGTGCACACAGGTATCTCGGCGGTCACGGCCCTCTTCGAGGACAGCCGGGGTCGGTTCCTCAACCGCGATTCCCTCGGTAACAACCTAGCGCTGCAAGGCGGCGACCTGTATTGGCTGGCGGCTGGACGGGGGGCGGCGCACGAAGAGAAGCCGACCGAAGGCGGTTGGATCCACGCGCTGCAGGTGTTCGTTGACTTGCCTCCCCGCGCGAAGGGGGAGCCGCCGAGGGCGGTGCTCGTGCAGGCGGCGGACGTGCCCCTTGTCGAGGCCGTGGGTTGCCGGGTGCGCATCGTGCTCGGCCGGAGCGGCGCCGTCGTCGGTGAATTGGGCACGCCCCAGGAGATGACGATGCTGGATGGTGTGATGGACGCGGGCGCCTCGTTCACCCATCCGCTGCCTGCGGGAAGGTCAGCCTGGATTTACGCCATTGCGGGAGCCCTCTCGCTGGTCATCGGCGATGAGCGCCGCGACCTGGCTGAGGGGCATGCCGTGGCAGTCGCCGCTGGCGCGGCTTTGCCCATCGTCTTGTCCAGCGAGCGCGGCACGCATTTCGTGTTGTTCGCAGGCATGCCCCTGGGCCACTAACCGCAGGGCCGGCTGCGCTTATGTGTTCCTGGTCATCAGTGCATCGAGCCAGCTGCCCACGTCGTTCGCATCGGGCGTGCCGGCCGTGAACAGGATGCGATACATCATGGGTGCGACGACGCTATCGAGGATGTCCTGGGTGGCCAGCGTGGGCTCGTCGCGCGCGATGGCGCGCGCATTGATCGCATCCAGCTGCTGTGTGCAATAGAAGGCGCATTTACCCGTGCTTTCGCGGCCCTGCACCCCCAGCACATCACGCAGCATGGTGCGCCCGGGGCCCGACGACATCTCGTCGCGGTACTGCTCCAGCCACGTGAACAGGTCACCGCGATAGGTGCCCGTATCGGCTGGCAGTCCCTCGGGCCGCAACTGTTCCACCGCCACGTCCGCGAGCAGTTGGGACAGATCGCCCCAGCGGCGGTAAATCGTGGAGGGAGTGACGCCAGCCCGTGCAGCGATGGCGGGTACGGTGAGCGCTTCCCGCGCGCCTTCGGCCTGGAGCTCATGCACAGCCTGGTGAATAGCGGCCTGCACGCGGGCGCTACGGCCACCGGGACGGGGGCCCGCCGGGCGGGGCTGGGAGGCTGCAATATCGTTCATGGCTGCCTATCTTACTCCTAAAGGCTAATCTGTTGCTTTAGTGAGCGAGCGGCGTAGACTAACGCGCATTCTTTGCTTTTAGGCAAATCCATGAACGCCCCCGTCGTTCGCCGGCCCATGGCCGTGCATACCTTCAGCCTTATGGCGTTTATTGGCGCTTCCACCGCGCCGACGCCGCTCTATCGCCTTTACCAGGGGCAGTGGTATTTCACGCCCACGCTGCTCACCGTGATCTTTGCGGTGTATGCGTTCGCGTTGCTGGCGGCGCTGCTCATTGCCGGGCGGCTCTCCGATCACCTGGGGCGTAAGCCGGTCATCACGGGTGCCATCGTGCTCGATATCGCCGCCATGCTTGTCTTCCTGTCGGCGACCGGCCCGGCCTGGTTGCTGGCGGCGCGCGTGGTCCAGGGCATCGCCACGGGTATCGCCATGTCGGCGCTGCCCGCCGCGATCCTCGATATCGATCGCCAGCGCGGCGCCACCGTGAACAGCCTGGCGCCGTTGATCGGCATGGGGGCGGGTGCCTTGGGAAGCACCGCGTTGGCGGTGCTGGCGCCGGCACCACTGCAAGGCGTGTATGTCGTGGTGATCGGCGTGCTGCTGGTGGCGCTGTTGCTGACCCGCGGTACCCCCGAGACCGCTACGCCGAAGCCCGGCGCCATCGCCAGCCTGATGCCACATGTCGCCGTACCCGAACGGGCCCGGCCCGCGTTGCGTGCGGTGACGCCGCTTAACGTCGCGCTGTGGATGCTCGGTGGCTTCTACCTTTCGCTGATGCCTTCGCTGGTGGCGAAGACCACGCACTCCACTTCGCCCTGGATCGGTGGGCTTGTGGTTGCCGCGCTGATGCTCAGTGGCGCGGCGGCGGTGCTGCAGGGCCTGCGCCACGCAGCCATTCGCTCGCTGAAGCTGGGCGCCGTGATGCTTGCCGGTGGTTTGTTGTTGGTGCTTATCGGTGAAGTGATCGGTTCGGGCGCGTGGCTGATTGGCGCGTCGATCATCACGGGCGCCGGCTTTGGCGCCTCGTTCCTTGGCGCCGTCCGTAGCGTGATGCCACTCGCCGAACCGCATGAGCGCAGCCGCCTGATGGCCGCGTTCTATATCCAGAGCTACCTGGCTTTCAGCGTGCCGACCATCGCGGTGGGTGCGCTGGCGCAGCACTACGGCCTATCGGCGGCCATCCATCTGTACGGCGGCCTCATCGTTGCGCTGACGCTTGCAGGGCTGGCCTGGATCATCGCGCGTGCGCACCACGTGCACGCACCGGCGATCCCCTGAGTGTCTCAGCCAGCCGGGTGCGCGAGGGCGTAATCGATCGCCGCGCGCACCGCGGCCACCTGCGCGTCATTGCATTCCTTCGGCGTGGCGCGTGGGCTATCCGGGTAGACCTCGGTGGTGGTGCAATAGCGGGCCGGGGTAATGCCAGCGCACAGGCCCAGCGACTTCAACGCGTACTCGATGACGCCATGCGCCACTTCCGGTGACCCGATGATCTCGCCGTTCGCATCCGCCGGTGCGATGTGCGTGACCTTGGCCACGGCTTCGATCACGGCTTTCTGGAAGGCAGGCTGCGGCTTGTCCGCGTCATCGACCAGATAAAAACCATCCGGCACTTCACCCGGCTCGTAATCCTTCCCGTCACGGGCGGCAAGCGCCGGTCGGAACTCGGATTCATCCGTATCCGTGGTTTCGTGCAGGTCGATGTGCATCAGCACGTTGTCGGCCAGTGGTGCGAGCAAGCGCACCAGTGCGGCGGATTCGGCGGCGGGGCTGCCGTCGCGGAAGTTTCGGTTGGGATCGATGGCGTCGAAGTTCCAGCGGTGGATGCGCTCGTAGGCCCAGGGGCTTACGCAGGGCACCACCAGCACGTTCGCGCGGCCGGTGTAGTCATTGGCGTGTTCGCGCAGGAACTGCAGGGCGCCATGCACGCCGCTGGTCTCGTAGCCGTGAACGCCGCCGGTCACCACCATGACGGGCAGTGCGTCGTCCCAGTGGCGGGTGCGCAGGGCAAAGAACGGGTAATGCTCACCGGCGTAGTCGACCGAACCGTATTCCTCCACGTCGAACGATGCGCGAAGCGGATCGATGGCCTTCACCACCTCGTCGGTGTAGCTGCGTTGCTTCTGCTGCGTGGCACGCCACGCCTCGACCTCGGCGGGGCCCCAGGGCGTGCCGGGCGTACCGATGGGATAAGGCGTGGACTGCGTCATGGCGTTGGCTTCGTGGGCTACAGGTGCGGCGATTGTATACGCGCTCGCGCCGATCAGTTCCCGTGAAGCGGCACGCCTGCGGGGGCGCCGGCCCGGGTGATCTGGTTCAGCATGAAGACGCGGCTGCGCTGGAAACCCAGCCGTTCGTACAGGCCGATGGCGGATTGGTTCTCGCCGAACACATGCAGGAACGGGATTTCGCCACGGCGTTCGATATCGGCGCGTACGACGTTGATCAGCATGGCGGCGAGCCCTTTCCCGCGCCACTCAGGGCGGACGCATACCGCGCTGACCTCGGTATAGCCGGGGACGCGCATGCGCTCGCCCGCCATGGCGATGAGCTTGCCGTCGTCGCGCAGCCCGATGTAGCGGCCCATAGCGTTCGTCCGGCGAACGAAGGGTCCGGGCCGGGTGAGCTGGGTCAACGCAATCATCTCATCGACATCGTCGTCTCCAAGCTCCAGGAAATCGGCGCCGAACGAGGTGTTGTCCACCCGTGTCTCGGCGACCATCTGGTGCACGGCGCCCAACGGTATGGAGCGCAGGATCGGCGGAACCGAAAGCGGCTCACGGGAAAGCACGGCGGCGACGTCGCCGGGCTGCATCAGGGCGTGCAATGCTTCGAAGGCCGCAGGCAATTCATCGGCCACGGCGGCGAACGGAGCCACATCGGTCTGGTACCGCCGAACCAGCGCATCGCCTTCGCCAAGGTGCGCCTGGCGGGTACCGAGGGCACTCCAGATGGGGGTGGACAGGTCGCCGTGGGTTTCGTTGCCAGGGTCGCTCACCATCCACCTCCTGAAGATTACTCACCCATCATGCGCGGGTGTGGTCGATGCTGTCACGCGCGACGGCCTGGCTGCCCACACGCTGCATGGATCGCCCGCCACCGCCCGGCGGCGGGTAGCGACGGCCAGCCACGCGAAGCCTGCGCCCATCGCGATGGCGACCAGGTCCACGCCCAGCACGTCGTAGCGGCCTGCGGCCAGCGTTCGGGCCAGGCGATCGCCATGCAGGGCCATGTCGAGCAGGCCCACGAGCACGGACACGGCCGCCGTGGCCCAGAGCAGGTCGACTGCGGCCCTGGCCGGCCGTCGCCAGAAGGTCCAGGCGATGGCGGCGAAGAACGTGATGAAGCAGACCGGTTGGACGACCAACGTAGGCTCCGCACCGAAGTACGGCGCCAGGTGGTTGGCGACGAACGTGACCGAGATGGCGAGGCAGGTACCCAGACAGACGCCCACCGTGGCCGTGGCCATCGCGCGCACCTTCAGCGGCTGGTCGGCCTGGCGGCGCTTACGCCGCGTCTCGATGTAAAGCAGGTTGCCCGAATAAAAGAGAAATGCCCCGGCCAGGCCCAGGATGAAATACAGCCAGCGCAGCGACAGGTTGCCGAACGTGCCGAAGTGCAGGCCAAAGATCGCCGAGTAGGTGGCGTGGTTCGCATCGCGCGCGCCGGTGACCTGCACGTTGATGATGCGGCCGGTACTCGCATCGAGCGCAACCATGCCGTACTCACCCAACGTCTTCTCCGATGTTCCGCGCACTTCCGCCGCCGCACCCGGTTGGCCGTAGTGCACGTAGCGCATGTAGTCCGGGTCGAAATTCGCGGCGCCCGCGGCTAGCGCCGCCTTGCGTGCGATGGCGCCCAGCTCGGCGGGCGGCAACATGGCCACGGTGGTGCTTGCGTCAGTTTTTGGAGCGGCCGCCGTCATCGCGGCGGTATCCGGCAGCGCACTGGTCATGCGCTCGAAAGCACTCATCAGCTTGCCATCGAAGATCACTGTGTTGAACGCCATCAGCGCGACAAGCGTGAGACACAACAACGCACCGGTGACTGCAAAGATGATGTGGAAGGGCAGGCTGAGGATGCCGATCACGTTGTGCGCATCCTGCCAAAGGCGCTTCAGGTTGTGGCCCGGGCGCAGCGCGAACAGCTCGCGCAGCAGGTTCGGCAGGTGGATCAGCACGCCGGTAAGCAGGGCCAGCCCATAGATGACGCTGACGATACCCATGAGGTAGATGCCGATCTCGGGAATACCGAGGTCGTAATGCAGTTCATAGACGAAGTCGGCCAGGCCATGCTCGTGGTCTTCGGCATCGTGCGCGGCGCGGTCATCGATGGCCTGGGTCATCCAGGTGCCATCCTTCTCCATCCAGTAGGCGGCCACTTCATGCGAGGGGTGGCCCGCGGCGTAGGTGACGCCGATGGATTCGCGCGCGGCCGGATGCTTCGTCACGATGTCGGCCATCATGGCGCCGGCCTTGTCCATCACCTGTGCGTCGGCCAGTTCCTGCTTCGGCAGCGCCCAGGTATCGATCGGGTCGTGGAACATGGTCAGCGCGCCGGCATAGAACGCGATGAACAGGGCGAAGCCCGCGAGGAGCCCGGTCCAGGTATGCACGGTGGTGAAGGTGCGGATGGTGCTGGACTTCATGGCTCAGATACCGGGCAGGGTGTGCTTGGCGAGGAACAGCGCGGCGAACGCGCCCACGTTGGCCACGGCCAGCCAGGCCCAGGCCCGCACGCCGCTGCGGAACATATAGGTCGCGGCGATCACGACGGTCCACAGCGGGAAGAACGCCACCAGCCAGGGAATGAGCACCGCTTCGCTGGCGCCTGGCCACAGGTAGACGGCCAGGCCGACGATAGCCATGCATAGCGGGAAGCCGAGGAGGATGCCGGCGAAGGTCTTGGCGAGCATCAGCGGGCCTTCTTCGGGTCTGCCGGCTTGAACAGCCAGATCACGTAGGGGAATGCCACCGCGCCGAGCATCAGGGCGGTCAGCGTTGAGAAAATTCCGGGAAGCGTGGTTTCGCCCACCACCCAGCAAGCCAGTGCCACCGCCGTAAGCGCGCCCGCCGCGACCTTCGCGCCACGGCCCAACGGCCGCGCCAGCGCGCGCTGGTTACGGGAGGAAAGGTAGGCGAGCGCCATGGCAGCGAACGCCACCAGGCAGCCAAGCAGGTTCATGGGCGTAACCGGTCGGATAGTTATTGATAATTGTTATCATTCGCTACCGGCGGGTCAAACCCGCCCCTCCCCGCGCCGTGCCCTTTTCCGGCCGCCGTGCCCTCGGCATGGTCAAGAAATGCCCAGTGCTCAAGTTTTGACCAACCCATCCGCTAACTGAATATGGGGGTCTGGTAAAACTAGCGTTAAGGTCCTTCGTTATATTAGAGTTAACACCCCGATTGATCAGCGTGGTGCGTCATCTCGTTGCACCACGAGACAGGAAATTAGCGTAACTCATTGAAGTAACAGCCATGTTGACTATCGCCCTCCTCAGCACCGTTCTTGTCGCCAGCGTCCTCGCGGTCGCCTCGTTCAAGCGTGTGCCGGAAGGCCAGGTCTACAGCGTGCGTCGCTTCGGCCGTACCCCGGCCCTCCTGTCCGCCGGCACCCACGTCGTGCTGCCGCTGCTGGATCGCATCACTCACAAGATCGACCTGGGTGGCCAGGTGCTTCGTTTCGATGGCGGCACTGTCTACTGGCAGGTGCTCGAACCGGCCGCGGCCGATCCGGTGATCGAAGAAGCCCCCGAACTCATCCGCAGCAACGTTGTTGCGGCCCTGCGCGACCCCGCCACGGCCCATCTGGTCGATCGTCGCGCTGTCGGCACCCAGTTGAAGCACGCCGTGAACGGTTCGCTCCGCGCCCGCGGCATGCTGGTGACCCGCGTCGAACTCGACGCCGCATAAGCAGATAACAAGAGAACGCGTGTGCGTTATTTAAAAGGCGGCGGCAACGCCGCCTTTTTTTCGCGCCGCGTTTTCTAAATGCCGGGCTGGCTGCGATAATTTCCTGCCATCAGGACCATCCACACGCCCATGACCGCGCGCGACGACCTCAAATCCCTGCTCGAACGCGGCATCGCCCAGCTGGATGTGGCCCTCCCCGAAGGTGCCGTCGAGCGCCTGCTCGATTACCGCGAGCTGCTGGAACGCTGGAATTCGGCCTACAACCTCACCGCCATTCGCGATGACCGGGCGCAGATCAACCTGCACCTCATCGATTCGCTGGCCATCCTTCCCTATGTACACGGCCGCTCGCTGGCCGACCTCGGCACCGGCCCTGGCCTGCCGGGCATCCCGCTGGCCATCGCCGAGCCGGCACGCGAAGTGCTCATGGTGGATTCGAACGGGAAGAAGGTGCGCTTCCTGCGCGAGGCCATTCGCTCGTTGAAGCTGGGCAACGCCAAGGCACTGCAGAGCCGCGTGGAAGATGTCGAAGGCACCTTCGAATGCATCACCGCGCGGGCGTTTGCCTCATTGGCCGACATGCTCGGCTGGGGTGGGCACCTGCTGGCGCCGGGCGGCACCTGGCTCGCCATGAAGGGCAAGCATCCGGCCGAAGAGCTGGATGGGGTGCCGGCGGGGTTTCGGGTGGAGGCGATCCATACGCTGGCCGTGCCGGGTGTAGAGGGCGAGCGGCACCTTGTGGTCATTCGCCGGGATTGAGTGTGGGGCGGCGTAGATCGCGCGCAAGCGCGCTCCTACAGGGTAGGCGGTAATGCCGTGTGGGCCGGCGGCGCGGTGGAATGCAGGCGTTGCGCGCTAGATGCTACGCTAGCGCCCCTTCCGTGCACGGTAGCTAGCGACTTTCCATGGCCCGCATTATCGCAGTCGCCAACCAGAAGGGCGGCGTCGGCAAGACCACCACCTCGGTAAACCTCGCCGCGGCGCTTGCCGCCGCGAAGCGCAAGGTGCTGCTTGTCGACTTCGACCCGCAGGGCAACGCCACCATGGCCTCGGGCGTGGATAAGCACGAAGCCAAGCCCAACGGCTGCGAAGTGCTGCTCGGGGAAGTCGCGATCGAGGATGTGCTGGTCCGCACCGAGGCGGGTTACGACCTGCTGCCGGGCAATGGCGACCTCACCGCGGCCGAGCTGAAGCTCATGGACGGCATGGCCCGCGAGCAGCGCCTGAAAGAGCAGCTGGCCAAGGTGGCCGACCGCTACGACACCATCCTGATCGACTGCCCACCCTCGCTGCACCTGCTGACGCTGAACGCGCTCACCGCGGCCAACGGCGTGCTCATCCCGGTGCAGTGCGAATACTTCGCGCTCGAAGGCCTTTCCAGCCTGCTCGATACCATTTCGGCCGTGCGCCAGCGCCTGAATCCGGAGCTGGACGTGGAAGGCCTGCTGCGCACCATGTACGACGTGCGCAACAACCTGGGCAACGAGGTGTCGGCCCAGCTCACCACGCACTTCGGCGACAAGGTGCTGCGCTCGATCATTCCGCGCAACGTGCGCCTTGCCGAGGCGCCCAGCCACGGCCAGCCCATTCATCTGTACGACCGCGGCTCGCGCGGCGCCATCGCTTATATCGGCCTCGCGGGCGAAATCATCCGTCGCGAACGTGCCCTGGCCGGCGCCCCTGCTGGCGCCGCCGAGGCCGATGAGCCGGCGGCGGATGCCACCGACGCCGCCCCGACCACGCCTTAAGGAGCCCCCATGGCAGCAGCGAAGAAACGTGGACTCGGCCGTGGCCTGGATGCCCTCCTGGGCGGCGGTGCCGGTCCGGAAGCCGCCCCCTCGGTGATCGAGCAGGAAGGCGAGCTCCGCACGCTGCCCATCCACCATATCCAGGCCGGTAAGTACCAGCCGCGCCGGCACTGGAACGATGAGGCGCTCGACGAGCTGGCCGCGTCGATCAAGGCCCAGGGCCTGATCCAGCCGGTGGTCGTGCGTGCCATCGGCAAGAACAGCTACGAGCTCATTGCCGGTGAACGCCGCTGGCGCGCCGCGCAGCGTGCGCAGATGAGCGAGATCCCGGCCCTGGTGAAGGATGTGCCCGAGCAGTCCGTGCTCGCCATGGCCCTCATCGAGAACATCCAGCGCCAGGAGCTCACCCCGCTGGAAGAAGCCCAGGCCTTGCAGCGCCTGGTCGATGAGTTCGACCTGACCCACCAGCAGGCCGCCGATGCGGTCGGCCGCTCGCGCGCGTCGGTGTCGAACCTGCTCCGCCTCAACGAACTGCCGGCGTCGATCAAGCAGTTGCTCGACGAGAGCAAGCTCGAGATGGGCCATGCCCGTGCGCTGCTCACCCTGCCCTCGTTCATTGCCGAGCCGCTCGCGCGCGACTGCGCCCGCAACGGCTGGACGGTGCGCGAGCTGGAAGAAGCCGCCCGCAAGGCCCAGCTCGATCCCAAGGGCAAGGCCAAGTCGGCCGCACCCATGGACCCGAACGTGGCTAACCTGGAGCGCGAACTCGCCGAACGCTTCGCCACGCGCGTCGAAGTGGCCCAGGGCCGCGGTGGCAAGGGCAAGCTCGTCATCCACTACCACAGCAACGACGAGCTGGACGGCATCCTCAGCAAGATCCGCTGATGCTGGCGCGGGTGTAAGTAAATGGCCAAGCGCCCGGTCCATGAGGATGTGAACCCGAAACAGCGCCAGTACGAAGCGATGGTGCGCGCCCTCTCAGCCGACCTTTACCGGTTTGCCTGGTGGCTGGCGCGCGACGAGGCCGTGGCCCAGGACCTGGTGCAGGAGACCTTCCTGCGCGCCTGGAAAAACCTCGATGCCCTCCGCGAGGCCGAATCGGCGAAGGCCTGGTTGTTCACCATCCTGCGCCGCGAGCATGCACGCCTGTACGAGCGTAAGCGGCTGGATGTCGTCGAACTGGACGACAACGTCGTCGAAGATGCTGCTTTCGCCAGCCCCGAGCGCAGCGGCGACGCCGCGCAGGTGCGCGATGCCATCGGCCGGCTTCCCGATAAATACCGTGAGCCGCTGGCCATGCAGGTGCTCGCCGGCATGAGTGCCGACGAGATCGCCGCGAGTACCGGCCAGAAGGCTGGCGCCGTGATGACCCAGTTGTTCCGCGCCCGCCAGCAGCTCAAACGCCTGCTGGGCGGCCGCGCCGCGGCCGAGGGGGGCCGGACATGAATTGCCTCGACTTCCGCCGCCGGATCGGCAGCGAACCACGCTCGCGCGATCCAGAGCTGCTGGCCCACCGCGACACCTGCCGCGAAGGCTGCGCCGCGTTCTGGCAACGTGCCCAGCGTTTCGAAGATGACATGGAAGCCGCCATGGCGGTGCCCGTGCCGGAGGGACTGGCCGACCGGATCTTGCTGGCCCAGGCCACGGGCGAACGCCGGGTCCAGGTGACCCGGCGCCGTGCATGGATGGCCATGGCGGCCTCCGTGCTGATTGCCTTCGCTGGCGTGGGCATGATGTGGCGCTACACCGATCAGCATTCGCTGGAGGCCATGGCCGTGGCCCACATGCCGGGCGAAATGGACGCACTGGCACTGACCCGCCCCATGACGGACGACCAGGTCGAAGCCGGCTTTGTGGGACGGGCGACCCGCCTGAAGGGTCCCGCCCCGGGCATGGTCACCTACGTCCACGACTGCGTGGTGGGCCAGTACCCCGTGGTGCATGCGGTCACCCGCATGGACGACGAGCCCGTCGTGGCGCTGTACATGCCTGGCAAGATGGACGGCAAACCCGGCACCTTCCACCGCGATGGCTGGGATGGCCGCGAGGTACAGCTGCGCGGCGGCACGCTGCTGCTGCTTGCCCAGGGCCCCAGCCACAAGGCCATGGACATTGCCGAACGCGGCTGGCGCGCCGCCATCGACGGCGAAAACCTCACCGTCTCCCTGTAGGAGCCCACCCTGTGGGCGACATCTTTTCGTGACATCCCCGCAGGGCCTGTTGCTTTGTCGCGAACGGCGTCGCCCACAGGGTGGGCTCCTACGGGGAGGTTCGCTGGAGCGTGGACCTGAACGAGTGCAGGCAAAGCAGCCTTCTGTAAGGATTGTTGGGCGATAATGCCGCCCGACTCCTGCCACCCGCCCCCGGAACCGCGATGACCGATCTCGCCGTGGTCGTGCCCGTCTTCAACGAGCGCGACAACATCCCGCCCCTCCTCGCCGAGATCGCCGCGGCCCTGCGTGGACGGATCGACTTCGAGATCATCTACGTCGATGACGACAGCACCGACGACAGCGTGGCCGTGCTCAAGGCGGCGCAGAAGGATTACCCCGAGCTGCGCATCATCCACCACGTGACCCGCAGCGGGCAGAGCACCGCCGTGTGGAACGGCGTGCGTGCTGCACGCGCCTCGTGGATCGCCACGCTCGATGGCGATGGGCAGAACGACCCGGCCGACATCCCCAAGCTGCTCGCCGCGCGTGCTGGCGCTGGTCCGGAACTCAAGTTGTTTGCGGGCTGGCGCGTCACCCGGCGCGACAGCTTCAACAAGCGCATCTCGTCGAAGATCGCGAACGCGGTGCGTTCGCGCATGCTCCAGGACAGCACGCCGGATACCGGTTGCGGCCTGAAGCTGTTCGAGCGCGACACGTTCATGCGCCTGCCCTACTTCGACCACATGCACCGCTACTTGCCGGCGCTGGTGAAGCGCGCGGGTTTCGCCAGCCAGAGCGTCCCGGTGGGCCATCGCCCGCGCACGGCCGGCACCTCGAAGTACGGCATGCTCGATCGCCTGTGGGTAGGCCTGGCCGACCTGCGCGGCGTGGCGTGGCTGATGCGCCGCGCCAAGGTCACGAAGACCGAAGAATTCTGATCTGAAAGCATCGCGGTAGGAGCCCACCCTGTGGGCGACAACGTTCGCGACAAGCAACAGGTCCTGCGTCGATCTCGCGAAAAGATGTCGCCCACAGGGTGGGCTCCTACCGCGATCCGATTAGCGCAGCGGGGTGCCGCGCGGCACCCACTTGTCCAGCATGGCCTCGGTCCGCTCGCGCCCCAGTTCGATGAGCTCGCGGGCGCGGTAGAACTCGTACACCGCCGAAACGTTGCGCGGCATTTCGATTAGCAGGTCGGGCGGGTACGCGGCCAGGCGCAGGCGCGACAGGTTCGCCTGCATCAGGTCCATCGACTGGGTCATCAGCTCGAATGCGCCGGGGTCGCGGTGAATCTTGGACTCGGAGCCGGGCAGAACCTTGCCCAGCAGGCGGCCGAGCTTTGCCGCATAGCCCTGGTCAGGCACCGCCGCTACGTCTTTCTCGGGCGCCTTCTGCAATTCCGCCGCGCCATCCACGCTTACCGCCATCACGTAGTCGGCGTCTTCGCGCATCAGCGGTAGCACCGGCAACGGATTCAACAACGCACCATCGACAAGGCGGCGGCCTTCGTGCGTGTAAGGACGGAACAAGGTTGGGATGGCGATGGAAGCACGGATGGCATCGAACAGCGGCCCCCGGGTGAGCCATACCTCACGCTCGCGATCGATATCGGTGGCGACGGCCGTGTACGCGATCGACAACTCTTCGATGTTCACCTCACCGATGAGTTCGCGCAGCGCGGCCATGATTCGGTCGCCCTTGATGAAGCCGCCGCCGGAAAAGCTCCAGTCGACGAGGCGCAGCACATCAAAGCGCGCTAGCGTCGATACCCAGTCGCGGTACACATCGAGCTTGCCCATGCCATAGATGCCGCCGACCAGCGCTCCCATCGAGGTGCCGGCGATGGCGACGATGTCGAAGCCGCGGGCCTCCAGCGCCTCGATGGCACCGATGTGGGCAAGGCCCTTGGCCGCGCCGGCGCCTAGCGCCAGCGCAACGCGGGGTCGACGGGGTTGTCCGGTCGTAGCGGGTAGCGCGCCGGGATCGGCGATATCAAAGTCGCTCATGGAACCTGGTGCGTGATCAGTGGTGGTTACCGTTGTTGCCGTTCTGGTAGCCGGACAAGGCCAGCTGCAGGAGGATCTTCATTTCCTCGCGCAGCGGCAGCGGCGACACGATCTCCGCATCGGGGCCGTACTTGAGTACGTCCATCAGCAGCTCGCGGGAGTTCGAGTAGGGCACCTTCAACTCGTAGCGGCCATCGGGGAGCCAGTCGCCCTTCTGCTGCGAGTGCCAGTGTTCATCGGCCACCCAGCGCGCGGCGTGCGAGGAGAAGCGAATGGTCGCCCAGGCCTTGGGCTTGCCGGCGAAGATGCCGTAGCTGGACGCGAGCAGATCGTTCAGCTCGGTCTCTTCCACATCCTTCGCCCGTGCATCCTGTGCCTGTGGTTCGGCGATGCGATCCACGGCGAAGCTGCGCAACGCCTCGCGATCGTGGTCCCACACATCGAGGTACCAGTTATCGCGGTAATGGGTAAGGCGCTGTGGCGACACCGTGCGGCGCGTATCGGAATTGGTGGTGCGGGCGCGGTAGCGGAAGGTCAGCTGGCGCCTTTCGAGCACCGCGCCCGCCACGATCCGGAACACCTGCTGGTCGAGCTTGCGCGCACCCCAGGAAATAACGCGGATGCGATCGACCGGCAGTGCCTTGCCGCTGCCATGATCGGAGAGCAGGCGCTCGATGCGTGCCTTGAACGGTGCCAGCGCCCCGGCCAGTACCCCGGGATCCGAGCGGCCGATGAGCTCATTGAGGGCCATCAGCGCGGCCAGCTCATCGCTGGTCAGCCACAAGCCCGGTAATTCGAAGCTATCGCCCTCGCCCGCCTCGTAACGGAACGAGGCCTGGTCGCCGGCGACGCTCTGCACGGGCGCGCCCAGCGCATCGCGCAGGAACGCCACGTCGCGGTAAAGGGTGGCCCGCGAGCATTCAAGCTCATCCATGAGCCGCGAAAGCGGAACCGGATAATGCGCGGACTTCAGCAGTCGGTGCAGGGTAAGAATGCGCTCGTAGCGGTCCATGGGGTTCGCCGGCAGGTGGAGCTAAGCAAAGTGTGTCCGCGCGGGCGTGACGCCCGTATCTACGCGCAACAAGCATGGCGTTGGCAGGGGCCGTCCGCAAGGGTTGCCGCAGTACAACGATTGGCCAGGTGGGGCCGGCGGTGGCCGCAAGGTTTGCGCCCGGGGCGAAACGGCGCAAAAATGCCGCTTTGCCATCGCCGAAGCCCCCGACCATGGCGCAACCCGACGACGCACCGGCCGTCGCGCTGGGCCCCCAAGGCCAGCCCGAGGACGGTTCGCGCGCCCAAAGCCTGTTTTCCCTCCCTGCCGTGGTCCTCCAGACCGCGACGGCGACGGGCTACGGCCTGTGGATGGTGCTCGGCACCGCGGTGGCGCTGGGCACGTACACCGATGGGCGTGGCGATGTCCTGGTGCCGCTGTCCTTTGGCTTCGTGCTGGTGAGCCTGGGCCTGGCAGCCACCTGCCTGCGCCTGCGCTTTGCGCGCGAATGGCATGGCTGGGACCCGTTCCGGCGCATGCTGCCCACCACGGAAGGCATGGTGGCCATGGCGAATTACCTGCCCATGCTGGCGCTGGGCGGTCTGGCGCGCGGTGAGAACGACTTCTGGGCCACGCGGCTGGCCGGCGCGGCACTCATGATCTGCAGCCTCGCCACCCTGATCTATACGGCGCGCAGCACGGCGCGGGATATGCCCGCTCCACTGGCGTCGGTCGCCAATACGCAGCCGATGGGCCGTGCCGTGTCGGCGGTATTCGCCGGTGGGCTGTGGTTCTGGTTATGCGTCGCACTGCAGAGTGATACTACGCTGGGTCCGCTAAACCCCTGGCGGCTCAGTATGTTAGCGGTGGGCCTGGTGCTCGGCGTGATCGAAGGCATGCGCTGGCGGGCACTACGCCAGTTGGCGGATGAACGGGGAGCCGGCGCGTTCTTTGCGCCCAGGCGCGGGACAGGTACCCTGTTGGCCTGGTGTTTCGGCATTGCCGTGCTCTCGGTGGGCCTCCCCTGCGTGTTGCTGGTCTCGCACCCCACGGGGCCGCTGGTGGCCGTGGCCGCTGGTATGGCCGCGTTAAGCTGCGTTATCGGTCAATGCCTCGAACAGCGGTTGTATGGGCGGGCGTGGGCCCAGCTCGCCAGCCATTGAGCAGCAAGCAGCCCCCCGGCGCGTGGGTGCGCCAATGGCCGTCCCCACGGCCCACCCCAATACCACTTTCTTTCCACATCCGGGTAGACGATGAAAAAAATCCTTCTCGCCTCGCTTGTCCTCGCCGCGCTGCCTTTCGCCGCGCAGGCCCAGGACGCTTTCTCCACGACCAACCCCAATGGCGGTGGTGCCCCCAGTTCCGATGCCTCCAAGAATGGCGGCTGGACCGGTTCGGGCGAATTCGGCTTCGCCTCCTCGCGCGGTAATTCGCGCTCGGAGAATGCCAACGCCAAGCTCGGGCTGGCACAGGAAAACGAAGTGTGGAAGAACAATTTCTACCTCAATGGCCTGCGCTCGAAAGGCGAGGTCGATGACGGCAGCGGTAACAACACCTTCAGCACCACGGCCAACCGCTATGAGAGCGGTGCTTCAGTGGGCTACAAGTTCGACCCGCGCAGTTATGTCGTCACAGCCGCGCGTTACGAACATGATGATTTCGGTGCCAATCTCTGGCAGGGGGTCGTCTCGGTGGGTTACGGCTACATCGCGCTGAAGAACGAGCGCGCCGAGCTTTCCTTTGAAATCGGTCCCGGTTTCAAGCGCTACCAGCCAGCCAAGACCAGCGAAGACGTCGTCCAGCCTGATCAGACCGTCGTCACGGTCGTCACGACGCCCAACGCCGAGAGCGAAGTGGTCGGCCGTGGCCTGGTGAACGGCAAGTACCGCCTCACCGATAACACCGCGCTGGAAGATACGTTCCTGGTGGAAGCGGGCTCGAAGAACCAGTACTACCAGAACGACATCGGCCTGTCGGTCAGCATGACCAAGAAGATGGCGCTGAAGCTCGGCTACCAGATCCGCTACAACAGCGATACGCAGCCGGGCACGGTGAGCACCGACAAGTTGATGACCACGAACCTGGTCTACAACTTCTAAGCGACACACGCTATTCCGTAGGAGCCCACCCTGTGGGCGACATCTTCCGCGACGGCACCACAGGTCCTGTGGCTCTTTCGCGAACGGCGTCGCCCACAGGGTGGGCCCCTACGACAGCGGTGATTAACGCTGCGGCTTGAGCAGCTCGCCCGCGCCCTGCTGCAACAGCATGGCCGCCACTTCGTGGCCCAGTGCCACCGGCTTGTCGCCGTTGATATCCGCCTGTGCGGTGATCAGTTCGCCACTGGCGGCATCGCCGACCAGCGCATGCAGGGTGAGCCCGAACTCCGCCACCACGCAGAACGCACCGATCGCCACGGCGCAGCTGCCGCCCAACTGCTCATTCAACGCACGCTCGGCATCGGTTGCCAGGCGCGTGTCAGCGTCGTCGATAGCCGCCAGCAGCTCGGCCGTGCGCGTGTCGCCCTCGCGGATCTCCACGGCAATGGCACCCTGGCCCGGTGCCGGCAGCCAATCCGGACTGGCCAGGCGGCTGCGCACGCGGCCACCCAGGCCCAGGCGGTCCACGCCAGCGCAGGCCAGCACGATCGCGTCGTAATGGCCCTCGTCCAGCTTGGCCAGGCGGGTATTCACGTTACCGCGCAGGTCGAGCAACTGCAGGTCGGGGCGCAGGGCGCGCAACTGGGCCTGCCGGCGCAGCGAGGAGGTGCCGACGCGGGCGCCATTGGGCAGCTCGGCGATCGTCGCGTAATCGTTGCTGATGAAGCCATCGGCGGCATCGGCGCGCGGCAGGATCGCCGAGAGCGCAAAGCCAGGTTCGAGCACCGCCGGCACATCCTTCAGCGAATGCACGGCGATATCGGCACGGCCTTCCTGCATGGCCACCTCCAGTTCCTTCAGGAACAGGCCCTTGCCGCCGATCGTGGCAAGGGAGCGATCCAGGATCTCATCGCCGCGGGTCGAGAGCGGCACCAGTTCCACCACCAGGCCAGGGTGCGCCTGGCGTAGCAAGGCGGCCACGTGTTCGGCCTGCCAGAGGGCCAGCGCGCTCTTGCGGGTGGCGATGCGAAGCGGTGCGGTCATGGGGATTCCGAAAGCACGGGAGGCAATGGGCTGATTGTCCCGTAAAACGGCACCCGAGCGCAGCGCGGCCGTACGCCGCGATGTCCGGTCAGGACTCCGTGCGCAGCCACTGGCGAATGGCGGGCAGGTTGCGCCGGCTTACTTCCGGCGCGCTCTCCGTACCCGAAAGACGAGCCAGTACGCGGCCATCGGCCAGCGTGCGCAGGCCCACCAGGCGGTCGCGCGGCACCAGGCAATTGCGGTGCAGGCGAATCACCCGCTCGCCCAGTGCCACCTCGAGCTGGCGCAGCGAATCATCGATCAGGCGCGAGCCACCCACGTGCTCGACGGTCACGTACTTCTCGCCGGCCGTGAGCAACAACACGTCGGTTAGCGCAATACGTACCTCGTCGCCACCGCTGCGCGCGCGCAACCAGCCGCCGCGCTGCGGCTGCGCAGGGGCAAGCCGGGCCGCCGCCCGGTCGAGCGCTTCATCCAGGCGCTCGGCGCGCACGGGTTTCAGCAGGTAGTCGGTGGCGCCAAGATCAAACGCGCTGACGGCATGCTGTTCGTAGGCGGTGCAGAACACGACCAGGGGCCGGCTCGGCAGGGTGGCCAGTTTCGCCGCAACGGCCGTACCGGTCAGCCCCGGCATTTCGACGTCAAGCAACAGCACGTCGGGCCGCTCGCTGGCGCACGCGGCCAGTGCTGCATCGCCGTCCGCCACGCTGCCCACCAGCTCCACATCGCCGCGCCGGGCGAGCAGGCTGGCCAGCCGCGCCCGTGCCAGCGGTTCGTCATCGGCGACCAGGACGCGCACTCGCTACCTCCGGCAGGAACAGGGTGACCACGAAGCGCCCATCATGCGCCTCGGCCTTGACCACGGCGCGCTCGCCGAACAACAGGCGCACGCGCTCACGCACGCTGCGCAGGCCGTGGCCGGTGCCTGGCGTGGTGGGTGCATCGGAAAGCGGGTTATCCACAGTGACCACCACGCCGCCTTCAAGCCGGCGCCCACCCAGCCGCAGTACGCCACCCTGGCGCGATGGCTGGATGCCGTGGCGGATCGCATTCTCCACCAGCGGTTGCAGCAGCAGCCGCGGCATGGGCAGTGTTTCAGGTGTATCGATATCGCGCTCAACGCGCAGGCGTCCGCCGAGGCGCAGGCTCTCGATCTCCAGGTACTGGTCGACCAGCCGCCATTCCTCGCCCAGTGTGCCGGGCGTAGTGCCTTCGCTGCCCAGTGCGGCGCGGAACAATTCGGCGAGGTTCTCCACCGTGCGTTCGGCGGCATCCGGGTCCACGCGGATAAGCGCCGCCACGGCATTCATGCTGTTGAAGAGGAAGTGCGGGCGGATACGCGCCTGCAACGCGGCGACCTGCGCCTGCGCGACGGCTTCCACACGCGCCTGCCATTGCGCCACCACGTAGAAGTAGCGCAGCAGCGCGGCACCGAGCAGGCCGGTGGCGAGCAACGTATCGCGGACGAAGCGCGCGGTAGACACGGGCGTGAGGTTCGATCCCAGGTTATGGTCGATCCAGCCCAGGGCCACGCTGGTCACGCCCACCATCCCCATGAGCGTGAGCCAGATGCCCGCGTACGGGAGCATGCCCGGCAGCCGCTGCATCACCGGCCGCGCCTTGCACAGCACGACGGTCAGCAGCACGGAAAGCCACGCTGTATAGAGCACGCCCACCGACAGCGAGCGCAGGCGTAGTTCCCCGCCCGGGGCGAGCCACATCAGGCACGCGGTAATCGTGCCCACCACCAGCAACGCGAACAGCGTCGGCAGGCTGCAGAAATCAGGCAGCGGCGCGGACGCCGGTGGCGTGGCGGGTTGGTCGGAAGGCGCGGCGGGCATGGCGCGAGTATGCCGGATGGGCAAGGTGCCCGCCGCGCGGGCGATCACGCCCCGGCGAAAATCCCGCCGAGCCAGGTACGGATATCGTTGATCTCCGGCAGGCTCACCTGGTGGCCCATGGGGTACGTGTGCCAGTCAATGCGGTGGCCCAGGCTTTCGAGCAGCTGGCGCGATTGTTCGCCAAGCGCCAGCGGCACCACCGGGTCGGCCACGCCATGGCCCCAGAACATCGGGGTGGCATGGTTGGCGCCGCTGCGCTCGGCCTCGATGGTGTCGTGCAGGGGCAGGTAAGCGGAAAGGACCAGCAAGCCGGCCAGTGCTTCCTTGTGGAGCAAGCCCGCAGCGAGCGTCATGGCACCGCCCTGGGAGAAGCCGGCCAGCACGATCCGCGACGCGGGCACGCCGCGCTCATGCTCCCGGGCGATCAGCGCTTCAACCTCATCGATCGACAGGCGGATACCCTCGGCATCCTGCTTGTCGGCGAGCGCGAGGCCCTTGATGTCGTACCACGCGCGCATGGGCACGTTGTTGTTGATCGTGACCGGCCGCACCGGCGCATGCGGGAATACGAAGCGGATGGCCGGCCAGGCCGGATCGACCAGCTCCGGCACGATCGGCGCGAAGTCGTTGCCATCCGCACCCAGGCCATGCAGCCAGATCACCGACCATTCGGGTGACGGGCGGGTTTCGTGTTCGACGGTGGGCAGGGGCATGGCAACGGGTCCGGCTTGAAGAATCGCGTGATCGTATCAGCCCCGCTCCACGCGGATGCTCACGAGCTCCCAGCCCCCCACTTCCACATCATCCTGTATCGGCGAGAGGCGATCTTCGGCGAGGTTGGACAGCGCGGCCGGCCCCATGAGGTCGTGCCAGTGGAGCCGCGCCTGGCGCGTGCTGCCCGATGCGCCGAACAGCCGGACGATGACGGCCTTGCCGTCGGCGCTGGGCGTTATGGACTGCAACTGGACATCCTCAGGCTCGATACGCAGCACGGAGGCCGCGGGCGCCGCGATGTCCACCAACAGGGGCTGGGTCATTCCGGTGGCCAGGCGCGACGCGTGGCCATCGTCACGCACCGCATGCGGGCGCAGGGCGTAGCGGAACGCGACCGGGCCTTCCTGCCACGCACGGTAGTTCGTGCCCCAGTGGTTGTTCATCACCCACGACATCACCGTCTGGCCTGGCGCCAGGTGATCCATCCACACCTTGGGATCCGTCTGCGAATTGAGCTTGGTGGCGGTGACGCCGCCCACTTCGATCAAGGGGGCATCCAGCGTCATCCAGGTGACGCCGAGCGTGTCATTGGCCACGTCCACGTAGCGGCCCACGGGCATCCAGTTGCGGCACGCACCGGGAAGTTGATCGGCTTCCGGCTCCATCTGGCTCAACGGCACATCCACATGCATGCGGCCGCCGGGCACCGCAAGCGGGAACGCGAACTGAAGGCTCTCCTTCGCTACCGCGCGCATGGTCTTGCCGCGATGGTTCGGGTCCGGCACGTCCTCGTAAGGGGCGCGTTCCTTATCCACGGTGTTCTCGATCTCGAGCCAGTCGGCACCGGCAACCAGGCGGAGCCGGCGTTCGAGCTTGCGGCACGATGGCGCTTCCGAGCTGATGAGCACGGTGACGACGAGCGGGCCTGCCTCCTCGACCGTGATGGTCGGGCGCACGCTGGTCTGCAGCTGATCGACGGCATCGCCCGCCATGTACACGAACTGGTTGGCCGACCAGCGGCTGGCATCGATGAACTCATGGTCCAGGCCAATGCGCTGGAGGCTGGCAAGGTTGCCTGTGTCGGGATCGATGCGCGCGCGAACGAGGCCGTTGCTGAAGGTGGTGCCGTCAAATGATGCGGCCTGCGCCGGCGCCGCGGCGGTGCCTTCGTGGCGTACGAGCAGGACCGTGGCGAGCGGGGGAAGGTCGGGGACCCAAACGGCGAGCGTTCCGTCTCGCAAGCGCTGCGTGGCCAGTTCACGACCCGCGAGCGACACACGATCGCCCCCCTGCGAGGGAAGGTGGACCAGGCCGCTGCGTACCCATCCCGAGGTGTTCGTGACGGTGTGTTCCTTGCCTGCGTGCGTGGCCAGCAAGGCATCGGCGCGTGCCGCGGCATCATCGGCGAAGGCGCGCTTCACCCGCCACTGGTCGGTAGTCATCGCCTCTTCGGGATGCGTCACGCTGCGCGCGGCACCCCAGGTGTGTTCGGAGTAAAGCAGTACATCGCGCCATGCCTCGTCGGCATCAAACGGCTGGCGGCGCAGGGTCGCTACGGCCGCGGCCTGCACCAGCTTGTCGGCGGTATTCCGGTTGAGTGCGGTTTCTCGCGCTGAGGAGGCGGCGCCATCTTCCCAGTACGGCGTGAGGTCGCCGCGCAGCTGCGGAATCGCGTCGCCAAACTTGCGCTCGAATGCGGTGAAGGCTTCGCTGGCGCCGCTGATATGGAACTTCGGCCACGCATACCGGGTGTTCCAGTCACGCGTGAAATCGCTGATGCCAGGATCCGGCGGTGCGTTGTCGCCGTGGCCGGCCCAGCGCACGTGGGAGATGTCGTATCGAAACGCCACCTCATCGAGGCGCGCCTGGTAGGCGCCTACCCAGTCCTCGTCCGCTGCCATGACGTGCGACATGGCGTAGCCCGTCCACGGAACCCAGAACAGCACGCGGGACTTTCCGCTACGCGACACCCACCAGAATGGTTTGTCCTGCCATGTGGCCATGAAGCGGCCGATGCGGTCGAAGTAATTCGGTGCGGCGGAAAAATAGCGGATACCCGCCTGCGCCATGGCCTCCACCGTACCCCAGGTATAGCCCGGTACATCACTGAACATCGCCGAGTTGACCGGCGTGCCGGTGAGCTTCGCCAGCTGCGTGCCGAAGCGGAACAGGCGCAGCAGCTCTTCCGGCCGGCAGATGCCGGTGAGTTCATTGGCGTACGAGCCATTGATCGCGAGCTTGCCGGCGCGCACGGCCTCGATGAAGGCATCGCGGTCCGCGGCCGTACCACGCTTGAGGAACAAATCCGCGCCCCACAGGACCTCCAGATTCCATACGAAGCGTGCACCGTCGACGTAACCCGCCGTGGCATCAGCCAGCGCGATGCCCTTGCGGATGTTTTCCACCTGGTGGTCTTCCACATCAGCCTGGTGCTCGGTGTAGCCCAGGTCATGGTGGGAATGCGGGAGCACATAGACGGTCATCTTCCGCACGGGCTGTAGCGTGACCGCGCCGGCAAGGTTCGAACCGGCCACATCGGCCTCTACGCGCACCGCCTTCGCAGCATCTACCGCAGGGACGAGTACATCGAAGTAGGCCTCCCCCGCTGCCAGGGTCCGCCGATCGACCTCCACACCATCGATGCGCGTGACGACCTGTCGCGGCGCCGCCGATGCAGGCGGCGTAATCCGGATCGGTTGCCGTGCCGGCCCATCCCCCGCGACGATGCCGCGAATCGCCCGGATGGGCGCCGGTGTGGTGGCCATCTCCGCGGCCACCGCCCAGCGTGGCAGCCAGAGCCCGGCCGTGCCGGCCAGGGCGAATCCCTTGAGTAAATCGCGACGATGCATGCGTGGTCCCGTGGGGTGGGGAATCGTCGGTTATAGGCATAACGCCCGCATTTGTCACGATCTAATGCAGCAAGTCATGGAGGCGCAGGATGCGATCCTCCCCTGCCAAACGCTCGGCCCGTCGCCGGTATCGCGCCGCCGGCCAGATTCGTATGCTTGGCGACATGAAAGCGAGGGATACGCATTGGACAGTGGCTCGACAGTGATCTACATCGTGGCGGCGGTGATCGCGGATGACGAAGGACGGATCCTCGTCGTTCGTAAACGAGGTTCGCTTATCTTTATCCAGCCTGGCGGCAAGCGGGAGCGGGGTGAAACGGCACTGCAGACGCTCGAGCGCGAGCTGTACGAAGAACTGGGCGTGCGGATGGAGGTCGCGACGGCGGAACACCTGGGCGCGTTTCGTGACCATGCCGTTCACGAGCCGGGAAAGCAGGTCCATGCGGAAACCTACGCGGTCGCCGTCGATGGCCTCCCTGTCGCGAGCGCGGAGATTGAAGAAATTCGCTGGGTCGATCCCGACGATTGTGCTGACCTGCCGCTGGCGCCGCTATCCAGGCACCGCATTTTTCCGGTGGCGATGCGTTGGTTGAAGGATCGCGCGGTGAAGCGGAGGAAGGCGCGCCTCGACGAACCTGGTATGCGCAACATCACCTTTGCCCTCAGATGCGTGTTATGGCCGGTGCTCCTTCCGTTCATCCTGATAGCGGTGCCCATCGTGGGCAACGTCATCGTGATCACGGCGGCGAGATCACTGGGGTGCAACACCGGTGAGGATGCGATTCATCCGTGCACGTTCGCGGTCTGGCAAGTCGGCGACTTCATCGGCGGCTACACCATCGGTTCCTTCCTTGGCGGGATGTTGAATCCCGCCCTTGCCGCCGTCGCTCTCTTCGCGTTCGTGAAGACCTGGATCGGTGCCGCCTGGCTTCTCGCCGTAGGTAGCCTGGTTGCCGTGCGAAGGATCAGGCGCCGCCGCTTGCTCGCCGCCCAGCCACTACCGAAATAGATGCGGCACGAAGCAGCTCGTATTCCTTGTGATGCGATCGTTGTCTTCACGGATGCCGATGCCAGCAGGTTCATCGCCAACGATCCACGAGCCGACCAGCGCGTGGCGCCCATCGAACACGGGAAGGGGTGCCAGCGCCTGGTACATCGTGTGCGGTGCCACGACAGCGCCCTGGCTGGGATCGAGGATGGCGATACCCTCGCCTTCGCGCCCCCAGAATGGCTTGGCTACCGCGGCACCCGCAATGCCGTCACGACGCAGGCTGGCGGGCAGCAGATTGGGGTGGTTTGGAAACCACTCCCATAGCAGCGGCAGGATGGCCTTGTTCGACAGCAGCATCTTCCATGCAGGTTCGATGAAGCGCGTGCGCGAAGGGGCGATGTGTTTCGAGAATGCCTCGGCGAGCATCCATTCCCACGGGTACAGCTTGAACAGCCGGTCAATCGGGCGATCAGCCAGGTCGATGAAGGCACGGCCATTCCAGCCGATCTCTTCGATGTCCAGTGCCTGCACCTCGTGGCCGGCCTGCAGGCAGGTATCGAGCAGGTAATCGGTGGTGGTGCCGTCCTCGGGGTTGTCGTAGCAGGCGGCGAAGTGCACCCGGCTCCCGCCGCCGACGATGGGCCAGCGGGCGATCAGCTTCTCGTGGATCGAGTTGAACTGGTCGGCATCCGGGTAGCACGCCTCCAGCCAGTACCACTGCACCACCGAGGCTTCGAACAGCGAGGTTGGCGTATCGGCGTTGTATTCGAGCAACTTGGGTGGTGACACACCATCCCACGACAGATCCATGCGCCCATAAAGCGACGGTTCGCGATCAAACCAGCTGCGTTCAGCGAGCCGGGCGGCATCGTCGTTGATGCCAAGGGTATCGTAGCGGCCATCGCGAACGATGCGGTCCACCGCCTCCAGGCACATCGCATGCAGCTCGCCCGTCGCCGCCTCGACCTCATCGATCGCATCGGCGTCGAACACGTAGCAGGCATCTTCGCGCCAGTAAGGCTGGCCATCGATGGTGTGGAAGCCGAAGCCGATGCTCTCCACCTCGTGCTGCCAGTCAGCGCGAGGCGCGATTCGTTCCCGCCGCATCATCCGCCCCGTGAGCCAACGCGGCCGCTCGAGCCAAAGCCACCGCGGGAACCGAAATCGAAGCCGGTGGGGCCGTGGCCGGTGAAACCGCTGGCGCCGCCGCGTGCACCGCTCGCGTACGACCGGCCGGGGCCAGGATCGCCCGCTACCGGGTTTGTGCGCCAGTCGCTGCGATACCACGGGCCGTAATAGTGGTAGCCGCCCCCGGTTGAATAACCATCACTGTTACCGGTTGACGGCTCGAACGTACATTTCCCGGTGGCGTAATCGTGCTCGCAATCCTCTTTGCTCGTATAGCTGTTGCGCTGTACATCGGTGCGCGGCCACGCCGCGTAGCCGAACAGGCCGAGCACACCTACGACTACCGCCGCCGAGCGCATGCGCTTGCCGCGCTCGCCGAAGTTGAACAACGGCTCGGCCTTGCCCGAGGGGTAGAACGACGGGTGGCGGTAATCCGGTGGGAGGTTGAACTTCGCATCCGGCTTGCCAGCGGGTGAGGCCTTACCGCTAAGGGACTTCTTGTCCTTGTTCGCCATGGCGGCCGCCTCAGTAGGTCATGGCGGCAGCATTGATCGCACCCACGCAGGTGGCGACCACGGCGACGAACAGCGCGACCGAGCACATGTTGGCTTCGATCTTTCCACGCAGGTCGCGCACGATCAGGCGCAGCACGCCGTGCGTGACCAGCTGCACCGCCCAGGCCACCAGCCCCCACAGGGCCAGGTCGGTCAGGCTCACGCTATGCGCGATGGCGCTGGCGAGCGGCAGTACAAAGCCGATAGCGGCGCCGGCCAGGCTGATGGCGGCGGCGAGGTTGCCGGCACTGATCAGTGCCATCTCGCGCTGCGGGGTAATCCAGATGTAGGTCACGAGGAACGCGACGAAGTAGAGAATGCCCAGGCCCAGGTAGGCCACGAACGCGGGCAGGGTGAACAGGTCCGACCAGATCACGAACGCTTCCTTGTATGACGCGGCTCCCCATGGCCGCCCCGCCACTATAAGGCGGAGCGGCCGTTACGTGGGTGAGAAAAGCGGACGATCCGCTTACTCGCCCAGGCCCAGCTCGTTCGCGAAGAACGTCATCGACAGTGCAGCATTGCCGACGCGCTGGCTGAAGGGCGCGCCGATGCCGTGCCCGGCGTTCATGCGGGTGAGCAGCAGCACCGGGTTACCCGAGGTGGAGGCATCCTGCAGGCTCGCGGCGAACTTGCGCGACTGCCAGGGGGCCACGCGCGGGTCGTTGGCGCCGGTGGTGAGCAGCACCGACGGGTAGTTCGTACCCTTCTTCACGTTGTACAGCGGCGAATAGGCGCGCATCGCCCTGGCGATCGCCGGGTCCTTCACCGAGCCGTATTCGCTGACGTTGTACGGGCCGTTGGCAAACGCGGTTTCGTGGCGCGGCACATCGTAGATGCCGACCATCGCCACCACCGCACGGAACTGGTCCGGGTGCTGGGTAACCAGCGCGCCCATCAGCAGGCCACCGTTGCTGCCGCCCAGAATGCCCAGGTGCTTCGTGTCGGTCCACTTCGTATCGACCAGCGCCTGCGAGGCCGCGTAGAAGTCATCGAACACGTTCTGCTTGTGGGTCTTCTGGCCCTGCTCGTGCCACTGCTCGCCAAACTCGTTGCCGCCGCGGATGTTCGCGTAGGCGAGCACGCCACCGCGTTCCAGCCAGGCCAGGTTCGGGCCGATGAAGGAAGGTGTGACCGGAATACCGAAGCCGCCGTAGCTGTACAGGATGGTCGGGCGCTTGCCGTTCGGCGTCACGCCATCCATCGAGATGACGGTCACCGGGATCTTCGTGCCGTCCTTCGATGTCCCGTCGATGCGGGTGACCTTCACCTTCGAGTAATCGGCGGCGGCTTTTACCTCGAACACGGTTTTCAGCGCACCGCTGGCACCGTCGTACTCGGCCCAGTGCGTGGGCGTTGTCCAGCCACCGTAGGTGATCAGGGCCTTGTCCTGGCCCTTCTCGGCGGCCACACCGCCAATGGTGATGCCGGTGGCAGGCAGCGGCAGGCGGCGCACGAAGGTGGCCTTGGCGTCGTACTGGTCGGCCCACCAATCGGGGCCGGCGCTGCGCACCACGAGGAAGCCGCTACCAATCGGCGTCACGCGCTGGATGGCGCCCTCGCCCTGCGGCAGCACATCGGTCTGCTTGCCGCTGGCATCCAGGGCGACGACCTTGCCGCGCGGCGCACCGGCGAACGTGACCACGTACAGGCGATCGCCCACCCAATGCGCCGAGCGCACGTCGGCCTCACGGCCCAGCGCCTTCTTGAACGGGCCGTTGCCCTGGCGGATGTATACCTCGGCCGGGCCGCCATCGCCTTCGTTGGCGAGCAGCGCCGTGGCCTTGCCACCTTCGCCGTCCATCAGGATGTATTCGGCCACCGGCGAATAGCCCTTGCCGAACACCACGGTGTCCTTCTCCTGCGCCGTGCCGATCACGTGGTGGGCGAGGTACGCATCGAACTCGCGTAGCGGCTTGTCCTTGGTCGGCGTATCGAAGCGCGCGTAGGTCACGCCCTTCTCGTCCGCATCCCACGACAGCGCCTGCGGCGTGGTGCCACCGCCCGCCCAGGGCAGCGAATCGGACAACGCCTTGCCGGTCTGCGTATCCAGGATGTGGATGGTGGTGAGCTCGCTACCACCCTCGGCCGTGCCGTACGCGAGGTAGCGGCCGCTGGGCGAGGGCCAGTATTCGGTGATCGCGGTATTGCCATCGCCCTTGTTCAGATCGACCAGGGTGCGCACCGGGCCATCCGGCCAGGCCTTGGCCACCAGCACGGGCTGCGGCTGCGGCGGGGTGTTCTCGAAGTAGAACAGCGTGCCGCCGGCCAGCTCGGGGGACGAGCGCGTGGTGGAGGTGGTGGCCAGTTCGGTGATGCGCTTGGTGAGGTCCTTGCCCATCGGCATCTTGCCGATGGTGGCTTCGGTGAAGGCATTCTGCGCCTCGATCCACTGGGCCACGCCCTCGCCATCCGGATTCTCCAGCCAGCGGTAGGCATCGGTCACCGGCTGGCCGCCGATGCTGTCCTTCACCTCGTGCTTCGGGGTAGGCGGCGGGGTGGCCGTGGCGGCATGGGCGGAGCAGGCCGCAAAAAGGCTCAGGGCAAGCAGGCGGGGAACGATGGGACGCATGGGGCAACCTCGTGGGCGGGATCGCCCGAGCGTAGCAAACCCATGACGCCCGGCACCCCTGCCGCCAGTTGGGTAGCGGCACCGGTTATCCTCGAAGAATTTGTTGCTGCCGGAAACACTCATGCGCCCGCTCGCCACCGTCCTCCTCACCGCCCTGGCCGCCGCGCCTGCGCTGGCCTCCGCCGCGCCGCCGCCGTTGGATATGGAAACCATCATGGCCGACCCCGACTGGATCGGGCAGGCGGTGGAGGAGCCGTACTGGAGCGTGGATGGCAGCCAGGTCTATTACTCGCTCAAGCGCGACGGCAGCCCGGTACGCGATCTGTATCGGGTGCCGGCAGCGGGTGGCGCGCCGGTCAAGCTCGACCCAGCCGCCGTGGCCAATGCCGATGGCACGAAGCTGGTATTCGACCACGCCCACCGCCATGCCGCGTTTGTTCGCCACGGCGATATCTTCCTGCGCGACCTGGGCACGGGCAGCACCGTGCAGGTCACCCGGTCTGCCAAGGCGGAAACCTCGCCGCACCTCTCGGCCGATGGCCGCCTGCTTACGTGGCGCTCGGGCGACGACTGGTTTGCCTACAGCACCGCCGGTGGCCCTGCGTGGCAGGCCGCCGTGGTGGAGGCGAAGGACGACCCGAAGAAGGACAAGAGCAGCGAGCTCCAGGACCAGCAGCAGGCGCTGTTCTCGACCCTGCGCGGCCTGAAGGCGGACGAGAAAGCGATGAAGGCCGACGCCGATGCGCTGGCCGCCGCGGACCCGGCCCACGCGCCCGCAACGTTCTACGTGGGCAAGGACGTGTCCATCGTGGATACCTCGCTCTCGCCCGATGGCCGCTACATGCTGGTGGTGACCAAGGCGAAGGACGCCGACGCGGGCAAGATTGCCGACCTCACCCATTACGTCACCGATTCGGGCTATGCCGAAGCCGAGGCGACGCGCACGTACGTCGGCCGCAGCGACCCCACGCCACAGGCGTTGAAGCTGCTCGACCTGCGTGCCCATGCCGTTTACGACCTTGATACGGCCACCCTCCCCGGCATCCACGACGACCCGCTGGCCGAGATCCGTGCGAAGACCGTGGCGGCCTTGCGCAAGGACGGAAAAACCGACCGTGCCGACGCGCTGGCGGCACCGAAGACCCGCCCGGTGATCGTGAACTCGGAATACAGCCCGGGCATCGTGTGGAGTGATGATGGCCAGAACGTCGCCGTGCAGCTCACCTCGGTCGACAGCAAGGACCGCTGGATCGCCACGGTGGATTTCGGTCGCCATGCGCTCAGCACCCAGCACCGCCTCAGCGACAAGGCGTGGATCAACTGGGACAACAACGATTTCGGTTTCCTGCGTGATGGCCGCACGCTGTGGTACCTGAGCGAAGAGACCGGCTATTCGCACCTGTACACGCGCTCGCTGGGTGGCAAGCCTACGGCGCTTACCTCGGGTCGTTTCGAGGTGGACCACCCGGTGCTCAGCGGCGATGGCAAGACCTTCTATGTGCGTACCAACCAGGTCGCGCCATACAGCTATGACATCTACAAGGTGCCCTCCGCCGGTGGTGCGCTGGCCCGCGTCACCACGTACGAAGGCATGGATGATTTCTCGCTTTCGCCGGATGGCCGCCAGCTGGCCGTGCTGCATTCGTCGCCGTACGTCCCTTCACAGCTGGCGACGGTATCGACCGATGGCGGCACGCCGCACGAGCTCACCCACACCGTGAAGCCGGGCTTCGCCGAGCACGCATGGATCGCGCCGAAGATCGTGCAGGTGCCCTCCTCGCACGGTGCGGGCACCATCTGGGCCAAGTTCTATGGCCCGGCCGATGCCGCACAGGCCGCGTCGCGGCCCGCGGTGATCTTCGTGCACGGTGCGGGCTACCTGCAGAACGTGCACCTGTCGTACCCGTCGTACTTCCGCGAGCAGATGTTCCATAACCTGCTGGTGCAGCGCGGTTACGTGGTGCTTGATATGGACTACCGCGCCTCCAAGGGCTATGGCCGCGACTGGCGCACGGCGATCTACCGCAACATGGGCCACCCGGAGCTGGAAGACCTGCTCGATGGCAAGGCCTGGCTGGTGAAGAACCAGGGCGTGGATCCGAAGCGCGTCGGGATTTACGGCGGCAGCTACGGTGGCTTCATGACCCTGATGGCCCTGCTGCGTGCGCCGGGTGAGTTCGCCGCGGGTGCCGCGTTGCGCCCGGTGACCGACTGGACGTCGTACAACCACGAGTACACGGCGGCCATCCTCAACGACCCGCAGCTCGATCCCGAGGCCTATGCCACGAGCTCGCCGATCCAGTACGCCGACAAGCTGCAGGATCCCTTGTTGATCGAGCACGGCCTGATCGACGACAACGTGCTGGCCAGCGATTCGATCCGCCTGTACCAGCGCTTCATCGAGCTGCACAAGAAGAACTTCTGGATGTCGCTGTACCCGATGGAACGCCACGGTTTCGTCCACCCGGATTCCTGGCACGACGAGTACCGCCGGATCGACGAGCTGTTCCAGCAAAACCTGAAGCAATAACGCCCCACGGTAGGAGCCCACCCTGTGGGCGACAGCTTTTCGCGATAAGGCCACAGGGCCCCTGGGCTCTATCGCGAAAAGCTGTCGCCCACAGGGTGGGCTCCTACGGGAGCGGAATTTACGCAAACGTTACGCGGGGCCTTACCGTCCTTACACCGTAAATATCCACGACGTCGAAAAATACGCACCGTCCTCTCCTGACGGAACGTTTCCCGTGGAATTCCTGTACGTCCTGCTCATCGTCGTGCTCACGGCGGTGACGATCGGCTTCCTGATGATCTGCGACCGGCTGGGTCGCCGCTAAGGACGCCGCCATGTCGCTTATCTACGTTCTCGCGGCCGTGATCGCGGTCGCCCTGTGCGGCTATCTCTGCGTGGCCCTGCTGAAGCCGGAGTGGTTCGAATGACCGCGAACGACTTCTTCCAGATTGGCCTGTACCTTGCCGTCCTGCTGGCACTGGTGAAACCCGTGGGTGCCTACATGGCCCTGGTGTTTGCCGACGAACCCAACCGGGTCACCCGCTTCGGTGCGCGCGCCGAGCGCTTGCTGTACCGCGTGGCCGGCATCCGTGCCGACGAGGACATGGGCTGGAAGCGTTACGCGCTGGCCATGCTGGTCTTCAATGTCGTCGGCCTGGCCGTGGTGTACGTGCTCCAGCGGACCCAGCAGTGGCTCCCGCTGAACCCGCAACACCTGGCCGCCATCACGCCGGATTCGGCGATGAACACCGCCATCAGCTTCGCCAGCAATACTAACTGGCAGGGCTATGCCGGCGAATCCACCATGAGCTACCTCACCCAGGTGCTCGGCCTGGCCGTGCAGAACTTCCTCTCGGCCGCGACCGGCATCGCCGTGCTCATCGCGGTGGTCCGCGGTTTCGTTCGCCGTGGTGCTGGCGCCGTCGGCAACTTCTGGGTCGACATGACCCGTGCGACGCTGTACGTGTTGGTGCCGTTTTCCATCGTGATCGCGTTGTTGCTGGTGTCGCAGGGCGTGGTGCAGACCCTCGCGCCTTACGTCGATGCCACGACGTTGCAACACGGCGCCCAGCAGCTTCCGCTTGGACCGGTCGCATCGCAGGAAGCGATCAAGATGCTCGGTACCAATGGTGGTGGCTTCTTCAATGCCAACTCGGCGCACCCGTTCGAGAACCCCACGCCGTTCGCAAACTTCGTGGAAATGCTGGCGATCTTCCTTATCCCTGCGGCGCTTTGCTACACCTTTGGCAGCATGGTCGGCGACCGCCGCCAGGGCTGGGCGATCCTTGCGACCATGCTGCTGATTTTTGTGCCGCTCTCGGTGGGCCTGGTGGCCGCTGAGCAGGCCGGGAACCCGGCGTTACATGGCCTCGCCATCGATGCGCAGGCATCGGCGCTGCAAAGCGGCGGCAACATGGAAGGCAAGGAGACGCGCTTCGGCATCGTCTCGTCGGGCCTTTTCGCCGCGATCACCACGGCCGCCTCGTGTGGTGCAGTCAACGCCATGCACGATTCGCTCACCCCGCTGGGCGGCCTGGTGCCGTTGTGGCTCATGCAACTGGGTGAAGTGATCTTCGGCGGTGTCGGCTCGGGTCTTTACGGCATGCTCGCCTTCGCCGTGGTCGCGGTATTCATCGCCGGGCTCATGGTGGGCCGCACGCCGGAATACCTGGGCAAGAAGATCGAGGCGCACGAAATGAAGATGGCCAGCCTGGCCGTGCTGATTCCCTGCGCGCTGGTCGTGATCGGCACCGCTATCGCCGTGATGGTGCCGGCGGGCAAGGCCGGCGTCGCCAACCCGGGTGCGCATGGCTTCAGCGAAATCCTCTACGCCGTCACCTCCGCATCAAACAACAACGGCAGCGCGTTCGCTGGCCTCTCCGCCAACACACCCTTCTGGAACGTGTTGCTCGGCATCTGCATGTTCCTGGCCCGCTTCCCGCTCGCCATCGCCATGCTGGCCATGGCCGGCTCGCTGGCGGCCAAGCGCCACGTACCGCCCTCGGCCGGCACGTTGCCCACGCATACGCCGCTGTTCGTCACGCTGCTGGCGTGCGTCGTCATCGTCGTCGGCGCGCTTACCTTCCTCCCGGCGCTGGCCCTCGGGCCGATCGTCGAGCACCTCACGTCCGTTACGGGCCACTGATCCATGACTTCCCACGCCCACACCCCGCGCGGTTTCGATCGCGCGCTGGTGGCACGCGCCCTCAAGGACGCGTTCGCCAAGCTCAATCCGCGCCTACAGTTCCGCAACCCGGTGATGTTCGTCGTGTTCGTGTGCAGCGTCCTCACCACTTTGTTGTGGGTGCAGGCGTTGACCGGCCATGGCGAGGCGCCCGCCGGCTTCATATTCCAGGTCTGCCTGTGGCTCTGGTTCACGCTGTTGTTCGCAAACTTCGCCGAAGCGCTGGCGGAAGGCCGCGGCAAGGCGCAGGCCGACGCGCTGCGCGGATCGCGCCGCGACGTGGCAGCCAAGAAGCTGATCGTGCCGCGCCGTGATTCGCAGATCGTGTTTACGCCCTCCAGCGAACTGCGCACCGGCCACCACGTACTGGTCGAAGCCGGTGACATCGTGCCGGGTGATGGCGAGATCGTGGTGGGTGCCGCCAGCGTCGACGAAAGCGCCATCACGGGCGAATCGGCGCCGGTCATTCGCGAGGCTGGCGGCGACCGCAGCGCCGTGACCGGCGGCACCCGCGTCCTCTCCGACTGGCTGGTGGTGCGCATCACCAGCAACCCGGGCGAAAGCTTCCTCGACCGCATGATTGCCATGGTGGAAGGCGCCTCGCGCCGGAAGACACCCAACGAAATCGCCCTGACGATCCTGCTGGCGAAGTTCACCCTGATCTTCCTGCTCGCGTGCTCCACCCTGCTGCCGTACTCGATCTACAGCGTTGAAGCCGCGGGCACCGGCAACCCGATCACGCTCACCGTGCTCGTGGCGCTGCTCGTGTGCCTGATCCCGACCACCATTGGCGCGCTGCTTTCGGCCATCGGTATCGCCGGCATGGATCGGATGATCCGCGCCAACGTCATCGCCACTTCGGGCCGCGCCGTGGAAGCCGCGGGTGACGTGGACGCGCTGCTGCTGGACAAGACGGGCACGATCACGCTGGGTAACCGCCAGGCCGTGGCATTCCACCCGGCCCCGGGCATCGAGGAGCGTGAGCTGGCCGAAGCCGCCGATCTTGCCTCCCGTGCGGATGAAACCCCGGAAGGCCGCAGCATCGTGGTGCTCGCCGAGACGAAGTTCAGCATCGCGGGCCGCCCGCGTCGCGAGGAAGCGAAGGCCGTGTTCGTGCCGTTCACCGCGCAGACCCGCATGAGCGGCGTGGATGTGGGTACCCGGCACATCCGCAAGGGTGCGATGGATGCCGTGGAACGCTACCTCGATAGCCAGGACAGCCACATGCCGCCGCTGGTGCGGCGCATGGCCGAGGATGTGGCCCGGCGTGGTGCCACGCCGCTGATCGTGGTGGATGGCGCCCTTACGCTCGGCGTCGTGGAACTGAAGGACATCGTCAAGGACGGCATCAAGGAGCGCTTCGCAGAGATGCGCCGCATGGGCATTCGCACGGTGATGATCACCGGCGATAACCCACTGACGGCTGCCGCGATCGCCGCCGAGGCTGGCGTGGACGACTTCCTGGCCGAAGCCACGCCGGAAGCGAAACTCAAGCTGATCCGCGACATGCAGGCCGAGAACCGCCTGGTGGCAATGTGCGGCGATGGCACCAACGATGCGCCCGCGCTGGCCCAGGCGGATGTCGCGGTGGCGATGAACAGCGGCACGCAGGCGGCAAAGGAAGCCGGCAACATGGTGGACCTGGACTCGAACCCCACCAAGTTGATCGAGGTGGTGGCGATCGGTAAGCAGATGCTGATTACACGTGGTGCGCTGACCACGTTCTCGATCTCGAACGATATCGCCAAGTATTTCGCGATCATTCCCGCCGCATTCGCCACCACCTATCCGGCATTGAATGCGCTGAACATCATGCGCCTCGCCACGCCGCAGAGCGCCATCCTGTCGGCGGTGATCTTCAACGCGATCATCATCATCTTCCTGATCCCGCTAGCCCTGAAAGGCGTCGCGTACCGCGCGCTGGGTGCCGCCGCGCTCCTGCGCCGCAACCTGCTCGTCTATGGCCTGGGCGGCATCGTGGTTCCGTTCGTCGGCATCAAGCTCATCGACATGTTGCTGGTCCTTTGTGGGCTGGCCTGACCGAGGTCTCACCATGCATACCGTAAAACTCACAGTGCTTATCGACGACCCGGGCGACATCGACATGGAAGTGCGTGTCGTCGCGCCCGAGGCGGCACGGGCCGAGGCCGCTGCGCCGGTCACCACGCTCAAGCCACGCGTCGTCACGCCCGTGCGTGACATCGCCGATGACTACACCCTCGGCGGTTACGCCGGTATCTGATGCTTCCGCACCATCACACACACCCACACAAGGCGTCCCGCGAGGGACGGTTCACCATGCGCACCACTCGTTATGCCTGTCTTGCCGCCCTGCTTGCGATCGCCCCGGTTTCCAGGGTGCTCGCCGCCAGCAGTGATGACTGTTCCCAGGGGTTCGGTACCCGTCTTGCCGCCGCGTATCGCGAAGATGCCCAGCCGGCCGATCCCAACGCTCCGGCGCCGGCACGCCGTGCCATGCCCTCGTCGTTCCCGTCACCGCCGTTCCCCTCGGCGGAATGGCAGCTCGGTGGCGTGGCCTACCCGATCGGCGTGCCGAACCTGAATTCGCAGTACCCGCTGGAAAAGGCCATGGCATGCAATGCCCTCGGCAAGTGGATGAAGGACAACCGCATCGAGGTGTACGGCTGGATCAACCCGTCGATGAACATCAGCAGCTCGGCGCATTCGAACTACCCGCTCTCCTACGCCACCCGCCCCAACCGCGTGGAGTTCAACCAGGCGTTGCTACGTATCGAGCGCATTCCCGACACTGTGCAGACCGATCACCTGGACTGGGGCTTCCACCTGGATAACCTGTACGGGTACGACTACCACTACACCACGATGAAGGGCGTGCTCAGCAACCAGCTGCTGAACAACCCGCGTGCTGGCGAAGCGTTGAACGGCAAAACCTATGGCTACGACCCCATGCTGTTCTACGGGGATATCTACATCCCGTGGGTGGCCGAGGGCATGGTGGTACGCATCGGCCGTTACCTGTCGCTACCCGATATCGAAGCGCAGTTCTCGCCCAACAACTACCTGGTGACCCACTCGGTGCTGTACACGGTGGATCCGTATACCCAGATGGGCATCATGACCACCACGCGGCTCAGCCAGCAGTGGACCCTGCAGCTGGGCGTGAACGGCGGCAACGATACGGCGATATGGAACCACAGCTCGCGGCCCACGCTGCAGGCGTGCGTGCGCTGGGTGTCGGCGGATAACAACGACATGCTGTATCCGTGCGTGAACAGTTTCAACTCGTCGGATTACAACTACAACAACGTGCAGATGTACGTGACCACGTGGGGCCACCGCTTCAGCGAGAAGGTGCACATCCTCACCGAGGGCTATTACATGTACGGGCGCAACATCGCCGGGTTCGGTCCGGGTGGCGAGCCGGGTGTCGTCGCCTCGTCGCCGCTGCCGGGCAAGGCGGCCGAATACGGCGTGGTGAACTACATCAACGTCGAGATCAACCCAACCAACATGTTCTCGTTCCGCAACGAGTGGTACAACGACCAGAAGGGGCAGCGCACGGGCTTCGCCACGCGTTACACCTCGCACACGCTCGGCATGACCCACTGGGTCAGCCCCGACCTGGAGATCCGCCCCGAGGTGCGCTACGAGCGCTCGTACGACGCATCGGCGTACGACAAGGGCAACAAGGATTACCAGCTCACCGCGCTGGTCGACGCCATCTGGCATTACTGACGGAGGCTCACCATGGGCACCCTGCTGCGCAACGCGCTTGTTCTCCTGCTCCTGCTTACGGCCGTCACCGGCGTCGCGTACCCCGCCGTCGTCGGCGGACTTGGGCACCTGCTGTTCGCGAATAAAGCGGGCGGCAGCCTGGTGGAACGCGACGGCAAGGTGGTGGGTTCGTCGCTGATCGGCCAGACCTTCACGGCGCCGGGTTATTTCTGGGGCCGTCCTTCGGCAACCACGCCGGATCCCTATAACGGTGGCGCGTCTAGCGGCTCCAACCAGGGCCCGTCGAACCCGGCGCTGACCGAGGCGGTGAAGCAGCGTATCGCCGCGCTGAGGGCGGCGGATCCAGCTAATACGGCGCCGGTACCCGTGGATATTGTGACGGCCTCGGGCAGTGGCCTGGATCCGGAGATCAGCCCGGCCGCGGCCGAGTACCAGGTGGGGCGTGTGGCTGCTGCACGGCATATGGATGCGGGCAAGGTCCGCGAGCTCGTGGCGGCGAATACGAAGGGGCGCCAGCTTGGCGCCCTGGGCGAGCCGCGGGTCAATGTGCTGGAGCTGAATCTCGCACTGGATGCGGCGGCACGGTAACCACCGACCGGTAGGAGCCCACCCTGTGGGCGACGCCGTTCGCGTAGAGGCCACAGGTCCTGTTTCCCCATCGCCAAACGATGTCGCCCACAGGGTGGGCTCCTACGGAACGCGGTCACGTCATTACCTCCACCCTGTATCGTTCGCCCCATGACCGATTCCCGCGATGCCCGCGCCGATGCCTTGCTCAACGCCGTGAACAGCGACGGCGGGCAGCGCCTGAAGATCTTCCTCGGCGCGGCACCCGGGGTCGGCAAGACCTACGCCATGCTCTCGGCGGCGCGCGACCTGCGCCGGCAGGGCATCGATGTGGTCATCGGCTTTGTCGAGACCCACGGCCGCGCCGAGACGGCCGCCTTGCTCGAAGGCATGGAGATCCTGCCGACCCGGCCCGTTCACTACGCGGGCCGTGAGTTCCAGGAGTTCGACCTGGAGGCCGCGCTGGCCCGCAAGCCAGCCGTGCTGGTGGTCGATGAATTGCCACACACCAACCTGCCAGGCGGAAGGCACACCCGGCGCTGGCAGGACATCGCCGACCTGCTCGATGCCGGGATAGAGGTGTACACCGCGCTGAACGTGCAGCACCTTGAAAGCCTCAACGACCAGGTGCGCCGTATCACCAACGTGGCCGTTCGTGAAACCGTGCCCGATGCCTTCCTGGACCGCGCCCGCGATATCGTCCTGATCGATCTGCCGCCGCGCGAGCTGATCACCCGGCTGAAGCAGGGCAAGGTGTACGTACCGGAAACGGCAGCCGTCGCGCTGGATGCGTTCTTCTCGCCTACCAACCTCGCGGCGTTGCGTGAGCTCGCCGTGGAAACGGTGGCCCACCATGTCGACAGCGACCTGCGCGAACACATGCTGGCCCGCGGTGGCGCCATGCCGGTACGCCGCCGCACCATGGCCGCGATCGACGGCCATGCACAAAGCGAGTACCTGGTGCGCATGACCCGGCGCATTGCCGAGCGTCGCGGAGGCCCGTGGAGTGTGTTGTTCGTCGATACGGGTAGCGTCGACGGCGAACGGCGCGAGCGGGTGGATGCCGCCATGCGCCTGGCGCGCCGCCTTGGCGGTGAGCCGGTGATCCTGCGCGGCCACGCGATCGCGGATGAGCTGCTGGCCTGGGCCGATCGCGAAGGGGTCGGCCAGATCGTGGTGGGCCGCACGCGCGAGCGGCCCATCGCGCGCCGCCTTGGCTTGTCGCTTACCCAGCAGTTGCTCCGCCGCGGCGCACACCTCGAACTCACCATCGTGGCGACACCGGCCGAGCGGGCCCGTGCGCGGCACCGCCTGCGCTTCGCCAACGGCAACGGTACGCGCCGGGAATACCTGTTCGCGACGGCGGCAACGGCGGTGGCCATGGCGTTGTCGTTCGTGGCCGATCGTTTCCTGTCCGTCGCCAACCTGTCGCTGATCTTCCTCACCACCGTGCTGGTGGTCGCGGCCCGCACGCGCATGGCCGTGGCGGTATACACCGCCATCCTTTGCTTCCTCGGCTACAACTTCTTCTTCGCCCCGCCGCGCTACACGCTGGCCATCGCCAACGCGGACGACGTACTGGCCGTCACGTTGTTCCTGGTCGCTGCGTTGGTGTGCAGCCGCCTTGCTACGCGCCTGGCCGGCCAGGTCCAGTCATTGCGTGCCGCGCAGGTGCGAGGCCGGGCGCTGGTGGCGCTTGGCCAGCAGCTCGCCACCAGTGCGGACGCGGAAGGTATCCGCACCGCCGGCGCCCGTGCCATGGCGCGCGCGCTGGATGCCGAGGTCGCCATGCTGGCTCGCGACGCCGGCGCGGACCTGAAGGTTGTCGTATCCAGCCCGGATGCATTCGCGCTATCCACCCAGGACCGCGCGGCGGCTGACTGGTCGGAAGCGCATGCCGAACCGGCGGGCCGTTACACCGATACGCTCAACGGCGCCTCGTGCTGGATGCTGCCGCTCGGCACCGAGCAACGGCGCGCTGGCGTCGCCGCGCTTCGCTTCCCGCTGAATGCACGCGAGCCCGACGCAGACCGTCGTGGGCTCGCGCTGGCCATGGCCGAAGATATTGCCCAGGCGCTTGAGCGCGCGCGGCTGGCGGTGGAACTGGAAAGCGCCCGCGTGCAAGGCGAGACCGAGCGCCTGCGCAGTGCGCTGCTTTCCTCGGTATCGCACGACCTGCGCTCGCCGCTCGCATCGATGATCGGCTCGGCCGGCACGCTGCTGAGCTACGACGCCCAACTGCCTGCGGATGAGCGCCATGAGCTTCTCCAGGCGATCCTGGGCGAAGGCCAGCGGCTGGATCGGTACATCCAGAACCTGCTGGACATGACCCGGCTTGGCCACGGCACGCTCAAGCTCAACCGCGACTGGGTGGATGCGGGGGAAATCGTCGCGGCAGCCGTCGCGCGCCTGCGCAAGCTCTTCCCGGATACGCGCGTGGACGTGCACCTGCCGCACGACACCGTCCTGCTGCACGTGCACCCGGCGCTGATCGAGCAGGCGTTGTTCAACATCCTGGAAAACGCGGCGCGCTTCTCGCCACCGGATGAGGCGATCCGGGTCATCGTGCGCACCGAGGCCGGCCGCCTGCTGGTGGATGTGTCGGACCGCGGCCCCGGCATTCCCGAAGACGAGCGCACGCGGATCTTCGATATGTTCTATTCGGTATCGCGTGGCGATCGCGGTAAGCAGGGCACCGGTCTTGGCCTGGCCATCTGCCGCGGCATGGTCGGCGCCCACGGGGGCACCGTGGAGGCCTTGCCCCACGCGGGCAATGGCACGACCATCCGTGTCTCGCTGCCCCTGCCACCACCGCCCGAAGAGACCGCATGAATCCTGCTGCCCCGCGTGTCCTGGTGATCGATGACGAAGCGCAGATCCGCCGCTTCCTCGATATCGGCCTGCGCGCGGAGGGCTACCAGGTGGTGCTCGCCAGCAACGGTGCCGAAGGCCTTGGCCTGGCGGCCACGCAATCGCCCGACCTGGTCGTGCTCGATATCGGCTTGCCGGACATGGAAGGCCACGATGTACTGCGTGAGCTGCGCACGTGGAGCCAGGTGCCGGTGCTGATGCTCTCCGTGCGCGATGCGGAGACGGAGAAGGTCAAGGCCCTGGATAGCGGGGCCAACGATTACGTGACCAAGCCGTTCGGCATCCAGGAGCTCATGGCACGCCTGCGCGTGTTGTTGCGCCAGGGTGCGAAGGCGGGCGAGCCCGAGGCACCCGTGCGCTACGATGACGGCTCGCTGATTGTGGACCTGGCCCGGCGTGAAGTATTTCTCGACGGCGCCGCGGTCGCGCTGACCCGCAAGGAGTTCGCGGTACTGTCCATGCTGGTGCGCCACCCCGGCCGCGTGGTGAGCCAGCAGCAGATCCTGCGTGACATCTGGGGCCCGACCCATGTGCAGGACACGCACTACCTGCGCATCGTGATGGGCAAGCTGCGCCAGAAGCTGGGCGATGACGCCACGACGCCGCGCTGGCTGAAGACCGAACCCGGCGTAGGCTACCGTTTTCCGGCCAATTAGCCCCTGTATGTAGGAGCCCACCCTGTGGGCGACATCTTTCGCGACACCGCCACAGGCCGGGTCGCGATATCGCGAACAGCGTCGCCCACAGGGTGGGCTCCTACCGTTGGCCGTCATGCGTGCCGATGGGCGTGACCGCGATCACGCGAACAGCGATTGGCCGAATTTCTCAGAATAGTCTGATTCCATTCGCCCACGCCGCGCCGCAGGCTCGTCGGCCCTTGTTGGTACCGGAGCCTGCCCATGCGTCTTTCTATCGTTGCCGCCGCCCTTTGCCTTACCGCCACGAACGCAACCGCCGCCACGCAATGCAGTGCGGAGCGCTACGTATTCGGCAACCACAACTTCCCCTCGCATGAGGAAGCGCTCGTGCAATGCCAGCGGGAGGAAGCGGAGATGACCAACGCGGAAACCGGCACCTACGAGCGTGCCGGCGGCTGCCATGACATTGGCGAGACTAGCCAGCACGAGGGCTGGACGTACGGCCGGGTCGCGCTGGATGTGGTCGCGCGCGACTCCGGCGATCCGTATACGTTCGAGGGCTTGTGGATGTGCAAGCCCGTGGCGGAGTGATGCCCGCTTACGCAGCCGCCGCCTGGCGCGACAGATAACGCCCCGGTGTATCGCCGAAGGCCTTGCGGAACATCGCGACGAACGCACTGGGCGTGGCGTAGCCGAGCGAATCGGCGATCGTGGCAACGGCCTCGCCTTCGGCCAGGCGTTCCAGTGCCCGGGTGAGCCGGGCGGTCTGCCGCCATTGCGCCACGCTGCACTGGGTCTCCTCGCGGAACAGCCGGGTAAGCGTGCGCACGGAAAGGCCCGCCCAGGCCGCCCACTCGTCGATGCTGCGGGTGTCCTCCGGGTGCTCCACCATCGCCATGGCCACGCGGCGCAGGCGCCGGTCGAGGGGCATGGGCAGATGCATGCGTTCCACCGGCGCGTGGCGGATCTCGTCCAGCAGCACGGCGAGCAGGCGCTCGCGCTCCGGGGTCGTGTCCGCATCGGGCGCCCAGGTCGCCACGCGCTTCACGACAGCCCGGAACACGTCATCCACGCCGACGACGCAGGCGTGCTCGGGGAGGCCGCGCGAGGCATCGGGCGATACAAACACGCCCCAGGCCCGGCTGGGGCCCGAAATCGTCACCGTGTGCATCAGGCCCGGCGGCATCCATCCCGCGCGATGCGGCGGCAACAGGTAGGTGCCGCGGTCTGTTCGGGTAACGATAAGGCCCTGCTCTACATAGAAAAACTGGCCACGCACATGCTGGTGCCAGTCGATCTCCATCAGGCTCGTTTCGCGCTCCATGGCGTAGGCGAGCAGGGGCGGGCCATCGGCCCGGTCGAACATCTCATGGAACTCAGATTTTTCCATTTTGGCCGGATCTCGACACTATTTGGCCCGATAACGATATCAGGCCGATAGGGTCCATGTATAACATTTGCATCCCCAAGTAACTGTCCCGCGCGCGGCATCCGCCGACAGCCCGCGTGCCGGACCTCGACGCCGGAGGTCCCCATGATCCGCCTCGTCACCACCGATTTTTCAGAACTCCGCGACGACACCGCCGCCGGCGATGCGCTGGTCACGTTCGTCGCCTGCGCCCACGCCATGCTGGATGCCACAACGCCTGAGGAGCAGCGGCGCCGCCTGGAGCCACGCCTGCTGGCCCAGCTGCCCACCCTCCGGGCCCTGGGTGTGTTCGACCTTTTCGACATCCGTGACCCCGCCCTGGCCGCCCTACTGGCCGACGAGGAGTAGATCCGCCAAGCCGAAAATATATGACGCCGGTATATTTGCCTTGACAATTAATCTTGAGGCAATAGAATGCGCGGCTATGAATACCAACCTGTGCATTTCCCCGGACGGCCGCGATAGCCTCGGCGCCCTCATCGGCATGGTCCGCGGCGAAATCGTACGGGCCATCGAGGCGGACCTGGCTGCGCTGGGCGCCGACCTGAAGTTCACCCAGTTCCACGTGCTCAAGCGCCTCGCCAACATGGGCCCGATGACGGCCACCGAGCTGGCCCGTGCCGTGGACCTGGATGGCGGCGCCATGACCCGCCAGCTGGACCAGCTGGAAGCCAAGGGTTACCTGCGCCGCCAGCCGCATGAGCAGGACCGCCGCGCGCTGCGCATCGACCTCACCGAGGCCGGCCTGGCGCTTTGGCGCCACCTGCACGAAAGCAATGTCGCCACGCTCGAGCGCGCGCAGAAGGATCTGTCAGCGGAAGAACGCAGCCAGCTACTCGATTACCTGCAGCGCGTGCTCTGCGTGCTGCGCGACAAGAACTGATCTAAAAAACCTGAGGCAAAACGCATGCGTCTGCACACTCTCGTGGCGGCCATCGGTGCCGCCTTCGTCCTTTCCGGCTGCGTCACCAGCCGCGGACTGGAAACGCAGGGCCACCTGACCGACCCGGCCACCCTCCACGCCGAGCAGAGCCTCGCCAAGGGCGAAGGCGCCACGTCCGCGTGGCCGGCGGCCGACTGGTGGACGGGGCTGGGCGATGCCCGCCTGTCCGGCCTGATCGAAGAAGCGCTGAAGGACAACCCGAACCTGGCGGCCGCCGATGCGCGCGTGCGCCAGGCCCAGGCGCAGGCCGGTGCGGCCGACGCCAACCGCGATCCCACCTTCAACGTGGGTGGCGGCGCGGCCGGCGCGCACCTGCCGCAGGGCCTGGTCGGTAACGAACTCGGTCACTTCAGCTGGACGAAGTACGGCTACGGCAACTTCAACTGGGACCTGGACCTGTGGGGCGGCAAGCGCGATGCGTTCGAAGCCGCCGTGGGCTCGCAGCGTGCCGCCGAAGTGGACGCCCGCGCCGCCCGCATCGAGATCTCGACCAACGTCACCCGCGCCTACGTGCAGCTGGGTTACGCATTCGACCAGATGGACGTGGCGAAGGCCGAGCTGGACCGCAGCCGTGCCTCGCGTGACCTGACCAAGCAGCGCGTTGCCGCCGGCGTGGATAACCAGATCCAGGTGAAGCAGTCAGATAGCGAAGTCGCATCCGCCGAGCGCGAAATGGCGGTGGCCCAGCGCGCGATCGACTCCGCGCGTACCTCGCTCAGCGTACTGCTGGGCAAGGGCCCGGATCGCGGTATCGACATCGGCCGTCCCACCACCCTGCAGCCTGCCGCGATCGCCGTACCGGCCAACGTGCCTGCCGATATCCTCGGCCACCGCGCCGACCTGGTCGCCGCGCGCTGGCGCGTTGAAGCCGCCGCGAAGGATATCGATTCGGCGAAGAAGGAGTTCCTGCCCAACGTGACCCTGGGCGTGCTCGCCGCGCAGGTCGCCGGTGGTTCGGACAACCTGTTCTCGTCGGCGGCGCGCTTCTGGCAGGTGCTGCCCGCGGTGAGCCTGCCGATCTACGACGGTGGCCGCCGCCGCGCCAACCTGGCCGGCAAGGACGCGCAGTACGACCTCGCCGTGGCCCAGTACAACCAGACCCTGGTCGGCGCGGTGAATGAGGTCGCCGACGATCTGTCGGGCCTGGATTCGCTGAATGCACAGATGCAGGCGCAGCAGCGTGCGCACGACGCCGCGCAGCAGGCCTACGACCTGGCCCAGCAGCGCTACAAGGCCGGCGTGGGCAGCTACCTCGACGCGCTCTCGGTGCGCCAGCAGTTGCTCGAAGCCGAACAGCGCCTCGTCGCGCTGCGCGCCGAGCAGGTCGACACGTCCGTGCAACTTATCCAGGCGCTCGGTGGCGGCTTCCGCCCCGAAGCCGGCGACCAGCCGGTCGCCGACGCCGCTACCCGCTAAGAACACACACACTTTCCAAGGCACCCAACGATGTCCCAAGAAACTACCGCCCCCACCGGCGCTACCGTTGCGCCACCGCCGAAGAGCCGTCGTGGGTTCTTCCTTAAGCTGCTCGTCGTCCTCATCATCCTGGCCGCCATTGGCTGGACGGTGTGGTACTTCGTGGACGGCCGCTGGTACGAAGATACCGATGACGCGTACGTCAACGGCAACGTCGTGCAGATCACCCCGCAGATCGCCGGTACCGTCACCTCGATCGGCGCCGACGATGGCGACCTGGTGCACCAGGGCGATGTGCTGGTGAAGCTCGACCCGAGCGATGCGGAAGTGGCCCTGGAAAGCGCCCGCGCCAACCTCGCCACCACCGTGCGCCGCGTGCGCGGCCTGTACAACAACGTGACCTCGGCGCAGGCCGATGTCGCGGTACGCCAGACCGCCGTCGACCGCGCCCGCGCCGACTACAACCGCCGTCGTGACCTCGCCAAGAGCGGCGCCATCTCGGCCGAAGAACTGTCGCACGCGCTCGATACGCTGACCTCCGCCGAGAGCAGCCTCTCGTCGGCCAAGCAGTCGTACAGCAGCAGCAAGGTGCTGGTGGATGACACTGTCGTCGCTTCGCACCCGGATGTGCGCGCCGCCGCTGCCAAGCTGCGCTCGGCCTACCTCGACTTCGTGCGTTCCACGCTGGTCGCCCCGGTGGATGGTTATGTCGCCAAGCGCAGCGTGCAGGTGGGCCAGCGCGTCCAGCCGGGTGCGGCCCTGATGGCCGTGGTGCCGCTGCATGAAGTGTGGATCGACGCCAACTTCAAGGAAACCCAGCTCACCCACATGCGTATCGGCCAGCCGGTCGATGTGACCGCCGATGTGTACGGCAGCGATGTCGTTTACAAGGCCAAGGTGCGTAGCCTGGGTGTGGGTAGCGGCAGCGCGTTCTCGATCCTGCCGGCGCAGAACGCCACCGGTAACTGGATCAAGATCGTGCAGCGTGTGCCGGTGCGCGTCGTGTTCACCGACCCGAAGCAGCTGGAAGACAAGCCGCTGCGCCTTGGCCTTTCGACCAAGGTCACCGTCTCGCTGCACGACCAGAGCGGTGCCCTGCTGGCGCAGCAGGCCCCGACCAAGCCGGAATTCTCGACGCCCGTGTATGACAAGCAGCTGGCCGATGCCGACCAGGACATCGCCCGCGTCATCCACGAAAACGCGTCGGCCGGCGATGGCGCCGAGCAGCAGAAGGCGCCGAAGTAAGGGACATGTGCGCGGGCGCGCTGGCTCACACCACGCGCCCGCCCTGCCCTCACTGTCACTCTCTTAACGACCAGGCTTATTCATGAGCACCGAATTTCGACCGCCCAATCTGGCGCTGTCCACGGTCGGGTTATCGCTCGCGACCTTCATGCAGGTGCTGGACACCACCATCGCGAACGTGTCGCTGCCGACCATCGCGGGCAACCTGGGTGTCAGTTCCAACCAGAGCACCTGGGTGATCACCTCGTTCGCCGTGAGCAACGCGATCGCGTTGCCGCTTACCGGCTTCCTCACCCGCCGCTTTGGTGAAACCAAGCTGTTCGTGTGGGCCACGCTGTTGTTCTCGCTGGCCTCGTTCCTGTGCGGTATCGCGCAGAGCATGAGCATGCTCATCCTGTTCCGCGCCATCCAGGGTGCGGTGGCCGGCCCGATGTACCCGATCACGCAGTCGCTGCTGATCTCGATTTATCCACCGGCGAAACGCGGCATGGCGCTCGCCCTGCTGGCGATGGTGACCGTGGTCGCGCCCATCGCGGGCCCGATCCTCGGCGGCTGGATCACGGATAACTACACCTGGCCGTGGATCTTCTTCATCAACGTGCCTATCGGTATCTTCGCCAGCTTCGTCGTGGCGAACCAGATGAAGGGGCGCCCGGAAACCACCGAGAAGCCCAAGGTCGATTATGTGGGCCTGATCACGCTGATCATCGGCGTGGGCGCACTGCAGGTGGTGCTCGACAAGGGCAACGACGAGGACTGGTTCAACTCCACGTTCATCGTGGTGACCGCGATCATCGCCGCCATTGGCCTGGCCGTGTTCCTGATCTGGGAACTCACCGACAAGGACCCGATCGTGAACCTGCGCCTGTTCCGCCACCGGAACTTCCGCATGGGCACGCTATGCCTTGTGCTTGCGTACGCCGCGTTCTTCGCCATCGGCCTGCTGGTGCCACAGTGGTTGCAACGCAACGTCGGCTATACATCCACCTGGGCGGGCTTCGCGTCGGCGCCACTGGGTATCCTGCCCGTGATCCTCACGCCATTCGTTGGCCGCTACGCGCACAAGTTCGATCTGCGTGTACTGGCATCGGGTGCGTTCCTGGTGATGGGCGCCACCTGCTTCATCCGCTCGCAGTTCTACCTGGAGATCGACTTCTACCACGTGGCGCTGGTGCAGCTGATCCAGGGCCTGGGCGTGGCGTTCTTCTTCATGCCGGTGCTCACCATCCTGCTTTCCGATCTGCAGCCGCGTGAAATCGCAGCGGGGTCGGGCCTGGCGACGTTCCTGCGTACCCTGGGCGGCAGCTTCGCGGCATCGCTCACCACGTTCCTGTGGGATCACCGCGCCATCGTGCACCACGAGCGCCTGGCGGAGAACATCACGCCGTTCAACCAGGGCGCGCAGGAAGCGCTCACCCAGATCGGCCATGGCGATACCACGTATGCCGCGGCCTCGGTGAACCAGATGATCACCCAGCAGGCGTACCAGATCTCATTCAACGAAGTGTTCCACCTGCTCGGCTTTGTCTTCGTGGCACTGATCCTGGTGGTGTGGATGGCCAAGCCGCCGTTCGCGGCGAAGGCGGGGCCCGCGGCGTCGGGGCATTGATGTTGCGGTCAGTCGGCCGCTGTCGCGGCCTGGGAGTCGCGAGCTGCGCTCGCTGGGAATCGTGAGCGTTTGTTGGCGGGCTTGCGCTGTCTTACGGCACCGTTCCTGCAGAGCGAAAAAAAGCCCGGCATGCGCCGGGCTTTTTTTTCATCGCGCCGCGCCGGCCTCAGATATCAAACCCGATACCTACCAGACCCATGGTCTCGCCGCGGTTCGGCTCCTTGAAGCTGCCGTTGGAGATGTGGCGGACCTGGAAGCTGATGTTCTTCCACTGCCAGCCCAGGGTGCTGACGAACTCGTAGCCCGAGGACAGGGCCTGGGTGCGGCCACCGGCCGTGCCGGCCAGCTGGAAGCTGAAGAAGAACGGGTGGTACCAGTCGCCATCCACGCCGTAGTGCAGGCGGGCGCCCACGGCGCCGACCCAGACGTTGTTGGTCACGCCCGGATGAGAATCTTCGTAGCGGCCGATATCACGTCCCTTGATATAGCCAATGGAAACATCGGGCGACCAGGTGAACCGGCTGGCACCCATCGGGTGGGCATCGAACACGGATTCGATGAAGAAGGCATTGGTGCCGTGGCTATCCATATAGCTACGCCCGCCCTGCAGCTCGATATGCGTTTCGGCGGTGGCGGGGAGTGCGGCGGCGGAGAGGGAAAGGGCGGCGAGGACGCCGAGGGCTACGCGGGACGAGCGCATGGGGGAACGGGTCCTTATGGTGGGACGTTTATGTGCGGAGCAAATCTTGAACTGAATCGTTCGGTAAATAGTGTTCAGCAGGCGTGAAAAAAGGGGGTAGGGCCAGAATATTTCTGCCGATAAAGCGCAGGATTGCATTCACGTGTTGCAGCCGCCTTTCCTCGCCATCTCAAGCCACCGCCGCCTTGGCCGATAACGCCCATAGGCATCCCGGCGGCGGATGCGCAGCTAACCAACAGGGCGGTAGGGACGTTGACAGGGGCGGTGGATAAAGGAGCGACCAAGCTGCGCGCGCGCCGTATCCGGCTGGCGCTCTGGCTGGCCGCAGCCGCCCTTTCGGTGGGTGTGGTGGCCATCGTGGCCCGCCTGCAGCTCGATGCGTACGAGCGCATGCTGGGCAGCAGCCACCGGCAGATCGCCGGCGCTGCCTCGGGGGTTATCCGCTCGCTCGACCAGGACATCGATTCCAGCCTTGGCCCGCTGCTGGCGTTGCGCAATGGCGTCGTCAGCGCGGACCCCGGCCCGCTCAACACGGCCCTGGCGGAAGTCCACGCCCGCCATCCTGAGCTGGCCAACTTTGTCGCGCTCGATGCCGATGGCGATGTCATCGCCTCAACGCGCCCGCCACGCGGGGGCGACTGGCACGCCGTACTCAACGCGCCCCGCCACGCTGCCCTGGGGGCGAGCGTGCGGGTGAGTGTCAGTGCGGCGCATGGCGATCTAAGCCCGACGGTCCGTGTCCTGGTTGATTCGCGGGTTGCCCAGCCGGCCGCCTTTGGTGCCCGCATCGATAGTGAGCGGGCAAGCGACATGTTGCGCCACTCCATGCTGAGCAGCACGGCCGTGCTCACGGTGTTCTCCACCGATGGGCAACTTTTTGCGAGCAACCGCGATGGCCTGGCCCAGCACTGGGTGCCTCGTGACGTACCACCCGGCACCAGCGGTACCTACGACGAGGGCAACTACACCTACGCGTGGGCAACGTCGGCCACCTACCCCCTCGTCGTGCGCGTCGGCGTGGATCGCACCGCCATCCGCGCCGAGTGGTTCGACCAGGGCCAGGCGACGGTACTGGCCACGCTGGTGCTGCTGCTCATCCTCAACGGCGTGGCGTCGTGGCTTGGCCGTGCCTACAGTCACCAGGGCACCTTGCTGGAAGCGCTCACCCGCAGCGCGCGACACCTGGGCGATGTGCAGCGCAGCGGCCACATCGGCTTGTGGGAGGCTGACCTGCGCTCGCGCAGCATCCTGTGGTCGGGCCATGTCCACGAGATCACCGGCCTGCCACTGGAGCGCATGGGCGGCCGCCTGGGCACGTATTACAAGCTGGTGCACCCCGAAGACCAGGTCGCGATCGTTGCATGGCTCGATCGCTTCACCGATGGCGACGGCCCGTACGAGATCGAACACCGGCTATGCCGCCCGGATGGCCACGAGGTGCGCGTGAACCTGCGCGCGGCGCGGATCACCAACGAAGAAGGCACGACGATCCTGGCCGGCACCATCAGCGAGATCACCGCGCTGCACGAAACCCGCCAGCGCCTGCGCGAATCCGACCGTGACCTGGCCGCCAGCGAAGCGGCTTACCGCAAGCTGCTGTCGCGCATGCCGCTGCCGTTGCTGGTCGTGCGCGATGACCATATCGATTTCGCCAACCCCCTGGCCGAGGAGCGCCTGGGCGAGCCGGGTGAAAGCCTGACCGGGCGCAGCGCTTCCACCTTCATGGACAGCGATGCACTGGCCGCCATTCGTACCGGCAGCACCGACAATGCCGGCGTCATCGCATGGCTCGAACCGATGCGCGGCATGCCGTTCGAGGCAGAACTCGCGTTATCCGACTACAAGGATTCGCGTGGCCGCGGCACGCTGGTGATCGTGCGCGACGTGACCGAGCAACGCCGTTACGAAGAGCGCCTGAACCATCAGGCGACTCACGATGAACTCACCGGCCTGCCCAACCGCCGGGCATTGCGCGAGCAGCTCGATGGGCTGGTGCGCGATTGCATCCGTGACAACAGCGGGCTGATGGTGTTGTTCATCGACCTGGACCATTTCAAGTTCATCAACGATGCACTGGGCCACGCCCTGGGCGACCAGGTGCTGCGTGATGTGACGTTGAAGCTGGGCGATGCACTGGATGGCCTGGGCCACGTCGGCCGGTTCGGTGGCGACGAGTTCGTCGCGATGCTCCCGTTCGCCGGGCCGCCCGCCAAGGCACTGGATGTGCTGCCGCGCATCCAGCGTGCCATCGAAGAGCCGCTGGAAGTGGCCGGCACCGTGCAGCGCCTGAAATGCAGTATCGGCGTGGCGTTCGCGACGCGTGATGGTGCGGATGCCGACACCCTGATCCGCAACGCCGATACCGCGATGTACGACGCCAAGCGGTCCGGCCGGCACACGTGGAAGCGCTACTCGGCGGACATGCATGCCACCGCCATGGCGAGGCTCACCGTCATCACCCGCCTGGCTCCGGCCCACCTCGACCAGGAGCTGGCGCTGGCCTGGCAGACCCAGCACGACAGCCTCACCGGCAAGGCGATCGGGGTGGAAGCCTTGCTGCGCTGGCCCATGGCACCCGGTGACCTGGCATGGCCCGACCAGCTGATTCCATTGCTCGAGGAGACCGGCACCATCGTCTCGATCGGGCAGTGGGTATTGCGCGAGGCATGCCGCCAGCAGCGGCGCGTGCTCGAAGCACTGGGCGAAGGCTGCCGCATCGCGGTGAATATTTCCGCCCAGCAGCTCGCGCACGCCGACCTGGTGGCCGAGGTGCGCCAGGCGTTGCGGGAAACCGGCGCCAGTGCCTCCGCGCTGGAGCTGGAGCTGACCGAAAGCGCCTTCATGAACGAGCCCGAGCGGGCGATCCGCACACTGCACGAACTGCGTGCGATGGGCGTGAGCATCGCGCTCGATGACTTCGGCACGGGCTACTCGAACCTCACCTACCTTTCACGGCTGCCGCTCGACAAGATGAAAGTCGACCGCCACTTCACCACCTCGCTGCTGGAAGACACGGCGGATGCCTCGATCTGCCGCTCGATCATCTTCCTGGCTCGCAGCCTCAACCTGCAGGTCGTCGCCGAGGGTGTGGAGACCCAGTCCCAGCGGGAGTGGCTCGAGCGGGAAGGCTGCGTCGCCATGCAGGGCTTCCTGTTCTCGCGCCCCGTGCCGCTGGCGGACCTGAGCCGCGAACCGGCCCTCATCCGCTGAACAATCCGTTCGCCCCGCGGTGATTTATCCGCGCGGGCACGATGCCTACATTGGAGAGCATCCCCAAACGCTCCCAGGCACACGGCCATGCAACGCGCTCCCGCCCTCTTCGTCTCCCACGGCTCGCCTACGTTCGCGTTGGAGCCGGGCTTATTGGGTAGCCAGCTCACGGCGTTGGGCGAACAGCTGGCGAGCGCCACGGCCATTGTCGTGGTGTCGCCGCATTGGCAGACCTGCGGCGTGCGCGTCACCGGCGCACCGCATCCTTCCACCCTCCACGATTTCGGCGGCTTCGCGCCGGAGCTCTACTCGCTGGGCTACCCGGCGCCCGGCCTGCCCGCACTGGCCGCGGAAACTGCCGGCCTGCTGATCGAGAAGGGGTTCACGGCGCTTGTCGACGGCGAGCGCGGCCTGGACCATGGCGCGTGGGTGCCGTTGCGTTACCTGCGCCCGGCCGCGGATACACCGGTGCTGCAGGTCTCCATGCCGCATAACCTCGACGTGGGGTCGGCGCTGCGCCTGGGCGAGGCCCTCGCACCGCTGCGTGACCGTGGCGTGGTGGTGATGGGCTCGGGCAGCCTCACGCACAACACGCGCGAAGCGCGGGTCACCCGCGAACCGGAGGATTACGCGAAGGCCTTTGCCGCGTGGGCACGCGGAGCGGTGCTCGCCGGTGACATCACCGCCCTGCGCGAGTACCGCAGCCACGCGCCGTCCGCGCTGAGGGCCCATCCCACGGACGAGCATTACCTGCCCCTGCTGGTCGCCGCCGCCGCGGCTGGCCAGGACACCGCGCGCGTGATCGATGGCGGGGTAACCTATGGCGTGCTCTCGATGGATTGCTATGCCTGGGGCATGCACTGACGCTGCTGTTTTTACCCGGGCACTATTGACGTGTAATTATTGCCGGGTAATATCTGGCGGGTCCCGGTTTAAGGAAGACCCCCATGCAAACGAACTACACCGCATTTGATGGCGCCGCCCGCGTTGCATCCGGCGCACTGGCTGTCGTGGCCGAGCGCTGCAAGGCATTGCTTGATGGCGAGCCCAACGCCAGCCCGATCATCTACGACGACAGTACCGGCCGCCCGGTGGACGTGGATTACCGGGGTACGACCCATGACGTGCTTGCGCGATTACCGCTCGCGGACGAGACCCCGGCGCGGCGCGGCCCAGGCCGGCCGAAGCTGGGCGTGGTCGCGCGGGAGGTCACGCTGTTGCCCCGGCACTGGGAGTGGTTGGCCAGCCAGCCCGGCGGCGCGTCGGTTGCGCTGCGCCGGCTGGTCGAGAACGCCACACGCGAGAACGTCGATGCGGACCGCGCCCGCGTGGCCAGCGAAGCCGTTGACCGCGTGATGCTGGCGCTGGCCGGCAACCTGGCGGGCTACGAAGAGGCCTCGCGTGCGTTTCACCGGCGCGACGGTGAACGATTCCGAGCGCTGATTGAAGGGTGGCCCGCGGACGTGCGCGATTACGTGCGCCGCTTGGCCGACGTCGTCCTGTCATGACAACACCCGCCCACCCGTAGGAGCCCACCCTGTGGGCGACGCTGTTCGCGACAGGGCAGCAGGAGCTGTTGCGTGGTCGCGAAAGGATGTCGCCCACAGGGTGGGCTCCTACGCCCCGCGCGCCTTGCGCAGCTTCTTCCACACCTTGTAACGGCGCTTGAGCATCTTGCGGTGCTTGCGGCGTACCTTGCGTTCCTTGCGGTCGTGGTTCCACAGGTAGATCGCCGGCGTGCTCAGCAGCGTGAGCAGCTGGGACACCAGCAGTCCGCCCACGATCGCGATACCCAGCGGGCGGCGCATCTCCGAACCCACGCCAAAACCGATGGCCAGCGGCAGCGCCGCGCCCATCGCCACCAGCGTCGTCATCGTGATCGGACGGAAGCGCACGAGTGCCGCCTGGCGGATCGCCTCCACCGGCGACATGCCCTGCTCACGCTGTGCCGTCAATGCGAAATCCACCATCAGGATCGCGTTCTTCTTCACGATGCCGATCAGCAGTAGCACCGAGATGATCGCCATCAGCGTGAGCTGCGTCTGCGTCACCAGCATGGCCAGGAACGCGCCGGCACCCGCCGCGGGCAGCGTCGAAAGAATCGTCAGCGGGTGGCCCAGGCTTTCGTAAAGAATGCCCAGCACGATGTAGACCGCCAGGATCGCACCGATGAGCAGCACCATGCCATTGGACTGCGCATCCTTCAGGCGCTGGTTCGCGCCGGTGAAATCCATGCGCACGCCTTCGGGAAGGTTGAGCCGGGCCACCGCCTGTTCGACCAGGCTGTTGCCCTTGTCCGCGGAGATCTTCGGTGCCAGGTTGTACGTGATATCGGCCGACTCCAGCTGGTTCTGGTGGGTCACCGCGCTGGGCGTGCTGATCGGCGCGATATGCGCCACGGCCGATAGCGGCACCATGTTGCCGAGGTTGTTCTTTACATACGTGTTGAGCAGCGACTCGGGCGACAGCGACTGCGCGGCCGCGGCCGTGAGTACCACCCAGTACTGGTTGATATCCGAGTAAATCACCGAGACCTGGCGCTGGCCGAACGCGTTGTACAGCGCGGTATCGATCATGCCCATGCCGATCTGCAGGCGGCTGGCCGCATCGCGGTCCACCTGCAGCATCTGCTGCTTGCCGACCACGTCGAAGTCACTGCCGACGTCCTTGAACTCCTTCATGCCGCGCATGATCTGCACGAGCTTGAGCGTCCACGGTTCGAGGCTTTCACCGCCGGTGCTGATCAGCTGGAACGAGTACTGGCCACGGTTGCTGTTGCCGCCGCCACCACCCAGGAACTGCACTGGGTTGAAGAACACCTGGACGTCGGAGATCTTCTCGTACTCCTTGCCCATCCGGTCCATGATTTCCTTGATCGATTCCTTGCGATGGTCGGGGCCACTACCTTTGGGTTTCAGGTCGATGAACATCAGGCCCTGGTTACCGACGGCACCGCCGTTATCGCCGCCGAGGATCGCGGTGACATCGGCCACCGTCGAATCCTTCTGCATGATCTCGGCCACGCGGGTGAGGCGCCGGGTCATCTCATCGGGCGAGATGTTGGCATCGGCGGTGATCTCCGCCTGCAGCATGCCGGTGTCTTCATCGGGCATGAAATTGCCACCGGCGGTTTTCACCACCGCCATGGCCAGCAGGAAGGTCGCGATAAGCAGGGTGAGCGGCTGCCAGCGCATGATCCGGCGGTGGCGCATGGCCCAGTCCAGGCCGCGCTCGTAAAAGCGCAGGAAGCCCTTGTCGAACCGCTCCAGCGCCTTCTCCAGGCGGCCCGGCACACGGTCCGGTTCGTCGTGCTTGAGGTAGCGGGCGCACAGCGCGGGCGTGAGCGTCAGCGACACCACGGCGGAAATGAGCACGGCCGCGGCCAGGGTCACCGAGAACTCGCGCAGGAGCTTGGTGATCATGTTGTTGCCGAACAGCAGTGGCGCGAACACCGCCACCAGCGAAATGGTGATGGAGATGACCGTGAAGCCGATCTCGCGCACGCCCTCCAGCGAAGCCGGCATGGGCGCGGAACCATTCTCCATGTGGCGCACGATGTTCTCGATCACCACGATCGCATCGTCCACGACGAAGCCGATACACAACACCAGCGCCATCAGCGACATGGTGTTCAGCGTGTAACCGAGCGTCCACATGACGACGAACGCGCCGGCAAGCGACAGCGGCACGCTCAGTGTCGCGATCAGCGTGGGGCCCAGCCGGCGCAGGAACACCAGCATCACCAGGCACACCATCACGATCGAGATCATCAGCGCGACTTTCACCTCATGCAGCGCTGATTGCGTGGTCTGGGTCAGGTCGAAGATAGGCGTAACGACGGCGTCGGCCGGCAGCATGGCGCGGAAGCGCGGGAGTGCCGCACGAATGGCGTTGGCCGTCTCGATCGAGTTGGCCTCGGGGCGCTTGCTGATCTGCATGGTGACCGAGCGTTCGCCCTGGAACCATGCCTTCTGGAAAATATCCTGCTGCCCGCTGGTAACCCTGGCGATATCCGACAAGCGCACGGGCACGCCGTTACGCATGGCGATGAGGATGCGCGCGAACTCATCCGCATCGCGCAGCCCATCGTTCGCGATGACGGTCATCTGCGAGCGGCCATCGGAGAGCAGCCCCTGCGGCGAATTGACGTTGGCGGCCTGCAGCGCGTTCGAGACGTCGTTCGTGGTCAGCCCTTTCGAGGAAAGCGCATTGGTATCCAGCTCCACGCGCACCGCATGTGGCGTACCGCCGAACACCTGTACGCGCGCCACGCCGTCGATCTGCGAGACGGTGGGTCGTATCAGCGTATCGACCACATCGAACAATTTGTCCGCCGGCATCGTCTTCGAGGTGAACGAGACGAGCAGCACGGGGATCTGCCCCGTATCGAACTTGAAGTACTGCGGCGGCGAGGGCATGCCGGCCGGGAGATCGGCGACGGCGGCATTGATGGCGGCCTGCACATCACGCGCGGCGGCGTCGGTGGAGCGGTCCATCGTGAAGCGGATACGGACGAAGCCCGAACCCTCCACGCTGTTGGAGTACATCTGGTCCACGCCCGGGATCTGCCCCAGGTGGCGTTCCAGCGGCGCGATGATCGTGTTGGCCATCGTCTGCGCATTGGCGCCCGGCATCTGCGCCTGGATGAACACCGCCGGCACCTCGATCGAGGGCAGCGCGGCCACGCCCAGCAGCATGTACGCCAGTATGCCGGCCAGCGTGAGGCCTGCCGCAAGCAGCGACGTTCCCCGGGGCCGGCGGATGAAGGGAGCAAAAAAATTCACGACACATCCTGTGACAGCGGGAACGTCCCGCGCCGCGCACTTTATGCCGTTACGGTGCCTTTCGTCGCCTGTGCCGTCCGTCAGCCCCCTGCCGAAAGGCAGGGGAAGGCTGTTTGGACAGGTATTTCCCGTAGGAGCGCGCTTGCGCGCGATGGGTGCTCGCGGTGGACCGGATCGCGCGCAAGCGCGCTCCTACAGGGGTATCGCTTGCTTTACGTCAGGGCTTACGGAGCAGGCGCGAAACGCACGGTCACGTAATAGGTGCGGCCCAGCTGGTTGTAGTACGCCGCCGTCTCATAGTGCTTGTCGGCTACGTTGGCCACGCGGCCCTGAACGCTCCAGGCGTTATCCACATGCCAGGTCGCACGCAGGTCGGCCGTCGTGTAACCGCCCAGGCGGGTGGTGTTGGCCGCGTCGTCGTAGCTGTAGCCGGCTGCATACACCGAGCCGCCCACCGTGAAGGCGCCCAGGTCCTTGTCCAGGTCCACCCGGCCGGTGCGGCGCGGGCGGCGGGCCAGCAGGTTGTCTTCTTGCGGGCCGCTATCGCGGTTCAGCGGCTGCTGCAGCGTGAGGTACGTACGCACGTGCCAGCCATCCACATCGGCGCCGAGCTGGCCCTCGAGACCACGGATACGGGCCTGGCTCACGTTGATCGGCAGGAAGTTGGCGTCGTAACCGATCAGGTCGTCCACCTTGGTCTGGTAGGCGTTCACCGCCCAGTTCCAGATACCCGGGCCGCCACTCAGGCCGATCTCGGCCGTGCGCGACTTCTCCGGCTTCAGCGAGACGGGGGCACCGTACGGGTAGTACTCGTCGTTGAAGGTCGGTGCATGGAACGCCGTGCCGTACGAGGCCGTGATCCGCATGCCGTTATCGAAGCGAAAGCCGTACGCCGCCGAGCCGGTGTTGTGGTTGCCGAACTGGGTGTTGTGGTCGTGGCGCGCGGAAAGCTGGATCTCGTGCGGACCAAACACGCCCTGGTACAGGGCGAACACGCCGGTGTTGTTGCGGGTGGTCTTGAGGTAATCCGTGTCGCTATCCAGCTTCTCCTGCTGGTAATCCACGCCCGCGCTCAGGGTCTGGCCCGGCGCCAGGGTGACATCGTTCTGCCAGGCGGCCTGGTTGCGCTTGGAATAGAGGTAGCCCTGGCGCACCTTGTCCACACCGTAGTTCACGTAGTCCAGGGTCTTGTCGGCGCCGTTGAGGTAGTTATCAGCACGGTCCTGGTTCTGGCCCACGCTCACCGACATGCGCCAGTCGGCCATCACGTCGAAGCTGAGCTTGCCGCCGGCCACCTGCTGCGAGCGGCGGGTAAGGTTCTGGTAATCGCCGTCGTACTCGATCGTGCCCTTGCTGCGCAGCCAGCTGCCGGTGAGCTCGGTGCCGTCATCCCAGCGGTAGCCGCCTGAAAGCGCGCCGTTGTAGGTGCGGTAGGCATCGTGGTCGGGCTCATCGGTGAAGCAGCCCTTGAAGGCCGTGCCCGCGCCGATGCGGCAGGCATTGATGCCGGAGGTGTACTGGCCGCCCAGGCTGGCGTTGTACCAACCGTGGGTGGTGCCGCCGGAGACGCCGAACTGGCCGGCGCTGTAGCCATGGCTGCCGCCGGTCACCGAGACCGAAGGCGTCGGCGCTTCGCCGGCCTGGCCGTGGCGGGTGAAGATCTGGATGACGCCACCGATGGCGTCCGAGCCGTACAGGGTCGAACGCGGGCCGCGGACCACTTCGATGTGGTCGATCTGCTCGACCGGGAGCTGCTCGTAGGCCGGCAGGCCGGCACCGACCGTGCCCACGCGGACGCCATCGATCAGCACCAGGGTGTGTGCGGAGTTGGTGCCGCGCATGAACAGGGACGTCTGCTGGCCGATGCCACCGGTGTTGGCCATGACGACGCCGGGCAGGCCGGTGAGCAGGTCCTGCACGCTGGTGGGCTGCAGGCGCTCGATGTCGTCGCGGGTGATCACGGTGACCGGGGCCAGCACCTCGTCCAGCGGAGTGGGCGCGCGGTTGGCGGTAACGACCACCGAGGGCAACGTTTCCGGGGCATCGGCGGCGTGGGCGATGGTGATGGACGACAGCAGGGCGGTCGCGAGCAGGGTCTTCTTCATGTGTGGAGCGTCCTCGTGCCGCGGGCGGCAAGTCTTGGAAACGGGGACGGTCACGGGGGTGTGGCGAACGGCGCACGGGCGGCGGGGCCCGGTGACTGTCCGGATCCGCCCGCCGCGAATCGTCCGAAACAGGTCGCGCCCGCGGCCATGGCTGGCGCGGGGGTGCGTTTCGGGCCGGTCTCCGGACTTGCCTTTACCGCGTGGGCGGGTTCGTCCGGCGCCTTCCCACTCCGTGTGGAGCAGTGGCTGAGGCCGGATGGAATGGGGGTGGTCCCCTGGGGCTTACCGTTGCGGGGGCAGTGCCGGCCTTGCCGCTTCAGCGGCGCACCGGCTTCCCGTTTCATCCTTCCGCCGTGGAGGCGGGTGGACACCCGAACGGGGGGCATTCTAGCGGTGATCGGGTCGGACCGGAGGAAATCGGTTCATTCGCTTATGCGAATGCATGTGACCAGCGGCTTGCGCCGCCTCGCTCTGGTGGTTTCGAGGCCGAGAGCCGTCGGTGCCCACCCTCGCGTCGGATGCTGCGGCTGCGCCGCCGTGCCTTTGATTCGCGCACAAGGTGCGCTCCTACAACCGCCGCCCCGTGAGTGAGCCATGGGCCAGCCCCATCTAAGGCTGGCCTACGGCCGCTCTCTTGTGCGGAACTCGCCTCGAGGGTGGGCACCGACGGCTCTTTTGACCCATGAGGTTGGGTGGGTGGAGAGCCGCGGCGTTGTCTGCTGGGAGATTGGTACGTTCGGACACGTGCGGACGGACAGCGGCTTCGTCCGCGGACAGGCGTGGTCGTGTGGCGTGGATGGGCGCAGATGGCGTCGTGGCGCCGTTTCCGGGGTGTAGGTTAGGTTGGCACGGTGAATGCAACGCCTTGGGCAACGGGGCCTGGCCCCATCTGACCCACCTCACGGAGCATCGCCATGAACGTTGAAACCTTCCTGCTCAAATCCTTCTTCGTTGCTGCCGTGCTGACCTGTGTGTTGGCCATGGGTTCGTTTGTCACGGCGAGCCCGTCGCACCTGCCAGCGACCGTGGTGGCCGTCGCTCGGTGATCGGTTGCGGCGTCATCGCAGCGTGGGTTGTTCGCGTGCAAGCACGCTCCCACACGAGCCTGGCGTGGTCATTCATCCGATCGCGGTACCCCGTGTAGGAGCCCACCCTGTGGGCGACATCTTTCGCGACGACGTAGCACTGTGGCTTTGTCGCGAACGGCGTCGCCCACAGGGTGGGCACCGACGGCTCTCGGCCTCACGCCCACAAGCACGAGGCGGCGCAAGCCGCTAAGAACACGCATTCGCGCTAGCGAATGAACCGCTTCGATAGCGCGAAGCCAGAGGCGAGCCGTCTCAGGCGGTGTAAACGCGCTCGCCGCCGATCCAGGTTTCTACCACGTGGTGGGTGTCGTCCAGCACCACGAAATCCGCGCGGAAGCCCGCGGCGATGTGGCCGTGCGTCGCGCCCAGGCCCAGGAAGGCCGCCGGGTACGTCGATGCCATGCGTGCCGCCTCGTCGTAAGGCACGCCCACCATGTTGATCGTATTGCGCACCGCCGAGGCCATATCGAGTGCCGAACCCGCCAGCGTGCCGTCCGCCGTCTGGCAAACGCCATCCTTCGCCGTGATCGTCTCGCCCTTCAGCACGAAGTTCGGATTATCCGAACCCACCGGCGGCATCGCATCCGTCACCAGCATCATCTTCTCGCGCGTCTTCGCCGCGATAGCGACACGCAGCGACGCCGGATGCACATGGTGGCCATCCACGATCAGGCCACACCAGCTCGCATGATCTTCCAGCGCGGCACCCACCACGCCCGGCTCGCGGCTGGTGAACGGTGTCATCGCGTTGAACAGGTGGGTGAAGCCGCGCACGCCCATCGCCAGCGCATTGCGCGTCGTCTCGTAGTCGGCTGCCGTGTGGCCCGCGCAGACGATCACGCCGTTATCGACCAGCTGCTTCAACACGTCATCGCTTGCTCGCTCGGGTGCCAGCGTCAGCAGCGTCACGCCACCGTGGCGGCGGGCGACCATCGCGATGTCATCAGCGCCTGCGATACGGAACTTCGCCGGATCGTGCACGCCCTTGCGCTCGGGCGCGATGAAGGGGCCTTCCAGGTGCACGCCGAGCACGCCCGGCACGCCCTGCTCCACCGCCGCGTTCACGGCATCGATCGCGCGCGACATTACCTCGGCATCGTCGCTGATCAGCGTGGGCAGGAAGCCCGTGGTGCCGTACTTCGCATGCGCCTCGCCGATCGCGCGGATCGTTTCCACCGTGGGTGCGTCGTTGAACAGCACGCCACCGCCGCCGTTCACCTGGCAATCGATAAAGCCCGGCAGCAACGTGCGCCCGCCCAGGTCGTGGCGTTCCGCAGCGCGCACGCGCGGATCCGACGGCAAGGCGAGCCCGGTGATCTTGTCATCATCGACCAGCACGGCAAAGCCGGTCTGGAAGCCGTTGTCGGTCAGCACGCGGCCGTTGACGAGGGCGAGGGTCATGGGTGGAATCTCGTGGCCAGGTTAAAGGGTGCGTTCGGTGAAGCGTCAAGGGTAAAGCGTGAGGATGAGCGGTACTTGCGCGCTTCTACTTACGGTTTGCTCTTCGCGGTTAAACGGTTTCCGTCACCTTGTTGAGGTGCGGCGGGACATCGGGGTTGAAGCCGCGCTTGATCGCGAGGGCCGCGGTGGCGCGGTAGAAGCTCTGCACGGTGACCAGCGGCGCGGCGATCGGCGCGGTGGCGACCAGCGGCAACACGCCCTCGCCCGTTGCGCCCGGTGCGGCAACCCACACCTTGGCGCCGCGCTTGCGGAACTCGGCGGCTACATCGAGCACGCCCGGCAGGGTGTCGTCATTCTGGGCGAAGAACAGCACCGGGAAATCCGGGCCCACCAGCGCCATGGGGCCGTGCTTCACTTCCGCGGCGCTGAACGCCTCGGCGTGCAGGCCACAGGTTTCCTTGAACTTCAGCGCGGCTTCGAGCGCGCCGGCGAAGCCAAAACCACGGCCAACGACGAACAGGTTGTGCGCATCGACCAGGCCATCGGTGAGCGAGGACCAGTCGGCATCCCAGCCCTGGCGCAGCTGTGCGGGCAGCGCGGTGAGCGCATCGGCGATCTCCTGCTTGCCGCTCCAGCGAGCGGCAATATGCAGGATGGCGAACAGCGCGCCGAGGTAGCTCTTGGTCGCGGCGACGCTCGTTTCGGGGCCCGCGTGCAGCGGCACCACGACATCGGCGACGGCTGCCAGCGGTGAATCCACCACGTTGACCAGGGCTACGACGTAGGCGCCAGAGCGCTTGGCGGCTTCGGCGTTGCGGACCAGGTCCGGGCTCTTGCCCGATTGCGAGACGGCGACATACAGCGCGCCATCGAGGTGCTGGTCGGCGTGGTAGATCGAGGTGACCGAGGGCGAGGCCGATGCGGTGACCACGCCAAGCTGCGTCTCGAACACGTACTTGCCGTACATGGCCGCGTGATCGGAGCTGCCGCGGGCGCAGGTGATGACCATGCGCGGCGGGTTCGCGCGCAGGCGCTCGGCCAGCGCGGCGATCACCGGTTCGTTATGGGCAAGCTGGCGCTCGACGACCTCGGCGGTCTCGTGCGCTTCGCGGAACATCAGGGTGTCTTGCGGCTGGAGGGTCATGGTGGCTTCGGCTGGTCAGTCGCTTTGCAGTTCCGCCACGAAATCGTAGATATCGCCGCGGTACCAGGAGTTGGTGAATTCAACGATGCGTCCATCGTCGAGGAAGCTGCGCCGTTCGATGTTCAGGCCGGCGCTGCCGACAGGCAGGCGCAGCAGGCGGAGCTGGGCGGGACCCAGCACCACGGCGCGCAGGCGCTGGAGCGCGCGGGTGGGCCGGTTGCCCAGCTGATCCAGCGCTTCGTACAGGGAATCCTCGACCAGGCCCGGATCGGGCAGCAGGGCCAGCGGCACGGCGCTGCGCTCGATCGCCAGCGGCTCATCGCCGGCATAACGGAGTCGGTGCAGGCGTACCACCTGGGTGCCTGGCGACAGGTTCATCGCCATCGCCTCTTCCGGGTTCACCTCGCCGATGGCCTTCTCGAAGAACTCCGAGCGCGGGTTCAGGCCACGGGCGCGCAGATCCTCGGTGAAGCTGGTCATCCGCGAGAGCGGCTTCACGATGCGCTCGGAAACGAAGGTGCCGGCACCGTGGCGCTGGGTGAGCAGGCCATCCTCGACCAGGCCGCCGATGGCCTTGCGCACCGTGACCCGGGACAGGGTGAGGGCCCTGGCCAGGTCACGTTCGCTCGGCAAGGCGTGGCCCACCTGCACCTCGCCGTTCTCGATCACGTTGCGGATGGCCCGGCGCAAGCGCATGTACGCCAGCGGCAAGCGGGCGGCCGGGTCGGACTGCAGGCGCTGGTATTCGGCGACGAGGGCGGGTTCCATCCTGCGAAGATACCAATACCTGACCAGTGGGGCAAGGCGGTCCGGAGGCGGCCCGGTGCCCCGGTTGACCGAACGGTTGTTTGCACGATCTAAATCAGGCTGAAAACGTTTCCGTTGTGTGATCACGAGGTTACGTGGAGGGGAAGGCCATACGGAGTGGTACGGGGCTGGTACGCCGTGGTATGTCACTGGTACGATCGAGTGGAACCCCTGACGCAAACCCTCAAGAGGCACTGTCGTGAGCGCTTCCTCCCTCCCGGTCGAACCCTTCGATCTGGTCATCTTCGGCGGCACCGGCGATCTCGCCGTGCGCAAACTCCTTCCTGCGATGTACCACCGGTTCATCGATGGCCAGATTCAGCCGCGCAGCCGGATCATCGGCGTGGCGCGCGAGGGCCTGGACGATGCCGGTTACCGCGAGCAGGTACGTGCCGCGGTCGAGAAGGGCGTTTCCCATGTCGCCCCCGCGCAGCTGGATGCCTTCATCCAGATGATCGGCTACCGCTCGCTCGATGCGCGCAAGGCCGATGGCTGGGATGAATTCGCCGCGCTGATGGCCGAGCACAAAGAACATATCCGCGTGTTCTATCTGTCGACCTCGCCGGAAATCTTCACCGACATCTGCCAGCGCCTCGGCAGCCTGGGCCTGAATGGCGAAGGTTCGCGCGTGGTGCTGGAAAAGCCGATCGGCCGTGACCTGCAGAGCGCCAACGCCATCAACGATGCGGTGGCGAAGGTGTTCACCGAATCGCAGACCTACCGCATCGACCATTACCTCGGTAAGGAAACGGTGCAGAACCTGCTGGCGTTGCGCTTCGGCAACGCGCTGTTCGAGCCGCTGTGGAACGCCCAGCATATCGACCACGTGCAGATCACCGTGGCCGAAACCGTCGGCGTGGGCCACCGCGCGGGTTATTACGATCGTGCCGGCGCGCTGCGCGACATGGTCCAGAACCACATCCTGCAGCTCCTGTGCATGCTCGCCATGGAGCCGCCGTCGTCGCTCGCCCCCGATGCCGTGCGCGATGAAAAACTCAAGGTGCTGCGTTCGCTCCGCCCCATCAACGCGAGCAACGCAGCCCAGCTCACCGTGCGCGGCCAGTACCGCGCCGGTGCAGCGGAAGGTCAGGGCGTTCCGGGTTATTCCGAAGAACTCGGCAGCGACCAGTCAAAAACCGAAACCTTCGTCGCCCTCAAGGCGGAGATCGGTAACTGGCGCTGGGCCGGCGTGCCGTTTTACCTGCGCACCGGCAAACGCCTTCCCAATCGCGTTTCGGAGATCGTGGTCACGTTCCGCGCGTTGCCGCACTCGATCTTCGATCCCGCGAGCGGCCCGCTCCTGCCCAACCGCCTGACGCTGCGCCTGCAGCCGGACGAGGGCGTGAAGCTGTGGCTGACGATCAAGCATCCGGGTCCGGGCGGCCTGCGCCTGCGCCACGTGCCGCTCGATATGAGCTTCGCGGCAGCGTTCGGCGTGCAGCAGCCCGATGCCTACGAGCGGCTCATCCTCGATGTCGTGCGTGGCAACCCGACCCTGTTCATGCGTCGCGATGAAGTGGAAGCGGCGTGGAACTGGGCCGGCCCCATCCTCGACGCCTGGGAGGCAAGCGGCGATACGCCGAAGCCGTACACCGCAGGTACCTGGGGTCCCAGCGCCGCCGTGGCGCTTATCGAACGCGATGGCCGTACCTGGGCCGAGGACGCCGCATGAACGCAAAAATCATCCGCAACGAATACGCCGACAAGCTCACGCTGGCCGACAAGTTGGCGCGCGATATCGCATCGAAGCTGGACGCCGCCATCAAGGCGCGCGGCAAGGCCACGCTCGCCGTTTCCGGCGGCGGTACGCCCAAGCAGATGTTCGCCGTGCTGTGCGAGCAGGAGATCGACTGGTCGAAGGTGACCATCACGCTGGTCGACGAGCGCTGGGTGGATACCGATAGCGATCGCTCGAACGCGAAGCTCGTGGCCGACCATCTCCTGCACCACGAAGCGCACACCGCCACCTTCGTGCCGCTGTTCGACAAGGCGCACAAGGACGATGTCGATGCCGCGCTCGGCGATGTCGGCAAGCGCATCGATGCGCTGGGCAAGCTCGATGTCGTCATCCTGGGCATGGGTCCGGATGGCCACACGGCGTCGTTCTTCCCCGGTGGCGATAACCTTGCCGAAGCGCTGGACCCGAACGGCACGAAGGCCGTGATCTCCATGCGAGCGGGTGGTGCTGGCGAGCCGCGCATCACGCTCACCCTGCCGCGCGTGCTCGATGCGGGCACGCTGTACCTGCATATCGAGGGTAACGACAAGAAGGAACTGCTCGCGAAGGCCGAAGCCGGCGAGGACGTGCCGATTCGCGCCGTGCTCACCCAGGATCGCGTGCCCATCCATGTCTTCTGGGCGCCCTGAACGGCGCCCTGCTTCCACCGGTCAAAGCCTGAGAACACCGCCATGACCCTGCACCCCGTCCTCGCCGAGGTGACCCAGCGCATTGTCGAGCGCAGCCATGCCACGCGCGCGGCCTACCTCGCCAAGATCCATGCCGCACGCGGCTATGGCGCCAAGCGCCATCACCTCTCGTGCGGCAACCTTGCCCATGGCTTCGCTTCATCGTGCGAGCCTGACAAGGATGCGCTGCGCAACGGCCACGCCGCGAACATCGCGATCGTCACCGCTTACAACGACATGCTCTCCGCGCACCAGCCGTACGAAGGCTACCCGGAGCGCATTCGCACCATCGCCCGCCGTTATGGCGCCACCGCGCAGGTCGCCGGTGGCGTGCCTGCCATGTGCGACGGTGTGACCCAGGGCCGCCCGGGCATGGAGTTGTCGCTGTTCTCGCGTGACCTGATCGCCATGGCCACCGCGGTATCGCTTTCGCACGACATGTACGAAGGCGCGCTGTACCTGGGCATCTGCGACAAGATCGTGCCGGGCATGATGATCGGCGCCCTTTCCTTCGGTCATCTCGCCAGCGCGTTCGTGCCCTCGGGCCCGATGCCGTCGGGTATTCCGAACGAGGAGAAATCGAAGGTGCGCCAGGCGTTCGCCGCCGGTAAGGCGACGCGTGCGGAACTGCTGGAGGCGGAAGCGCGTTCGTACCACGGTGCGGGCACCTGCACGTTCTACGGCACGGCCAACTCCAACCAGATGCTCATGGAGATCATGGGCGTGCACCTGCCGGGTTCGAGCTTCGAGCTGCCGGATACGCCGCTGCGCCATGCGCTCACGGAAGCCACGGTCGAACGCGTGCTGGCCAGCGATTGCCTGGGCGAGCACTACATGCCCATCGGCCACATCATCGATGCGCGTGCCATCGTCAACGGCGTTGTCGGCCTGCATGCCACCGGTGGTTCCACGAACCACCTGCTGCACCTCGTCGCCATCGCGCGCGCCGCCGGTATCGACCTGCGCTGGGACGACTTCGATGCGCTCTCGTCGGTGGTGCCGCTGCTTGCTCGCGTGTACCCGAACGGCTATGCCGACGTGAATCATTTCCACGATGCGGGCGGCATGGGTTTCCTCATGGACCAGCTGCTGAGCGTGGGCCTGCTGCACAACGACGTGAACACGATCATGGGCCACGGCCTCGACGCGTACCGCAAGAAGCCGGTGCTCGAGGACGGTAAGCTCGCCTGGGTGCCGGTCTCGAAGGAGAGCGGCAACCGCGGTGTGCTGCGCGCCATCAGCGAGCCGTTCCGCGCCGACGGCGGCCTGCGCATGCTCAAGGGAAACATCGGCCGCGGCGTGATCAAGGTCTCGTCGGTGCCGGAAGACCGCATGATCATCGAGGCACCCGCCATCGTGTTCGATGAACAGGATGACGTGAAGCACGCCTTCGATCGCGGCGAACTCAACCGCGACTTCATCGCGGTCGTACGCTTCCAGGGCCCGCGTGCGCGTGGCATGCCCGAACTGCACAAGCTGACGCCGACGCTGAGCCTGCTGCAGGATCGCGGGTATCGCGTGGCGCTGGTGACCGACGGACGCATGTCCGGTGCCTCGGGTCGCGTACCTGCGGCTATCCACGTCACGCCGGAAGCCGAAGCCGGCGGTCCCATCGCACGTATTCGCACCGGTGACATGGTGCGCCTCGATGCCGTTGCCGGCACCGTGGAAGTGCTGGTGGACGCCGACGACTGGAACAGCCGTGTTCCCGATAACGTGGACCTGGGTGTGCATCACACCGGCATGGGCCGCGAACTTTTCGCCATGTTCCGTCAGTCAGCCGTCGCGGCCGACCTCGGCGCCGGCGTGTTCTGATCATTGGAGTAACGATGAGCAACGAAGCAAAGCAGGCCAAGGTCGCAGCCACACTGGCCCTCGCGCCGGTCGTCCCCGTGGTAATCATCGAGGATGCCTCGAAGGCCGTGGGCATGGCCCGCGCACTGGTCGCCGGCGGCGTGCCGGCCATTGAAGTGACGCTGCGCACCGCGGCTGCGCTCGACGCGGTGCGCGCGATCGCCGCCGAGGTCGAAGGCGCCTTCGTTGGCGTCGGCACCGTGCTGGCCGCCAAGGATCTCGAGGCCGCCTTCAAGGCGGGCGCGAAGTTCGCCGTGTCGCCGGGCAGCAGCTCGCGGCTGCTCGATGCTGCGGATGACCATGAGCTGCCGCTGCTCCCGGGCGCCGCCACGTCCAGCGAAGCCATGGAACTGCTCGAGCGCGGCTACCGCTTCCAGAAGTTCTTCCCGGCCGTCCCGGCCGGCGGCGCCAAGCTGATCGGTGCGTGGGCTTCCCCGCTGCCGCAGATCACCTTCTGCCCGACCGGTGGCATCAGCCTCGCCAACGCGCCGGATTTCCTCGCGCTGCCGAACGTGGCCTGCGTGGGCGGCTCGTGGCTCACCCCGGCCGATAAACTCGCCGCGGGCGACTACGCGGCGATCGAAGCCCTGGCCCGCGAAGCCGCGCAACTTAAGCGCCGCTAAGGCGCCCAAGCGTAGGAGCCCACCCTGTGGGCGACATCTTTCGCCTCACCGCCGCAGGATCTGCGGTTCCCGGCGGACGGCGTCGCTCACAGGGTGAGCTCCTACATGCGCGGTAGGGGGACGTAGGGCCTGGTTCGTGCGATGCTTCGCAGCCTCGTATACCTCCGTTTCGACCCCATGGTTTACATCCTTCTAGCTGTCCTCTTCAGCGTCGCGGTCTCCGTCCTGCTGAAGCTTGCCCGCCGCGCGGGTATCGATATCGTCCAGGCCGTGGCCACCAACTACGTGGTCGCGTCGCTATTGGCCTGGCAGCTGCTGGGCGCGACGCCGCAAGGCGTGCTCGCAGCGAAAGCCACCTGGCCGCCGCTGATCGCGCTCGGCATCCTGCTTCCCGCCATCTTCGTGGTGCTTGCACAATCCGTACGCACCGCGGGCATCGTGCGTACCGATGTGGCGCAGCGGCTCTCGCTTTTCGTCTCGCTGTTCGCCGCCTTTGTCTTCCTGGGCGATGTGCTTACCGGGCAAAAGGCGCTGGGTATCGGCATCGCGTTAGTCGCGGTGCTCTGCGTGCTTTGGCGGAAGCAGAAAGGCACGGCCGAAGCGAGTGGCTGGTGGGCGCCCCTGCTGGTGTTCGCCGGCTTCGGTGCGATCGACATCTGCTTCAAGCTGGTCGCGAAGGCCGGTGCATCGTTCGCCGCGGGGTTGCTCGGTTCGTTCCTCATCGCCCTGGTGCTGTGCTGGATCGTGGCGCTAATCCGGGCGGTGACCGGCAAAGTGGCGCTTACGACGCGCAGCATCGGCTTTGGTGTGCTGCTGGGCGCATTCAACTTCGCCAACATCCTGTTCTACGTAAAAGGCCACGTGGCCATGCCGAACGATCCGTCGCTGGTGTTCGCCTCGATGAACGTTGGCGTGGTGGTGCTGGGCACCCTGGTTGGCGCGCTGGGTTTCCGCGAAAAGCTCACCGCGGTGAACTGGGTTGGCATAGCTCTCGCGATCGCCGCGATTGCAGTGATGACAGCCAGCTGATCGATCCCCTGTAGGAGCGCGCTTGCGCGCGATGGGTCTTGCGGCAAGCACCCATCGCGCGCAAGCGCGCTCCGACAAAAGCAGGCTACGCCGGTGTCGGATTGCTTGCGGCGTCTTCCGGCAGGGCGGGTAGCGCTTCATCCACCGTCAGTGGTGCATCACTGGCGAGCAGCTCCTTCGCCTCCGCGTGGTCGGCCACGGCGGGCGGCGAACCGCGCAAGGGCAGGCCCGCGGTTTCGGTCACGAACAGCATGGTGATGATGCCGATCACGGCCGCGCCCATCAGGTAATACGCAGGTACCAGCGGATCACCCGTACGTTCCACCAGCCACGCGGTGACCAGCGGCGTGGTCCCGCCGAACAGCGATACCGAAACATTGAAGGCGATCGACAGCGCGCTGTAGCGCACGGGTGTGTAGAACAACGCAGGCAAGGTCGACGGCATGGTGCTGGTAAAGCACACCAACGCCACGCCGAGCAGCATCAGCCCGGTGAAGATCCACGCATCGTTACCGGTGCCGACCAGCAGCATGCACGGAATGGCCAGCACGAACATGGCCGCGCACGCGCCGATGATCATGGGCCGGCGGCCGAAGCGATCGCTGAAGCGGCCGCCCAGCACGTTCAACGGCATCATCACCAGCATGACGATCAGGATGAGCAGCAGGCCCTTCGCTTCGCTGTAGCCCAGCGTCACGGTGAGGTAGCTCGGCATGTAGGTCAGCAGCATGTAGTCGGTGACGTTGAAGACGAGCACCAGGCCGATGCACTTGAGCAGCTGCGAGCCATGCACCGACACGAGCTCCATCAGGCCAATGCGAGGTGCATCGCCCGTGGCTTCCATGGCTTCTGCGTGCGCCTTGAAGGCCGGCGTCTCCTCCAGCTTCATGCGCATGTACAGGCCGAGCAGGCCAAGCGGGCCCGCCACGAGGAACGGCACGCGCCAGCCCCACGCCAGCATGTCGTCGTTACCCAGCAGCATGGTGAGCGCGGTGACGACGCCGGCACCAGCGATGTAGCCACCGAGCGTGCCGAACTCCAGCCAGCTGCCCATCTGCCCGCGTTGGGCATCGGTGGAGTATTCCGCGATGAATGTGGCGGCGCCACCGTATTCGCCACCGGTGGAGAAACCTTGCAGTAGCCGAGCGAGGAGCAACAGTACCGGCGCCCACAGACCAATGCGGTCGTAGGACGGGATAAGGCCGATGGCGAACGTGCCGAGCGCCATCATGATCATGGTCGCCGCGAGCACGCGCTGGCGCCCGAAGCGATCACCCAGTGGTCCAAACACCAGGCCACCGATCGGACGCACGAGAAAGGCGACAGTGAAGGTGGCGAAGGTCGCGATGACCTGCGCCGTCGGGTTGCTTCCCGGAAAGAACACATGACCCAGCGTGACGGCGAGGTAGCCGTAGACACCGAAGTCGAACCACTCCATGGCGTTGCCGAGCGCCGCCGCGCCGACGGCGCGCTTCAGCATCGACTGGTCGACGATGGTCAGGTCATCGGGCTTGAGGTGTTTGCGGCGGCGGGTGAACCAACCAAAGTGGGCGTCGTGCCCGGCGGATCCTTGCATCGTGTGTGCTCCTGTTCGCGCGGACGTGCAGGCACGCAAACGCGTGGCCGGAACCAACCGTCCTGGAGATAGGGATGCGCAACGCGGAACGCGGCGCTCGGCGCGGTCCGCTCACGGGGGACACGCGGGATACCATCGCTTAAGGCGCGCAAACATGGCGCGCACGCTGGATATCCCGAAAAGCTTAACAAATGCGGCGTTAACCCTATGTAGGAGCCCACCCTGTGGGCGACATCTTTCGCGATGACGCCGCAGGGCCTGATGCTCATTCGCGAACGGCGTCGCCCACAGGGTGGGCTCCTACGGGGCGTTAGAGGCGGCGCGGTGCCGTCGAGCCGCGCACCACCAGGTCGGGGCTGAAGCCTTCGTTGTCGATCGGCGGGGCGGCGCTATCGCGTTCGATCTCGGCGATGAGGCGCTGTGCCGCGTGGCGGCCGATCTCCTCGGTGTTCTGCCGGGACGTGGTCAACGCGGGCCACGATTGCTTGGAGAACGGACTGTCCTCGAAGCCGGCGATGGAAAGCTCCCATGGCACATCGACACCGCCCGAGCGTGCGGCGGCGAGCACGCCCGCGGCAATCTCATCGTTCGAGCCAAAGATCGCGGTGGGCGGATTGCGCAGCGCGAGCAGCTTGCGCGCACCACGGAAACCATCGTCGAAGGAGTAATCACCCTCCACCACCAGGGCGCGGTCGATCTCGATGCCGTACTCGCGCAGTGCATCCTCGTAGCCCTGGTAACGCTCGGGGCTGGAGCGGTGCTCCTTGCCACCCCAGAGGAAACCGATGCGGTGGTGACCGAGCTGGATCAGGTGCTCGGTGATCGCGTAGGCGGCGTCGCGGTCATCGACGAACACGCACGGCCAGCCATCCTTCGGGTCCTGCCGCGCGGAAATGATCCGCACGAAGGGCACGTTCTGTTCGGTGAGCGTCGCCAGCAGCTGCGGCTGTTCCGACATGGGCGGACACAGCACCAGGCCGGCCAGGCGGTTACGCCGCACCAGGTCACCGAGCTGCTCGGCGAGGCGCGTGGCGGACGAATCGCAGGGGTGGATCTGCAGGCCGAAGCCGCGCTCCCGGCACACCGACAGCACGCCGTTCTGCATGGCGATGACGTAGTGCGCATTGGGATTGTCATAAACCAGGCCCAGCGCGTACGTGCGCGAGCTGCGCAGGCTGCGGGCGGCCTGGTCGGGCTGGTAATCGAGTGCCTCGATGGCGCGCTGCACCTTGTCACGGGTGCGGGCGTGCACGGAGGGTTCGTGGTTGATGACGCGGGAGACGGTCTTCAGCGACACGCCGGCCCGCTCGGCCACGTCCTTGATGGTGGGGCTACGCAAATCACGACCCTCGATAGCAAGACGGCCATCCTAGCGGATGGCCGTCACCGAGCGAAGATGGGGCGTCAGTCCTTGACGTGCTGGCCGACCTTATGGCCCGCCGCGCCGTAATACAGGATGTACAGGTAGCACGGCACCATGATGGCCAGGAACACCAGCTGGAAGTCATGCCCTTGCTTCAGGTGGGCGAACAACTGCGGGATGATCGCGCCACCGGCGATGCCCATGATGAGCAGGGCCGAGCCGAATTCGGTCAGGCTGCCCAGGCCCTTGATGGCGAGCGGGAAGATGGCCGGCCACATCATGGCGTTGGCAAAACCCAGTGCCGCCACGAACGCCACCGAGGTGTAACCGGTGGTGGCATAGGTGCCGATCGAGAACAGCACGCCGAGGATCGCCGAGATCGCCAGGTACTTGTGCTGCGAGACCACCTTCGGGATCAGCACCAGGCCGGCGACGTAGCCGATCAGCATGGCGAACAGCGTGTACGAGGTGAAGTGCTTGGTGTCTTCCGGCGTCATGCCGAAGCCCTGGCCGTAGGTGCCGATGGCGTCGCCCGCCATCACTTCCACGCCCACGTACACGAACAGGCACAGCACGCCCAGCCACAGGTGCGGGAAGCTGAAAATGCCACCCTTGGCATGGCCGATGGCACGCTCGGAGTTATCGGTGGAGGCGCGGATCTCCGGCAGCGACGAGCGCACCACCCAGATCGCCAGCACCACCAGCAGGCCCGCCATGGCCAGGTAGGGCATGTGCACCTTCGCGGCGAAGGCATTGAGCAGCGCTTCCTTCTCCTCCGGCGAACCGGCCGCGGCGATCTGCTTGTCGAAGCCGCCGATGTTGCTCATCACCACCCAGCCGAACACGAACGGTGCGAGCGCGCCGGCGATCTTGTTACAGATGCCCATGAAGGCGATGCGCTGTGCTGCGCTATCGATCGGGCCCAGCACCGAGATGTACGGGTTGGAGGCGGTCTGCAGCAGCGAAAGGCCCGCGCCTATGATGAACAGGCCCGTGAGCGCGCCCGGGTACACGCGCATGGTGACGAACTGGCCGAAGGTGGCCGCGCCGATCGCCATGACGAACAGGCCAAGGCCCATGCCCTTCTTCATGCCCGTCTTCTTAAGGATGAAGGAGGCCGGCAGCGCGAGGAAGAAATACGACAGGTAGAACGCGCTGGGAACAAGGAACGCGCCCACGTCATCCAGGTTGAAGGCCAGCTTCACGAAGGTGATCAGCGGGCCGTTGAGCCAGGTGACGAAGCCGAAGATGAAAAACAGGATGCCGATGATGATCATCGGTCCGACGCTCGAATGGCGCGTCTCGCCGACGGCGGCCGTGGTGGACGACATGGGTTGCTCCCCTTTGGATGTTTGGTGCCGCGGTTTTGTCCCTTTATTGACTCGTGCGAGCAACGTTGTCAATCCGCGTGTTACCACCCGGCAGGGTGTTGGCATTTCGTTATGACTTTCGATGTCGCGCCGCCGCAAGCATCTGATCCTGCGCATTCAATCGTTCCAAAAGGTCTTGCGGCGCAAGGTGTCGCGGGTGGGCGGCGCGGGTCGTAAACGTTTCCTGTTGCAGTGCACGATGGGATGTTGGCTGTCCTAGCCATTTGTCCTGTTGACAACGTTGTCATCTGGCTCACAGACTCAGTCGTAACAAGGGGGTCACAGGAAATTCATGTGACCGCATCGCAGGGAACCAAGGGGTTAAACGTGGGCGAGCAGGCGAACAAGCGGGAAGCTGTGCGGACGGCGCGTGCGGAGGCGTTCATCGCCGCCGACGTGGGCGGCACGCATGCCCGTATCGGCCTGGTCCGTCCCGAACTGGCCGGGGGCACCTTCGAAGTACTGCGCTACGAGCGCTATGCCTGCGCCGACTGGCCCAGCCTTACCGCCGTGCTGAAGGATTTCGTCGGCCACCTCGAGGGCCAGTTCGCCGTGCAGCATTGCGCGGTGGCCAGCGCGGGCTATGTACTGGGCGACGCCATCGTCAACGAGAACCTGCCCTGGCCGGTCTCCATCGGCGACATCCGCGAAAGCCTGCACCTGGCCGGCCTGAGCGTCGTGAACGATTTCGAGGCGGTGGCTTACGCCTGCCAGTTCCTGCGCGATCACGAAACCACCGCCATCATTGAAACCGCTGCCACGCCGGCCGCCGGCCCCATCCTGGTGATGGGCCCAGGCACGGGCCTCGGCTCAGCGGTGTTGTTGCCCGGCAAGCCGCACGCCACCGTGCTGCCCACCGAAGCCGGCCAGATCTCGCTCGCCCCCGGCACCCCGCGCGAAGCCGCCATCCTGGCCGAGCTCGCGAAGAGCCGTGACTACGTTTCGTACGAGACCGCCCTCTCCGGCCCAGGCCTCGTCAATCTCTATAAAGCCATTTCGACGCTGCGCGGCACCCCCGCGACGCTCGCCGAACCCGCCGCCGTCACCACGGCCGCCCTCGCCGGCAACGATCCGGCTGCGGTGGAAGCCCTGGATGTGTTCTGCGGCCTGCTCGGCAGCTTCGTCGGCGATCTCGCCATGCTCTACGGCGCCCGCGGTGGCGTGTTCCTGGCCGGCGGCATCCTGCCCCAGGTGCGCGACTACCTTGCCGCCAGCAGCTTCGCAGACAGGTTTTTCAACAAGGGCGTCATGCGCGCCTTTCTCCAGCAAGTGCCGGTACGTCTGATGGACCACGGACAGTTGGGTGTGATCGGTGCCGCCGGTCTCTACCTGCACGGTTCGATAGCTCATTGATGAGCGGGAAAGGAACGCAGGCTCAGTAAAAAACCGGGCCGAAAGGCTCTTCGATAGCAACGAAAGCACGGCGCGGCCGCGAAACCCGCCGGAGCTACATCCTCTGAGGGGAGGACACCATGTCGCATCGTAGGAATCTGCTCACGGCGAGCATTATCGCCGGACTCTGTTGTTTCACCGGTGTAGCCGCCGCGCAGGACGCGTCGACGCAGCCGGCCAAGACGCAGACCGCCCAGCAAAAGGCTGATGCTGCCAAGGCAGCCCAGCTCGAGGGCATCACCGTCACCGGCATTCGCGCCAGCCTTGAGAAGTCGCTCGACACCAAGCGCAATGCCGATGCCATCGTCGAGGCCGTGACGGCCGAAGACATCGGCAAGTTCCCCAACACCAACGTCGCCGAAGCGATGACCCAGGTCCCTGGTGTCACGATCGATCGTCAGTTCGGCCAGGGTGACCGCGTATCGATCGACGGTACCGATCCCAGCCTCAACCTGACGTTCCTCAACGGCCAGCCGGTGTCGCAGACCCCGTGGCAGTACGGCGCGCAGCCGAACCGCGGCTTTGACTTCACCATGCTGGCCCCGGAAATCGTCGGCCGCCTGGAAGTGTACAAGTCGCCCGAAGCCCGCCTGACCGAAGGCAGCCTGGGCGGCACGGTGCTGCTGCACACGCTGAACCCGCTCGACCTGCCGGCCAACACGGTCCGCGGTTCGTTCGGCCTAAACTACAACGACCAGGCCACGCCGGGTGCACGCCCGAACGGCTCGGCGCTGTATAGCTGGAAGAACGAGTCCAACACCTTCGGCATCGTCACCTCGATCCAGCATTACGAGGAAAAGATCGACCGCCAGGGCTTTGAAATCTTCAGCTACAGCCCGGTCTCCAAGTGGGCCTCGAGCCCGGCCGTTGCCGCCGGCATCGCCAATGGCACGCTGGATCCGAACGCCAAGGTGCCCGATGAGGTCAACTCGGCGTGGTTCCAGCAGAAGCGCAAGCGCGATACCGCGACGCTGGGCCTGCAGTTCCGCCCGACGGACAACTGGGATATCGATTTCAACAACCTGTTCGTCCGCGAAAACTTCGATAACTGGAACCAGTCGCTGTATCCGTTCACCGGTGCGACGCCGGGTAACGTCACCAGCTTCAACCAGGGCCCGAACGGCGTGGTCACCGGCGGCCACGTCTGCGGCAACGACGATCCGACTTGCCCGGCCATCGCGCAGGGTACGTTCGACAGCAACATCCGCAAGTCGGTGGTGCGCACGGTTGCCCATGACCTGAAGTCGACCTGGCACGGTGATGGCTGGCAGCTGTCCGGCGCAGCCGGCTACAGCAAGGCGATCAACGACAATATCTCGCAGGCGGTGATGGAGCCGGTGTACGCCGGTGGTTATACCTGGGATATCAACAAGGGCTTCAACTTCGACAGCCCCGCCGCCGCACGTGACCCGGCCAACTGGCACATGGGTGACGTGGATGGCCTGGGTGGCTGGCCCGGTAACTACGGTTCGTACTCCGCGCACTCGCGTGACACGTACGGCCAGCTCGATTTCTCGAAGTTCTTCGATTCGTTCATCAACGAACTGGCGTTCGGCTACCGCTGGAACCGCCACGAAGAAGGCATGACCGCCCACGTGTACGGCGGTAACGCCCCGACCAACCTGGAAGCCCTCGGCTTCGGTGGTTACACCGATACGCTCGGCGCCCTCGATGGCCTGGATGGCTCGGCCAACCATGTCATGCCTGATCGTGACGCCCAGTACGCCTGGGTGCGCAACACCAACGGCGGCAACGAAGACCCGGGTACGTACCTCAACGGCACGTACAAGCTCGTCGAGAAGACCAACGCCGCTTATGGCCAGGCCAACTTCGCGGGCGGTGGCTTCCACGGCAACTTCGGTATCCGCTACGTCGATACCAAGACCGACGGCACCGGCTTCAACTACAGCGGCGCCCCGGTGCTGCCGGCACCGCCGGGTTCGTGGCAGACCTCGTCGCGCACCACGAAGAACTGGCTGCCCAGCCTGAACATCGCGTACGACCTGACCGACGACATCGTGCTGCGCGGTGCGGCCGCCAAGGTGATCGCACGTCCGCCGTACAACATGCAGGTGAACAACCTGTTCCTCAACGACTCGGTGCTCACCGGCTCGGGCGGCAACCCGGACCTGAAGGACTACAAGTCGAAGAACTACTCGCTCGCCGCGGAGTGGTATTTCGCGCCGCAGTCCTACCTGGCCGTGACCGGCTTCCTGAAGCAGATCGATGATTACGTGCTGGTCGATTCGGCGAACGAGCTGCTCTACAACTCGGGCATCGTCAACGACCAGGCCACGTTTGCCCGCCAGGTCGCGCAGGGTCTCTGCACCCCGGATGGCTTCTGCGAATACTCGATCAGCCGTCCGCGCAACACCGGCGGCGGCAAGATCCGCGGCGGCACGGTCAGCTACCAGCAGGCATTCTGGGATACCGGCCTGGGCGTGACGGCGAGCTACACCTACGCCAAGGGCACGCTGGATGCAGGTGGCGCGCTGCCGTACAACTCGCAGAACGCGTACTCGGTGAGCCCGTACTACGAAATGGGCCCGTTCAGCGCCCGCGTCACGTACAACTGGCGCAGCAAGTACCTCGCCGGCGGTTACATCGCCGGTGCGCCGCCGGCCACCACGGCCGATTACGGCGACCTGGGTGCCACGCTCGGCTGGAAGCTCAACAAGAACGTCTCGTTCACCCTCGCGGGCATGAACCTGACGAACGAGAAGTACAAGCAGTACCTGACCACGACCGATATGCCGGTCGCGAAGTACACCACCGGCCGCCGCTACATGGCCTCGGTGCATTTCGATCTCTAAGCGTTAGCGTCATGGCTTGGCGGCCACGGATGGCCGCACATAACCCTCGAAGCACGATTCCCCACGGGCCCGACGAATCCCTTTGCCGGGCCCGCTTTTTTTTTGACGCGCAAGCGTGTGGTGTTTGCTGACTGCTTACTATTTACGCTTTACCGCGAACCCCGTAGGCTTCGGCCTCTATCGCCAGTGACGACACAGGGCCATCGCATGCGCCGTATCCTCCTCCTCGCCATGGCCACCGGCCTTGCCGCCTGTGCCAGCCAGCCGAGGCAGACCACCGCCCCCGTCGATACGACACCGCTGTCGCTGATACCGATGCCCGCGCAGCTGTCCCGCGTACCGGGCCACTTCCGCATCGATGCGTCCACGAAGATCGCCACCGCCGCCGGGGATACCCAGGCGAAGAAGGTAGCCACCCAGTTGCAGGGCTGGCTGCGCCAGGCGCGCGGTGTCACCGTGCCCATCGTGGAAGGCAAGCCGGGTGCCGGGACCATCTGGTTGCACACCGAAGCCTCCGTGAAGGGCATCGAGGCCTACGCGCTCGATGTCGACGACAAGGGCGTGCGGATTGCCGCCAACGACGAAACCGGCCTGTTCTACGGTGCCGTGACGCTGTGGCAGCTGGCGACCGACCCTGCCGCGCAGAACGGCCTGCCGGGCGTGCACATCGTCGATAAACCGCGCTTTGAATGGCGCGGGCTCATGCTGGATTCCAGCCGCCACTTCCAGTCGGTCAGCGAGATCGAGCACCTGCTCGACCAGATGGCCATGCACAAGCTCAACACCTTCCACTGGCACCTTACCGATGACCAGGGCTGGCGCCTGCAGATCGAAAAGTATCCCAAGCTGACCGATGTGGCTTCGTGCCGTACGCCAGTAGGCCCGGATATCGCGATCACCGGCGGTGCGGACAAGCCGTATTGCGGCTTCTACACCAAGGAAGAGGCGAAGCAGATCGTCGCCTACGCGGCCGAGCGCCACATTACCGTGGTGCCTGAAATCGAAATGCCTGGCCACGCGCAGGCGGCCGTCGCGGCCTATCCTCAGTACGGCGCCGGCAAGAAGCACACGGTATCGGCGGACTGGGGCGTGAACACTGCACTGTTCAACGTCGACGACGGCACGTTTACCTTCCTGGAGGACGTGCTCGACGAAGTGATGGATATCTTCCCGTCCACGTATATCCACGTGGGTGGTGATGAAGCGGCCAAGGATGAGTGGGAGCACTCGCCCAAGGTGCAGGCGAAGATGAAGTCGCTGGGCATCGATGACGAAGAGAAGATGCAGGGCTGGTTCGTTGCGCGCATCGGCGAATACCTCGAGCAGCACCATCGCCGCCTGATCGGCTGGGACGAAATCCTCGATGGCAAGGTGCCCGCCAGCGCCACGGTCATGTCATGGCGCGGCACGGCCGGCGCGATCAAGGCGGCCAATGCAGGCCATGATGTGGTGATGGCGCCTTCGCCGAACCTGTACATGGATTACCTGCAGTCCAGCATGGCCGACGAGCCCGCGGGCCGTCCGAATATCCAGTCGCTCGAAAGCGTGTACAAGTTTGAGCCAGTACCAGCGGGCATCCCGGCCGACAAGGCAAGCCACGTGCTGGGCGAACAGATCACCCTGTTTACCGAATACCAGCCCAACTGGCAGCGCGTGCAGCATGCGCTGTTCCCGCGCATGGCTGCGCTGGCTGAGCGCACGTGGACGCCGATCCCGGACTGGAACGGCTTCCTCACTCGCCTGCCCGCGCAGTTCTCACGCTACCGTGCGGCGGGCATCATGCCGGCCGATAGCGCATTCGCGGTGGCGATCGATGCAAAGGCCGCCGGCAACGACAAGGCGACGGTCACGCTCTCCAGCCAGACCGGGTACGGCAAGATCCGCTATTCCACCGACGGTACGCCGCCCACGGCGCAGTCGCCGGAATACACCGGTCCGTTCGAGGTTGCGCTCCCGTCGACGGTGCAGGCCATCACCTTCGCAAACGGGTTTGGCCTGTCCGGCCCGCGTTCGGAAACGATCGATGCCAAGTCACTGCTGCGCCGTAACAGCGATGAGCTCGGCCTGTGCAGCAGCAAGCTGCCGGTTCGCGTGGAATCGCCCACGCTGGTCGACGGCGTCCGCCCTGTGTACAAGGTGGACATCATGGACACCTGCTGGACGTGGAAGGGCGTGAAGCTGGATGGCCGCTACGGCGTCGCCATCAGCGTGAACAAGCTGCCCTTCAACTACGCACTGTGGAAGGACACCGCCGGCATTGTCACGCGCAAGGCAAAGTCGCGCGATGGCGAGATCGAGATCCACCAGGACACCTGCGACGGCCCGAAGCTCACGACCATCCCGCTGGCCAAGGCCAAGGGTGGCCCGGCGACGCTCGACGGCATCCTGCCCAAGCGCGAAGGCACGCACGACCTGTGCATCCTGATCACCGGCAAGCCGGGCCCGTCGACGTTCTGGGTGATCGGCGACGTGCAGTTGCGCTAACAGCATCGCCGTAGGAGCCCACCCTGTGGGCGACATCTTTTCGCGATACCGCAACAGGTCCTGCGGCGGTATCGCGAAAGGCGTCGCCCACAGGGTGGGCTCCTACATCGTCGTGGCCGGGTGGCGCGGGATCGGTTATGCGGGAACGCGCATATCCGCACGGCGCTGCAACGCGGCGCGCGCCTCGCGCTCCTCATCGGGTGCCACATCGCCCAGCACCACGAACTTGCCGGCCACCATCGCCGCCAGCGGAATGCCATCGCGAATGGCGATGCGGTTGCCGATGTTCGCCGGTACCTTCGTACCCGCCACGATGCCGCCGATCAGGTTCAACGGATCGGTACCCGCAATGCATACGATCTCGCCATCGTGCTCACGGTGGCGGATCTGGCGCAACGCGGTCAGCGCCTCCGGCAGTGCGAACTGCTCGCCCACCAGGCCATCCACGAAGCGGCCGCCACGGATCTCGCCGCGCGCCTCCAGGCGGTGGTACACCCGGCGCAGGTCGCGCCACGCAGGCAGCCACGCCGCTTCACGCTCGAGGATCCGCCAGCTGACCACGCCATAGCGGCGCAGCAGCGTGCGGGCGATATGCTCCATGCCGTCCGCATCGTTGCGCTCCTCGCGCGGGCGGCGCGAGAGCGCCCAGCGGCCGGCGTCCTCGATGCCGCTGAGCATGTGCCGGCGCGTACGCCGCGCACGGCCGCTATGGCGTTTGGCTGACGGGAGCAGCAGCGCACGCAGGCCAGCGAAGCTGTCCGCCGTAACGCGGCCTGCCGCCACGAGTTCACCCAGGGCATCTTCGAGCTCGGTGCGCAGCAGGCGCGTTACCGAGGCGAGCTCATCGAAGAACAATGCGCCTTCATCACGCAGCGCCTCCTCCACCGCTTCCGCGCGGGAAGAAAGCTTCACCTCATCGGAGATGGCCGGCGCCGCCGCCGACCACACCGCCAATTGCCGGCGCGGCAACAACACGATGGGCGTGGCACGCACCGGCCCACCGGTGCCGGTACCCAGGCGCAGGCGGCTCCACACGATGCGGCCTGCACGGCACAGGTCATCCAGCCAGCCGATGCTGTAGTCGCTCACGCGCGAGGGCAGCAGTTCGGATTCCCACGCACCGGCGGCGGCCTCAAATCCCTCGAGCTGGCCGATGACGCCGGCCAGGGCATCGGGGCCCGCCACTTGCGCCGCACGGGTGACATGCTGCCAATCGAGCAGGAAGCGCATGAAGTCGCGCGGTGCCACCGGTTCAATCTCGCGGCGGAGCCGGCCGATGGTGTAGCGGTGAATGCGGGCCAACAGGTGGCGTTCGCACCATTCCGTCTCCGTGGCGCCGGGTGAGAACGGCCCGCGCATGACATAGCCTTCGCTCTCCAGCGCAACAAGCGCAAGGGACACATCCATCGCCTCCACGCCCAGCGTCGGCGCCATGCTGCGCTCCTCGACGACACCGAGGCCGCCAAGGCGGCCGCGCACGATATCGATGAGGGCAGCCTCACGCGTCCAGGCCTGCGCCGCATATTCCGCCGGTGCGGCGATAGCCGGCTGCATGACCGCAGCCGGGTGGATGGCCTGCCATGCGGGCAGGCGCTCAGCGGCCACCCATACCGACGTGCCATCGGCAGTAAGCAGCGTCGCGCGCGAATCCTTAGCCAGCGCCTGAAGCAGTCGCAACCACCCGTTGTCACGCACCTCATCGGGCGTGACCGAACCGAGCTGCATCAGCGCCTCGTGCATCTCATCCGCGCTACGGGCCTCGGGCCATGCTTCTGCGCGCACCGAGGCGATCGCGTCGGTATCGAGGCGGCCAAGGTCATCGGCGCTCTCCGCATCGTTCCAGCGGCGCGACTGCACGGCTTGCGTGCGCCGCTCTTCCAGTGGCGCGTCATCGAGGAAGGCGTAGGGCGCCGCACTGAGCACCTCGGCCGCGAGCGGCGAGGGCGTGGCCAGGTCGCGCGCGATGACGCGGATACTCCCAGCCTCCATGCCACGCAGCACGGCCAGCCAGCCCTCGGTGTCCATCGCCTCATGCAGGCAATCGTCCAGGGTCTGGTTCACCAGCGGGTGATCGGGCACCTCGCGCTCGCCCACGATGTTCTCCAGGCATGCCACCTGGTCGGGGAACACGGTGGCCAGCAGGTCTTCGCTCTTCATGCGCTGCAGCTGCGGCGCCACCTTCTTTCCGCCGGAGAAGCGCGGCAAGGCCAGTGCGGTTGTCGCGTTCCAGCGCCAGCGCACGCCGAACAACGGTGCATCGAGAAGGGCCTGCACCAGCACGTGTTCGGCACTGGCCGAATGCAGGTAGCGCGCCACCTCATCCAGCGGGAAGCTGTGGCTGGTGGAGAGCGAAAGGACGATGGCATCTTCGGTAGCCGCCGCCTGCAATTCGAAATTGAACTTGCGACAGAAGCGCTTGCGCAGGGCCAGTCCCCACGCCTTGTTGATGCGGCTACCGAAGGGTGTGTGGATGATGAGCTGGGTACCGCCCGACTCATCGAAGAAGCGTTCCATCACCAGCGTATCGCGCGTGGGCAACGCACCCAGTGCCGCGCGGGCACGGAACAGGTAATCGACGATCTGCTCGGCGGCGGCCTTTGCCACGCCCAGCTCGCCCATAAGCCAGTGCATCGCTGCCTCACGGCCGCCTTCGTCGAAGCGCTCCGCGATCTCGGTACGGAATCGTGCCACGCCGATCGACAACTCGTCGGTACGGCCGGGGGCCTCACCCAGCCAGAACGGAATGTTCGGCGGCTGGCCCTGAGCATCTTCCACGCGCAGGCGGCCCATCTCCACGCGCAGGATGCGGTAGGAGCGGTTGCCAAGCTGGAACACATCGCCGGCGAGGCTCTCGATCGCGAAGTCCTCGTTCACCGTGCCCACCATGGTGGACTGCGGTTCGAGCAGGACGTTGTAATCGCCGGTTTCGGGAATGGTGCCGCCGGAGGTCACGGCGGTGAGCCGTGCACCACGACGCTCGCGCAGGCGCTTGTTCACCGCATCGCGGTGGATGTACGAACCACGCGGGCCAACGCGCGTGCTGAAACCATCGGCGAGCATGCGCACGACGTCATCGAACGTCGCCCGCTTCAGTTCGCGGAACGGGTACGCGCGGCGGATCAGGTCGTAGAGCGCATCCTCGTCCCATTCCTGGCACGCCACCTCGGCCACGATCTGCTGCGCCAGCACGTCGAGCGGCTGCTCAGGCATGATCAACGCATCGAGTTCGCCGCGGCGCACGCAATCGAGCAGCGCGGCGCACTCCACGAGGTCATCCCGCGACGTGGGAAAAAGGCGTGCCTTGGGCGTGCCGCCCACGGCATGCCCCGCGCGGCCGGCGCGCTGCAGGAAAGCGGCGATGGAACGCGGTGAGGCGATCTGGCAAACCAGGTCCACATCGCCGATATCGATGCCCAGCTCCAGCGACGCGGTGGCGACCAGGGCGCGCAACGAGCCCGCCTTCAGCCGTTGCTCGGCATCAAGGCGTTGCTCGCGCGAGAGGCTGCCGTGGTGCGCGGTCACTGCATCGGTGCCCAGGCGTTCGGACAGATGGCGCGATACGCGCTCGGCCATGCGCCGCGTGTTCACGAACACCAGCGTGGTGCGGTGCTGTTCGATCAGGTTGCCCAGCCGGTTATAGACCAGTTCCCACATGTCATTCGACATCACCGCTTCGAGCGGGACGGGCGGAACGTCCAGGGCGAGATCGCGCTTGCGCGTGTGTCCGATATCGACGATGGCGCACGCATCGCCGCCCGTGAGGAACGCCGCCACCTTTTCAATCGGCTTCTGCGTGGCGGAGAGGCCGATGCGCACCAGGCGCCGCTGGGCCAGTGCTTCGAGCCGTTCGAGCGAGACCGCCATGTGGCTACCGCGCTTGCTGGCGGCCACGGCATGGATTTCATCCACGATCACTTCGCGGATGTTGCGCAGCATGGCCCGGCCGGATTCCGAGCCCAGCAGGACGTACAGCGACTCCGGGGTGGTGACCAGGATGTGAGGCGGCCGCTTGCGCATGCGCTCGCGGTCGGCCGTGGGTGTATCGCCCGTGCGCACCGCGGTGCGGATCTCGACATCGGGCAGGCCCTGCTTGCGCAGCTCTTCGCGGATGCCGTCGAGCGGCGCTTCCAGGTTGATGCGTATGTCGTTCGACAGCGCTTTCAGCGGCGACACGTACAGGATGGTGGTGCGGTCGGGCAGGCCGCCCTCCGCCACGCCCTCACGCACCAGGGCATCGATGGCGGAGAGAAATGCCGTCAGCGTTTTGCCGGAACCGGTAGGTGCGGCCACCAGGGTGTGCTGGCCGGAACGAATGGCCGGCCACGCGGCGACCTGCGCCTCGGTGGGTGCGGGAAACGTGGCTTCGAACCAGGCCGAAACCGCCGGATGAAACGCACTGAGTGGCATTGACGTTTGTGAATTCATTCAATGACATAGATGGGGGCGCCAAGCGCCACCGACAAGCATTGAAGGTACATCGGAAGCGTCTCGTGGGTTGCGATGAAACCGTTACTGGAACATCGTGGGGCGTTTCGTTAACCCACGGATGCCTGATCATGGCCGATACTGCTCGTCGCACCGCCCTCGCCTTCGCCATCACCGCCGGCCTTGCTGGCACGGCCGCCGCCGCGACGCCGCCCGCGCACCCCTGGATGGATCGTTCCCTGTCGCCGGACAAGCGTGCCGAACTCATCGTGGCGGCGATGACCGACGACGAGAAATTCCGGATCATCCGCACCGACTTCGGCATGAAGAGCGACAAGCACGGCGAGCCTGAGGGCGCGCTGGGCAACGCGGGCTTTATACCGGCCAACCCGCGCCTTGGCCTGCCCGCCATCCAGGAGACCGACGCAGGCCTGGGTGTCACCAAGCACGGCATCGACAACGCCGGTGCCATTTCCCTTCCGGCCAGCCTGGCCACGGCGGCTAGCTTCGACCCGGCAGTGGCCCATGCGGGCGGCCGCATGATCGGGGGCGAGGCGCGCGGCAAGGGCTACAACGTGCTGCTCTCCGGTGGTGTGAACCTGCTGCGTGATCCGCGCAATGGCCGCAACTTCGAGTACGCGGGCGAGGACCCGATCCTGGCTGGGTACATCGTGGGCGCCACGATCAAGGGTGTGCAGGAGCGCCAGGTGGTCTCCACCATCAAGCACTTCGCTGCTAACGATATCGAATCGGGCCGTAACACCATCAGTTCACAGATCGACCCGGTCGCCCTGCGGGAATCCGACCTGAAAGCCTTTGAGATCGCTATCGCGCATGGCGACCCAGGCTCGGTCATGTCCGCCTATAACCGGGTCAATGGGACGTACTCAGGTGAGCACGAATGGTTGCTCAACGACGTGCTGAAGAAGGAATGGGGCTTCAAGGGCTGGGTCATGTCCGACTGGGGCGGCGTGCACAGCGCAGGCAGGGCGGCCAACGCCGGGCTGGATCAGCAATCGGCCGGCGAGGTGTTCGATGCGGAACTGTTCTTCGACAAACCGCTGCGCGAGGCCGTGGCGAAGGGGGAGGTAAGCAAGGCCCGCCTCGACGACATGGCAAAGCGCATCCTGCGCAGCCTCATCGCCCACGGTGTGCTGGATAACCCGGTACCCGTGAAGGCCGGCAAGGTGCCCTACGAAGCGGACCGTGCCATTGCAAAGGCGGCCCTCGAAGCCGGTGCGGTTCTGCTGCGGAACCAGGATGGCCTGCTGCCGCTGGCGAAGGGCAAGTCGGTGGCCGTCATCGGTGGCCATGCCGACAAGGGCGTAATGGCCGGTGGTGGCTCGTCCGTCGTCACCGATGTCCAGGGGAATGCCGTGCCGGGTCTCGAGCCGGGTGGCTGGCCAGGCCCTGTGGTCTATCACCCCTCGGCACCGCTCACCTTCATCGGCAAGCGCGCCAGCAAGGTCAGCTTCGATGCGGGTACCGATCCGGCCGCCGCGGCGAAAGCGGCGGCCGGCGCGGATGTGGCCGTGGTGTTCGTGACCAAATGGGCGGCCGAATCGTTCGATACCCCGGACCTCTCGCTGCCGGATAACCAGGATGCCGTGGTGGCGGCCGTCATCAAGGCGAACCCGCGTACCGTCGTGGTGCTGGAGACCAACGGCCCGGTGAAGATGCCCTGGCTCGATCAGGTCGGCGCGGTGATGCAGGCGTGGTATCCGGGTTCGGGCGGTGGCGAGGCGATCGCCCGCCTGCTCTACGGCGAGGTGGCACCCAGTGGCCGCCTGCCGCTCAGCTGGCCGAAGGACGAATCGCAACTGCCACGCGCCACCGTGCAGGGCGCCGGCCTGAACAGCAAGGAGAAGCCGGCGGATACCATCGATTACAACATCGAAGGTGCGGATGTCGGATACCGCTGGTACGAGAAGACGAAGCGCCAGCCACTGTTCGCGTTTGGCTACGGCCTGACCTACACCGCCTTCGATTACAGCGGCTTCGCGGTCGAGAAGGGCAAGGACGGTCATGCGGTTGCCCACGTCACCGTGAAGAACAGGGGCAAGGTTGCCGGCGCCGATGTGCCGCAGGTGTACGTCACCGGCCCGGATGGCGGCGCCCGCCGCCTTGCTGGCTGGGCCAAGGTCACCCTGAAGCCGGGCGATAGCCGCCGCGTGGATATCCCGCTGGAACCGCTGGCGCTCGCCCGCTGGGATGATGCCGGCAAGCGCTGGCACGTCGCGGCTGGCAGTTACCAGCTGAAGCTGGGCCGCTCGGCGGAGGATTTCGCGGGTGATGCCACGATCACGCTGCCGGAAAGCTTCCCCGTGGTGAAAGCCCCGTAATCCACCGGGGGTGACGGGCGGTGTGCACGCCACGGCGACGCGCCGGCCCGTCACAATGCGCCGCATGAACCTGCGCCATGCCCTCGCTGCCCTCCTTCTTCTTGCGCCCGCCGTGGCGCTCGCCGATCCGCCGGACTTTGATCGCCCGGGTGCAGGGTTTGCCACCAGCGTGCTGCCTGCGGGCACCGTGGCCTGGGAGCAAGGCCTGCCGACCTACGAACGCGAGCGTTCGGACGGCTACCTCGATCGTACTTACACCGCCGATAGCCTGATCCGCATCGGCACGGGTGGACCGGTGGAACTGCAGGTGGGCGGCTCGGCATGGAACCGCCTGGAGGAACGTGGCCAGGGTTCACGCCGTCATGCGGTAGGCCATGGCGATACCAGCGTGGCCATGAAGTACGCCCCCGCGGGCAGTGATGCCGACGGCGCATTCAGCTGGGCGGCACTGGGCCAGGTCACCTTCGCCAACGGCGACGAGGATTTCGGGAACGGTGCAAGGCAGTACAGCCTGGGCACCACCCTGCAGTGGAAGCCCGACGACAAGGCGCAGAACACCCTGTACGCGAATGTTGACCGCCTGAAGGGCCGTAACACGTGGACGCTGGCGCCGACCTTCGGCCGCAAGATCGGTGAAAACTGGATGGCGTACGTGGAGGCGGATGCGATCCATGACGCGGACGACGGCAATGAGGTCCAGGCCGGCGGTGGTGTCGCCTACAGCATCGGCGATCACCTGCAACTGGATGCGTATGCACTGCACCGTATCGGCGGGCACGGCCCGTCGGTGACCGGGGGACTCGGCGTTTCATACTTCTTCGGCAGCACGCAGTAACGTTGGCGTACCCGGTAACGCTCAGCGGTTGCCTTTGCGCATGGCCCGGAACAGCAACACGGTGAGGACCGCGCCGACAAGCAGGCCTATGCCTGCACCGTAAATCGAGCCGGCCTTTTCACCGGCCAGCCAGCCGATGCCGCAGCCAAGCAGCATGAAAATCGGAAGAGGAAGGCAACCCATGTGGCCATTGTAAGGGTCCACGTGGTGTGTGGCCGATAAGACATGGCCCTCGCGCTCACGCGGAGGGCCATGGTGACCGTCCCTGGGTCTGGCGGCATAGCCGCCTATACGCGGCCCGGCAAAGCCGGCGCGGCGTTTCCGCCGATGAAGGGGGGGATCGATCCTGGCGCTAGGGACGGACGGCATCCTGCCGTCGGATCGGTCATCGGCGAATTCGTACCCGACGGATAGCGGCCGGGCACGGGCCTAAGTCTTACTTAGGCCGCGCGCCGAGGGATATAGGAGGATTCTGAAAATTAGGACTGATTCGCCGTCAGCGGCGACGGTGCGGGCTGCCGTTCAGGCAGGCGTCTGGGCAGGGCGCCGTGCTTGATCAGGCTGCTGCCTGGTGGCAGGCCGTGTGGCGGGGCGTGGCTGCGGCGGCACGGGGACGCCACGGCTGGCGAGCGAGCGCAGCGCGGCGCAATCGGACGTGCCGTAATCGCGTTTTCCCGGTTCTCTATGCATGGTTCGTCTCCTGCCTTTCCCGCCCGGATGGCCAGACTGAGCGTGGGAGACGAAAATTTCGGTGGCATGGCGGTGAAATTTCAGTGACAGCATTTCACACGCCGATTCGGCCAAACCGCGTTAAGGCGGTGTCGACGCGTTGGGTAGCAACGCCCGTGGCGGCATCCGCGAAATCAGCTCCGTCGCGAGCTGTTCGTAGTTCTCGTCAAAGTGGTGCGAGCCGGGCTTTTTGTACACCGTGACGAACGATGGCAGGTTCGGGTCGGTGCACCCGCTGTCTTCGGCATCCTCTGCGCCGTAATAGCAGGCCATCGGCGGCTTGCCGTCCAGGGCGTGGATGGGCGGCATGGCATCGTAATGGACCACGGGGTTCAGCCACTGCAGCAGGTTGTGCGTGTGGGTCGTCCACCAGCCCTGCTGCATGTAGCCCTCGAGTTCGATCTCGAAATTCACGTCGCGGCTGGCCGAGAGCAACACGAGTTGCGAGAGCCGGCTACGGTTGTCCGCACGCAGTTTGCCGACCAGGCTGGGCAGCACGTCGGCGCCAAAGGAATAGCCCACCAGCAGGATCCGGGTCTTGCCCCACTGCTTGCTGTACTTGTCGAGCAGGCGATCGAGATCGTGGCCCGATTCGTCGGGCGCACGGTAACGCCAGAAGTACTTGAACGTGCTCAGGCCCACGACGGGGATGCCGCGCTGGGTGAACACGGCACCCAGGCGCTGGTCGAGATCCCACCAGCCGCCATCGCCGGAATAGATGACCACCATCAGGTCTTCCTCGCCCGCCGGCGGCGCCTTGAGCGCGGGGAGCTCGACGGTGGCACTTTCCAGCGAGGCGCGGGTCCACGGGTGCCAGGCCAGCAGGCCGCCCAGCAGCATGACAACTAGGGCGATGACGACGCCGCGAACGATCTTCCTCACCGGCGCACGACCCCGCCGAGGCCGCCGGAAATCAGGCTGGCCACGTTGGCCAGCGCGAGCGGCAGCGCGATACCGCCCGGCACGGCGATGTAGCGCGGCTCCCATTCGGGATCGAACTTGTCCTTGTAGCGGTGCAGGCCACGGAAGTTATAGAAGCGCTCGCCACGGCCAAACACCATGGCGCCAAAGCGGCTCCACAGCGGTGCCGTGCGGCGGTTCTGCAGGCCCGAAAGCGGGGCCATGCCCAGGTTGAACCAGCGGTAGCCGTTGGCTTTCGCCCACGTCATCAGCTCGATGAACAGGAAATCCATGATGCCGGCAGGGCCTTCGGGCAGGTGGCGCATAAGGTCGACGGAGGCTTCCTCCTTCGACTCGGTGAGGAACATGTTGGCGAACGCGACGAGTTCTTCACCCTGCCAGATCACCGCCATGGGCGTGCGTGAGAGGTACCGCTCATCCCACAGGCCCAGCGAGAAGCGCTTCTCGCGGACCTTCTTGTCGCGCATCCATGCATCGGAGATGAGTTTAAGCCTTGGCAGGATGGCTGGCACCTGTTCGATCGGGATGATCTCCAGGCGTAGCCCGTCGCGCGCGAGCTTGTTCACCGTGCCGCGCAGCGTCTTCTTCGATTTGCCATCGAGGTTGAAGGTCTCCAGCCGAACCCGCGCTTCCTCGCCGATCTTCAGCAGGTTCATGCCCACTTCGAGGTACAGGTCCAGGTCCTCCGGGCGCACCTGGTAGAACAGCGGCCAGCCACCGGCGCGCTCGCATTCCTCCCGGAAGCTCCATACCAGTTCGCGGCGGGCATCCTCATCCTCACCCACCGGGTCGCCCATGGCCACCCAGCTGCGCCCTTCGATGTCGTACATGATGAAGGCGCGGTCATCCGGGGCGAACATCAGGGTCTTGTCGGCCACGAGTGCCAGGTGCGCCTGCGCCGAGCTGAACTGCTTCAGCAAAGGCATGGCACGGGCCAGTTCCGTATCGCTGGGGCGGGCACGCCGTGGTGGGGCCGGCCGGATCAGGTTCGCCAGCGCGAACAGCATGACCACCGCGGCGGCGCCCACCAGGGCGCGCAAGGCGCGGGGCGCACCGCCGTGGCGGAAGCTGAACTCCCACCACAGGTTGTTGCTGTACTCGACGTGCTTGAAGCTGAAGAACACCAGCCACGTGGCGCAGGCGAACACCGCGGCGATGGCGATGACCCAGCCGGGAGAGAACGAGGCGCGGAACAGCGAGGCGCGGCGGTAGAAATGCCGATGCGCTGGCGCGAGCGCCAGGGCGAGCAGGGTGAGGAGCGTGGCCTCTTCATAGTCGATGCCCTTCAGCATCGACAGCACCGCGCCCAGGATCAGCAGCACAAGGCTCAGCCAGTACGCCGCATCGAGCCGGCGCTGCAGGCCGCGGGCCAGGATCAGCAGCAACATGCCGACCACGCTGGAAAGGAAGTGCGAGACCTCGACCAGCGGCAGCGGCACGAAGCCGCGCAGGATCTCCATGCGGCCCGGGATGGCCAGGGTGGCCCCCGAGAACAGCAGCACCGCACCGCATACCAGCGTGAGCCCCGCGAAGAACGGCGGCAGCAGGCCGGAGAACCACGGCGTGATCAGGGCGGCATGGCGCAAGGCGCGCAGCTCGCGGACGATCACCATGAGCGTGGCCACGCACAGCGGCAGCAGGTAGTACACCGCGCGATAGGCGGCCAGCGAGCCCAGGATCGGTGCCTCCAGCCCGTGGTTCCCGGTGGCACCGAAGCCGGCCAGCATCACGGCCTCGAACACACCCAGGCCACCCGGCACGTGGCTGATCAGGCCCGCCATCTGGGCGAGCACGAAGATGGCCAGGAAATGGCCGAAACCGCCCACGATCGCTTCGGGCATCAGCACGTACAGCACGCCCGCCGCCAGGCCCCAATCCAGTGCGCCGACCAGGATCTGCCGCGCCGCGACGGTTGGCGTGGGCGAGTTGACGGCCCAGCGCCAGACGCGGATGGGGCGGCGCACGAACACGGCCACCGCGAACCAGGCCACGGGTACGGCCGACAGCACGATCGCCAGCGGGATCCGCAGGCCCGAGAGCGGTACTTCCGGCGGGATGGGGACGAACATGAGGATGGCGCCGGTGAGCGCCATGAGGCCCAGCCAGAAGCTCAGCGTTGTATAGAGCACCACCCGGGCAATCTCGCCCGTGGTCAGCCCCGCCTGCACGTAGAACCGGTAGCGGATGGAGCCCGACACCAGCAGCGACATGCCCAGCGCATTGGAAAAGGCATAGCTGATGAAGGAGATAAGCCCGACGCGTTTTGCCGGAAGCCGCTTGCCCACGCTGGCCAGGCCGAACCAGTCGTACAGGGTCATCACCGCGAACCCGGCGCCCGTCAGCAGCACCGCCAGGCCGATATCGGCGTTGGGCAGGTTGTGCACGTAGTCGCCGATCTGGCGGTACGTCACCTCGCTGGCCATGAGGTGCAGGGCCCACAGGGCAAGGCACAGCAAGGCCACCGACAGCAGTGGCCCGCCCGCCCTGCGCAGCAGGTTGGCGTAATGCGCGCGCTTGCCAAGGGGCGGTTGGTTAGGCGACAGCTCCGTGCTGGGTGCTTGCTCCACGGTGCCGCGGCTCCAGATCTGGCTCGTAAGGTCGTGTAGGGTGCCACATAGCGCGCCGGGGCGGCAGGGAGCACGTTCGTGCCGAATGCGATGTATGCCCATCCGGCACGTGAAAGCTGGCGCTAAGGTTTGGGAAAGGAGCATGTAAGCGCGGTTTCTTACGCTGCGATGACAAGGCAGGCGTGCGCGCCCGCCCGTCCGTCCGCGAGGCACCATGCATCCTGTTTCCCCGGCGCTGCGCCAGCGCTTCCGGCCCCTGGCCTGGTATGGCGCCCTGTTCATCGCCGTGGCCTTCGTGGTCCGGCTCATCCTCCTGATCAAGACCGGCAAGGATGTGCCGCACTCGCCGGGCGCGCTGCTGTACGTGTTCGGCGTGGGGCTGGGTTACGACCTGGTCACCTTCCTCTACATGGGCTGGCCCATGTTGCTGGTGCTGTGGCTATTGCCGCGGCGGGCCGCCATGTCCCGCTGGGGCCGGCGTATCTTCCTTGGCTTCGCCTGGGTGCTGGCCTTCGCCACGCTGTTTGTCGCGGTCGCCGAACTGGTGTTCTGGGGCGAGTTCAGTGCCCGCTTCAATTTCATCGCGGTCGATTACCTCGTCTACACCCATGAGGTCGTGGGCAATATCCAGGAGTCGTACCCGATCGGCACCTGGATCACCATGATCGCCCTGCTCGCCGTGGGCATCATCTGGCTCAGCCGCCGCAAGCTGGCGCTCGGTGACGATGGCTCGCGCTTCGCTGGCCGCAGCATGGTCGTGCTCGGCTGGCTGGTGGCGACCGTGGCCGTGAGCTTCGGCGTGGATGCCGCCATGAAGGATGGCCAGCGCAACCAGTACATGAACGAGCTGGCGGGTGATGGCACCTACGAGTTCTTCGCCGCGTTCCGCGAAAACGAACTCGACTACGCCAAGTACTACCCTTCGCTGCCCAAGGACCAGGCCTTTGGTGAGCTGCGCACGTTGCTGAAGACCCCCGATGCCACGTTCACCAGCGATGATCCGATGGACATCACCCGGCGGATCGAGAACGCCGGGCCGGAAAAGAAGCTCAACGTGGTGCTGATCAGCGTGGAGAGCCTGTCGGGCGACTACGTGGAAGGTCTTTCGGTCAGCAAGCACAAGCACCTGATGCCGAACCTGGATGCGCTCGCCGACAAGAGCCTGTTCTTCACCGAGCTGTACGCCAATGGCACCCGCACCGTGCGCGGCCTGGAAGCGCTGGCGCTCTCCGTGCCGCCCACGCCCGGCGAATCGATCGTCAAGCGGCCCGGAAACGAGGGCCTGTGGTCCCTGGCCGATGTGTTCAACGCGAAGGGCTATACGTCCGAGTTCGTGTACGGCGGCTACGGCTACTTCGACAACATGAACCACTTCTTCGCGAGCAATGGCTATGACGCCGTTGATCGCAACGTGATCGATGCGAAGGACATCCACGCCGAGAACGTGTGGGGCGTGGCGGATGAGGATCTGTTCACCCTGGTCATGAAGCGCATGGATGATGCCTATGCGAAGGGCAAGCCGTACTTCGGCCATGTCATGACTACGTCGAACCACCGGCCGTTCACCTTCCCGGCCGGGCGTGTGCCGCTGCCGCAAGGCTCGCGACGTGCCGCGGTGCAGTACACCGACTGGGCCATCGCCGATTTCCTCAAGCGCGCGGCGACCAAGCCGTGGTTCGATGACACGATCTTCGTGATCACGGCCGACCACTGTGCTACCAGCGCAGGCAAGACCAGCCTGCCGATCGATCGTTACCACATCCCGCTCTATATCTATTCACCCAAGCATGTGGCGCCGGGTCGGGTCGATCGGCTGATGAGCCAGATCGATATTCCGCCGACGCTGCTGGGCATGCTCAACTTCAGCTACACATCGCGCTTCTACGGCTACGACCTGTTCAAGCTGGAGCCCGGTCGCGAGCGGGCGTTCGTAAGCACCTACCAGGAGTTGGGTTACCTGCATGGCGGCATGCTGGCATCGCTGGTGCCCAGGCAGCCGGTCAAAGAGATGCTGCCGCAGGAGGAAACCGGCGATGCGACACCGGTGGCGACGTACAACGACCAGAACGCGAAAGATGCAATAACTTACTACCAGACCGCTGCGTACCTGTTCACCAATGGCCTGATGAAACGCAAGTAATGCCGCAACTGAAGGAGCGCGCTTGCGCGCGATGGGGCCTGCCATAACCCCCATCGCGTGCAAGCACGCTCCTACAACGGCTATCGGTTACGCCGCCGAGTCGACCAGCACCAGTTCGGCATCTTCCTTCGCGGTGATGCGCAGTACGCGCTCATCGCGGATCGCGGCGCCATCGCCCTTGCCGAGGTCCTGGCCGTTGATCTCCACGGCACCGGCAGCCGGCACCATGTAGGCGAAGCGACCTTCGCCCAGCGCGTACTCCGCGGTCTCGCCGGCCTTCAGGCTGGCGCCAAGCACGCGCGCATCCGTGCGAATCGGCAGCGCATCGGCATCGTCTTCAAAACCGCTGGCCAGCGTCACGAAGCGGCCCGAGCGCTCGCCCTTGGGGAACGGGCGGGTGCCCCACGACGGTGCCTTGCGTTCGCCATCGGGAATGATCCAGATCTGGAAGATCCGCGTGGCGTCCGGTTCGGCGTTGTATTCGGCGTGGCGGATGCCGGTGCCTGCGCTCATCACCTGCACATCGCCGGCCTCGGTGCGGCCCTTGTTGCCCAGGCTGTCTTCGTGGGTGATCGCCCCTTCGCGGACATAGGTGATGATTTCCATGTCCGAATGCGGGTGCGCCGGAAAGCCGGTGCCGGCGGCGATGGTGTCATCGTTCCATACACGCAGCGCGCCCCAGCCCATCCGCTTCGGATCGTGGTACGAGGCGAAGGAGAAATGATGCTTCGCGTCGAGCCAGCCGTGGTTGGCACCACCCAGGGTGTTAAAGCGGCGGATATCGATCATGGTCATGCTCCCCCGGTGTTCGCCGGAATGGTTGAGTGGATGGGCGTATTTTCCGCCTCCACCGGGGGTTGTGGCGCATCGGCCGGCCGAACGGATCGTTTCCCCAGGGAATCAGCCGAAGCTAGCGTGGCGCCGGTGGGTTGATTTCACGAACGACACGAACGGCTGGACACCATGCGCTGCCGTGCACGTTCGCGCCGCCGGCAATCAGCAGGGTGACCTGTCCCGGGCCGTGCGATGAACAACGGGATACCAGCGCCTGGGTGGAAATGAGGCGGTGGCGCTCGGTGTAGAACGGCCACGCTGTGTTCCAGGCGGCCGGCCGCTGGACAACGCGGCTGGTGAGGCGCAAGGGCTGGCCGTGCTGCATCGCTTTGGCGAACGCCTTCGCACGCGCGGTTTCACTAATGCGTACCACGAACTCGCCAGAACCTGGCGCATCGCCTACGGTCTGCACGGCGAAGTAGCGATCGGCCTGCATGTTCGAGGCCATGGATGACGCGGGCGCGGCGAGCGCCAGCGCGGTCAGCAAACGTAGGTGTGGCATGTAGCGTCCTTCCTTGGAGGGGCCTCAAGGGAAGCACGGGGCGCGCGAGCGGGTCCACGGCCAGCCGTACTGGCGGGCGCAGCGCCTACGGATCGTGCCGGCATTCGCCTACACGGTTGCCTTTGGGCGAAGGCTGCCCATATGGAAATGATCGGTGCCCGTCGCACCCCAAGGATTGCGCCCATGATTCCGTTTTCCGTCCTCGACCTGGCCCCGGTGCCGCGCGGCTCATCCCCCGGCGAGGCGCTGCGCCACTCGCGCGACCTTGCCGTGCATGCCGAAGCGCTTGGATTCCACCGCTACTGGCTGGCCGAGCACCACAACATGACCGGGATCGCCAGCGCCGCCACCGCGGTGGTGATCGGCTATATCGCGGAGGCGACGAAGACGATCCGTGTGGGCTCCGGCGGCATCATGCTGCCCAACCACGCCCCGCTGGTGATCGCCGAGCAGTTCGGCACGCTGGCCTCGCTCTACCCGGGCCGTATCGACCTTGGCCTGGGCCGTGCCCCGGGCACCGATTACGCCACGGCACGCGCATTGCGCCGTGCGATGGGGCCGAGCGACGACCGGTTCCCGGATGACGTGGTGGAGCTCCAGCATTACCTGGGCCCGCTGCAGCCCGGCCAGACGGTGCGCGCCGTGCCTGGCATGGATACGAACGTACCGCTGTGGCTGCTGGGCTCCAGCCTGTTCAGTGCGCGCCTTTCGGCGGAGCTGGGCTTGCCGTTCGCGTTCGCATCGCATTTTGCCCCCGACCTGATGATGCAGGCGCTAGAGGTGTACCGCACCATGTTCCGGCCCTCCGCCGTGCTGGACAAGCCGTACGCCATGCTCGGTATCAACGTGGTGGCCGCCGATACCGACCAGGAGGCACAGCGCCTGTTCACGTCGCAACAGCAAGCGTTCTGGAACCTGCGCCGCGGTGCGCCCGGCCAGCTGCCGCCGCCGGTCAACAGCATGGAGGGCATCTGGACCCCGATGGAGAAGGCACAGGTCGATCACGCGCTGTCGTGCGCGGTCGTGGGTTCACCCGATACGGTGCGCGAAGGCCTTGCGGCGTTCATCGAACGCACGCAGGCCGATGAACTGATTATCACTGCCCAGGTCTTCGACCACGAGGCACGCAAGCATTCGTACACGCTGGTGGCCGAACAGCACGCTGCGCTCGCCGCGAGCGCCGCGGCATGACGCTGCGGGTCGTCCTGGACACCAATGTGTGCCTGGATGCCTTCGTGTTCGCCGATCCCCGGGCCGCGGCGCTGGTCGCGGCCATCGAGGGTGGCGAAGTGGAAGCCATAACGCGTGATGATTGCCGCGACGAATGGCTGGCGGTACTCGACTACCCAACGCTGAAACTCGACGACGCCCGCCGGGCCGATGCGGTATCACGCTTCGATGCGCTGGTTCGCCGGTTGCCGACGGATGAGTGCACGAAGAAGCCGCCTCGCTGCAAGGATCCCGACGACCAGAAGTTCCTTGAGCTTGCGGCGTCCTCGCGTGCCTCCATCGTGTTCTCGCGTGATGCCGAAGTACTACGCCTCGGCCGCCGCACGAAGCGCGAAGGGTTGTTCGAGATCATGCGCCCCGAGGAATGGCCCGCGTTTCGCGACGCGGATTAATAAGCGCGCTCCTGCAACAGCGGTGTCTAGTCCAGCGGGACGAGCGCAATGAAATTGCGCAGGCTGTAATAGCGTTCGTGCTGCGGCCAATCCACGGAGGCGATCGCCTTGTGGCCTGCGGCCCACGGTTCGTTATCCAGCAGCACCTCGACCTGGCTCTTGCCATCGCCCACGTTGCCGTAGAAGACCCGGATCCAGTGCACATCGCTGGTGAGCGGTGCGGTGGCGATCGCGGCTTCCAGGGCCGACAGGCCGTCTTCGGGGATCTCCATCGGTGCATCGCTTTCGCCACGCAGCGTGAAATCGCCGATGTAAACGGTGAAGCGGTGCATACCCGCCGTGATCTCACGAACGGCCAGCTTCTTTTTGTTCACGAGGTGCCAGCACGCGGCCAGTACCACGTGGAAATCGTTACGGGCAAAGCTATCGATCGCGTCGCGCACGCCCACCTTGCCGGCGCCCACGCCGCCAAAGCTCTCTTCGATCGTGCGCTCCTCGTCGAGCACGATATCCAGGTCCAGCCGGCCCATGCCGCCGTCCTTGCCTTCGTGCCAGATGCCGCGGACCGCGGGGTAGTCGCCGTCGTCCGAGCCATCGTCGTCCTGGGTGAGCAGCCAGTCCTCGTCGGGTACGAGGCCAACGTCGTTGGCAGCGAAGAGATCGATAAGGCTGTTCTGGATAAGTCGGTCCATGGAAATTCCGCTGGGGTAGATCGTGGGGTGGATTATGCGATGCCTGCCGCGTGTCCGAGCGCCATCGCGGCGGCAGGGTTACGCTCTTTCGCCGCCGAGATGAAGTAGATGAACGCGTCCCTGGGTGTTTCCCGTGGCTGGGGCTGGCCGACGTGTGGCAGATCGTCAGGATCGCCACCGCTCGTCCACGTAGCGGCGCGCGTGGCCCATTCGGCCAGCGCGGCGGCCGTGTAACCGGTCTTGCGGTTCGCCTGGCTGCGCATGAGGCGTGCGTAGACGAACGGCCCGGTGAGGTCGGCGAGGTTGGGGTAATCGGGTGAATCCGTATACACCGTGGCCACGCCGCGGCCGCGCGCCAGCTCAAGCCAGCGCGGGTCGAGGAAGCTTTCGTGGCGCACTTCCACGGCGTGGCGAAGGGGCATCCCGTCCACCTTTTCCGGCAATAGATCGAGGAACGCCGCGATATCGCCAGGATCGAACGTGCGCGTGGGCAGGAACTGCCAGAGCACGGGGCCGAGCCGGTCGCCGAGGGCGGCAGCGCCCTCGATGAAACGCGATACCTGCTCCTTCGTCTCGGCCAGGGCTTTTTTCTGCACGATGTACCGCGGCGCCTTCACCGAAAAGAGGAAGCCATCCGGAACGGTGGCCGCCCACTGGCGGTAAACCTCGGGCGCGGGCGCGCGGTAGTACGTGCCGTTGATCTCGATGCTGGTCACGTGCTGGCTCGCGTACTCGAGTTCGCGCTTCTGGGTAAGGCCTTCAGGGTAGAAGACGCCGCGCCAGGGGGCGAAGTTCCAGCCACCCATGCCGGTGCGCAGGGTGCCGTGGGGTTGGGTTTTCTTGACCATGGTCACTCCATGCTCGCAGGCCATCGGTGGAGGTCACGTCGTTGCATGCCGCGATGGGGCAGATCGGCGATACTTCGGGCCCAGCACCTTGCCATCATTGCGCCATGCCCACTATCCGCATCATGACAGTCGACGATCACCCGCTACTTCGCGAGGGGATCGCTGCCGTGCTTGAGGGACAATCCGGGCTGGAGCTTGTCGCCGAGGCAAGCACCGGCGAGGAAGCGATCGAGCGCTACCGGGCGCTCCGCCCCGATCTCACCCTGATGGACCTGCAGATGCCGGGCATGGGCGGCATTGCGGCGATCGAGGCGATCCGTGCCGAGTTCCCCGACGCGCGGATCCTCGTGCTCACCACGTACCGCGGCGATGTGCAGGCGCTGCGCGCGTTCCGCGCCGGCGCCCAGGGCTATTTGCTGAAGAGTGAGCTGCGCAAGGACATGCTCAGCACCATCACCCAGATGATGGATGGCAAACGCCGCGTGCCGGACGAGATCGCCCACGAGATCGCCGGTCACGCCAATGACGACGAGCTGACGCCGCGCGAAACGCAGGTGCTCACTCACGTGGCCACCGGTGCCGCCAATCGCGATGTCGCCAGCACGCTGGGTATCGCCGAAGAAACGGTGAAGGCGCACATGAAGAGCATCCTGGCCAAGCTGCAGGCGAACGACCGCACGCATGCGGTAGCCATCGCCCTGCGCCGCGGCATCATCGAGCTCTAGGTGTTTTATCCGGTGCGCGCGTGCGCGTACCGCTTCCGGTAGTCCGCGGGCGTGACGCCCAGCCGGCGCACGAACGCGCGGCGCAGGCCATTCGCATCGGCGTAACCCAGCTTTGCGGCAACCCGCTTGGGCGTGTCGTGGCCTTCTTCCAGCCAGCGGCGTGCGGCCTCCACACGCATGGTTTCCACGAACTCGGCCGGTGTCATGCCGACCTCGCGGTGGAAGACGCGCGCGAAATGACGCGGGCTCATCCCGGCGCGTGCGGCCATGCCCGGCACGGAGTGGTCCTCGCCGGGATGCGCGGCGACATACCGTTGCAGCTCCTGCAAGGCGCCACGGCCAGCAGGGGCCGCCTCACCATGCCGGCTGAACTGCATCTGCCCACCGGGCCGGCGGTAGAACACCACCAGTTCGGCGGCGACGGCCATGGCCACGTCGCGGCCGAGGTCCTCCTCGACCAGGGCGATCGCCAGGTCCATGCCGGCGGTGACGCCCGCCGCCGTGCATACCGGCCCATCGCGGACCACGAAGGCGTCGGCCTCCACGGTCAGGCTGGGGTGGCGGCGGCCCAGCAGCTCGGCCACCTTCCAGTGGGTGGTCACCCGGCGCCCGTCGAGCAGGCCGGTCTGGGCGAACAGCAACGCGCCGCTGCAGATTGAGCCGTACCGCCGCGCGCGGGCCGAGTGCGCCTGCAGCCAATCGAGGGTATGCAGGTCAGTGGCGGCGTTGGCGAGATCCGGTGAGCCGGCCACCAGCAGGGTATCCAGCACCGGGATCTGGTCCTGGGTGCTGCGGTCGGGCAGGAAACGCATGCCAGACGACGCGGCCACGGCCAGGGGGGCGGTGCCTACCGTAAGGACCTTGTACACCTCACGCCCGGTCTGCCGGTTGGCCTCCGCAAACACGTCGGCTGGTCCTGAGACGTCCAGCATCTGGACGCCCGGTGGCGCGACGATGGCGATGGCCAGGGGCTTCGGCATGCCGTGATTATGGCTGGATAAGGCAGTAGGTAGCAATTACCGCCGTATTGACGGCCGATGCGATGACGGATTTGATCTGATAATCAGTCGTATTTACGATTAGCACCTTTCGCGTCCCCTCCCCAAGGTTTCCCTGATGTCCATCCGCCCTACCGTCCTTGCCGTTGCGCTGGCCGGCGCTCTTGTCGCGCGCGCCGCCCCCGCCCAGGACGCCACCAACCCGCCACCGCCGAACCCCACCAATCTCGAGGGCGTGAAGGTGGTGGGTGACTGGCTGGGCGATGCGCAGCAGAACGTGGTGCAGAACCACCCCGGCGCGCGCACCGTGGTTCGCCGCGAGGAACTGCGCGAAGCGGGCGCCACCAACCTGCGCGACGCCTTGCGCCGGATCCCCGGCGTGCAGGTGCAGGAGAGCAACGGTACGGGCGGCAGCGACGTCTCGCTCAACGTGGGCGTGCGCGGCCTCACCTCGCGCCTGTCGCCGCGCTCAACCATCCTGCTCGATGGCGTGCCGCTGGCCGTGGCGCCGTATGGGCAGCCGCAGGTCTCCATGGCCCCCGTCGGCCTGGGCAACCTGCAGGCGGTGGACGTGGTGCGCGGTGGTGGCTCCGTGCGTTACGGGCCGCAGAACGTCGGCGGCATCATCAACTTCGTGACCCGCGATATCCCCGAAACCTTCGGCGGCAGCGCCGGCGTGCAGTTCCAGGGCAGCGAGCACGGCGGCATCCGCACCAATACCAACGCGTTCGTGGGTGGAACCACCGACAAGGGCCTCGGTATCGCCCTGCTCTACAACGGCCTGCACGGCCCGGGTTACCGCGAGCACGAAGATAACGAAAGCATCGACGACGTGATGCTGAAGGCGAAGTACGCCATCACCAGCGAAGACACGCTCACCGGCAGCATCCACCACTACGACGGCCAGGCGGGCATGCCGGGCGGCCTTACCCAGGCCGATTACGATGCGGACCCGTTCCAGTCGCGCCGCCCGTACGATGATTTCCACGGCCGCCGTACGGACTACGTCGTCAAGTACAGCCACGTCGAGGACCGCCGCTCGTTCGAAGTGCAGTCGTACTACTCCGACAGCTTCCGCGGCAGCCACATCGAAACGATTACCGAAAACCCGAACGGCAGCTACACGCACCAGCTCAATGCGTACCCGCGCAACTACCACGTGTTCGCGATCGAGCCACGTTATTCGCAGCTGTTCGACTGGGGCCAGGTCACCCACGAGATCGGCATCGGCTATCGCTACACGAACGAAGCGATGCACGAGCAGACGTACCGCAACAACAAGTTCACCTCGAACCTCTGGTACACGCCCTTCACCGGCGATCCGTACAACGGACCGTACGTGCTTTCGGGCAACAACACCGGCAGCAACGAGGCGCACGCGGTCTACATCGATGACACGATCAACGCCGGCGACTGGACGATCACGCCCGGCCTGCGTTACGAGCGCATTCGTAGTGAGTGGCAGGCGCACCCGAGCAGCACGGTCATCGTGAAGGGTCCGACCGAGCGCCGCGAGCAGTACTCCAAGCCGTTGCCGTCGCTGAATGTCATGTACCACCTGAGCGAGGCGTGGAAGCTCTACGCCAACGCGGAAACCTCGTTCGGTTCGCTGCAGTACTTCCAGATCGGCCAGAAGGATTCGACCGGCCAGTTCGCCCAGGGCCTCGAACCCGAGCTGGCGCGCACCTATGAAATCGGCACGCGCTACGACGACAAGGCGTGGGGCGGCGAAGTCAGCCTGTTCCGCATCAACTTCGATCACGAGCTGCAGCTGGTCGGCAAGCTGCCCAACGTGCCGGATTCGTACGAAGGCTGGACCAGCCTGGGTGCAACCACCCACAAGGGTGTGGAAACGTCGGCACATCTCGATTTTGGTTCGTTCGCTGATGCACTCGAAGGGCTGACCCTGTGGGGCACGGCGACCTACACGCATGCGTTCTACAAGCACGGCTCATTTGCCGGGAAGGACCTGCCGTTCTACTCACGCCGCACCGCCAACCTCGGCCTGCGCTACAACGTGGCGGCGTGGACCTTCAACCTCGATGCGTTCTCGCAGTCGCGCCAGCACTCGCCTGGCTCGCCGAGTTTCGATCCGGCCAACCCCACCGAGTATGTCACCGAGCCCTCGGCCGATGGCGACCTGGGCAATATCCCGGGCTGGACGACCTGGAATGCGCGTGGCGAATATGCGTTCGGCCCCTCTCTGTCGAACCTGCGAGTGGGCGTGGGCGTCAAGAACCTGTTCGATCGCCGCTACTTCACCCGCTCCACCGATAACAACGACGGCCTCTACGTCGGTATGCCGCGCACCTACTTCGTCCAGGCTTCCGTGGATTTCTGATGACTCATCGCCCGCGCCGTTTCCGCAGCACCCTGAAGACCCTGCACCTTTGGCTGGGCCTGTCGCTAGGCTTGCTGCTGGCGCTGGTAACGCTTTCGGGCAGCGTGCTGTTGTGGGAGCAGCCGCTGTTCGCGGCCGCGCACCCCGAGCTGGTGTCCCGGCCGCTGCCCGACCTGGCAACCCAGGCGCGGTCACTGGAAACCGTGCTGGCGTCGCCGCAGGCCAAGGGGCTGCGCGGTTTGTCGTTGCCCGATGCCGAGCTGCCCGTGTGGGAGGCGCAGGCACGCGGCGGTGACCGGATGTATTTCGATGCCACCACGGGCGACCTGTTGCTGACCCGGCACAAGAGCGGTGACGTACTGCTGACCCTGCTCGACTGGCACACGCACCTGCTCACCGGCGAGGTAGGCGAGACCGTGCTCGGCGTCGTCGCGTGCACCGGGTTGTTCATGCTGTTTTCGGGCGTGTGGCTGTACTGGCCGGGACGCCAGCGCGCGCTGAAGCACATCAAGCCCCACGCGAACCCACCGGTGCTGCGTTGGGCGAGCTTCCATCGCGCGGTGGGCGTGGTCGCCCTGCCCTTGCTCATCGTGATGATCGGCACCGGCACCACCATGGCCTACCGCGGTGCGGTGCGTAACGGCCTGGCGGCCGCGTTCGGCGAAAAAGCGCCGGCCAAGCCGCCGAAGACTGCCCCGCTGGACGGCAAACCGGACTGGGCGGCGGTGCTGGCAGCGGCGCGTGCGGCCGCACCGGATGCGGAACTCACCCGCGTGACCTTGCCCGGCAAGGACTCCGGCACCATCGCCATGCGTGTCCGCCGCGCGGGCGAATGGAATCTCGCGGGGCGCAGCACGCTATTCATCAATGGCCGCGATGCCAGCGTGATCGGCGGCGAGGATGCAACGAAACTGGGACCAGGCGGGCGCCTGGCCAACGCACTGTTTCCGATCCACTCAGCAGCGATCGGCGGCGTCGTGTGGCGCACGGTAGCGTGCATCACCGGCCTGCTCCCGAGCTTCCTGCTGGTCACCGGCTTCCTGTTCTGGCGCGCCCGGCAGCGTCGCAAACCCTGATCCAACCCCATGCCTGTAGGAGCCCACCCTGTGGGCGACATCTTCTCGCGACCACATGGCAGGCCCCGTGGCTCTCCCGCGCAACGCATCGCCCACAGGGTGGGCTCCTACAAAAGCGCCATGTCATTGCCCCAATTGTGGCCGTATCGGCACGTATCCTGCCCGCTCAGCCCGCCAGGACCATGACCATGCGCCGCACCCTGCCCTTCATCGCCGCCTTAGCCACCCTGCCCGCTTTCGCTCAGTCGCCGACCGCGCCCGTTCCCGAATGGAGCGAGCCGGCCGCGCCACACGTGATCTACGGCAACACCTATCAGGTCGGCACCAAGGGCCTCTCCTCCATCCTCATTACTTCGCCGCAGGGCCATATCCTTATCGATGGCACGTGGACGAAGAACGCGCCGCTGATCGAGGCGAACATTCGTACGCTGGGCTTTCGCGTCGAGGACATCAAGGTGATCCTCAACTCGCATGCGCACCACGATCATGCGGGGGCCATCGGCCAGCTCGCGAAAGATAGCGGCGCCACAGTACGTGCGACGGCAGCGGGTGCGAAGGCGATGCGCCTGGGCGGACAGGATCCGGACGATCCGCAATACACGCCCGGTTCGAAGGATGCCTACCCGGTGTTCCCCGTGAAAGGCGATATCACGGACGGCACGGTCGTCACCGTAGGTCCGTTAAAGCTGACAGCACACATCACGCCTGGTCATACGCCCGGTGGAACCGCGTGGACATGGGATGCATGCGAAGGCAGCACGTGCAAGCGCATCGCGTACGCGGACAGCCTGTTTGCGTTCTCGTCGGACACGTATCGTTACAGTGACCACCCTGCCTACGTGGCGGCTTACTGGAAGACCTTCGATCGCGTGGCCGCGCTACCATGCGACATCCTGGTCACACCGCACCCGGAGCAAGGTGAAGGCAAAACCTGCAAGGCCTATGCACAGGCCGGCCGCGACAGGCTGAAAGAAAAGCTCGAAGAAGAACGCCACTAACCGTAGGAGCGCACCCTGTGCGCGACAACTTTTCGCGATGAAGCTGCAGGCCCTGTTGCGATACGGCGAAAAGCTGTCGCGCACAGGGTGCGCTCCTACCATGGCGGGTGCTTTATGCGGGCCTGGCGAGCATCTGCGTGATGCGTTCGTCCTTCTCCTGCCACAGCTGGTTGATCCACGCCTGGAAGCGTTCGCGGAAGGCGCTGTCGTTTTCGTAATCGCCGCGCATGCTGTCCAGGAGCGGCAGCTTGCGGACGTGGATTCGGATTTCGCGGATGCGGCCGGCGATCATGTCCATCATCGAGCCCGGGCCGTCGGGGTACACGATGGTCACATCCAGCATGTGCCGGATCGCATCGCCCATCGCATCGACCACGAATGCCACGCCGCCGGCCTTGGGCCGCAGCAGGTGGGTATAGGGCGATTTCTGCGCATCGTGCTTGGCTTGCGTGAAGCGCGTGCCCTCCGTGAAGTTCATGATGGCCACGGGCACGTGGCGGAACTTTTCGCATGCGCGGCGCGTGGCGTCTCGGTCGCGTGATTTCAGTTCCGGGTGGCGCTCGAGCTCCTCACGCGAGTGGCGCTTCATGAACGGGAAATCGAGCGCCCACCAGGCTGGCCCGAGCAGCGGTACCCAGATCAGCTGACTCTTCAGGAAGAAGCGCATGAACGGAATGCGGCGGTTGAAGATCTTCTGCAGGGCCGGGATATCGATCCAGCTCTGGTGGTTGCACACCACCAGGTAGTTATCGCGCGGCGTGAGGCCGTCGATGCCCTCGACCGTCCACCGCGTGCGGGTGAACGCCCCCCAAAGCCACCCGTTGAAGCTGAGCCAGCTCTCCGCGATGCCCACCAGCGCCGCGCCGCATGCCTTACGCATGGCCTGCAACGGCAGCACGATGCGCACCAGCGTCAGCAGGAGCAGCGGCGTGACATGCAGTACCGTATTGCCCAGCAGGAACAGGCAGGCAAGGGGGACGCGCAGGAAGACCGGTAGCGAGGCGAACATGGGCCGTGGGTTCGGTTAAGGAGGGGCCAAGTCTACAGGCCCAGCCGCTCCACGACGTCATCCAGGCTCTGGCGCACCTTGTCGATGCCTTCCCAGGGGTCTTTCTTCAGCCGCCCCAGGCGCTTGGGGACGGTGTGGATGGTGAAATCCGCGCCGGAGGTGAGCTTGCCCAGTTCCTCCCAACGCAGCGGTACCGCGACCGGCGCGCCGGGGCGTGCGCGCAGCGAATACGAGGCGACGGCCGTCGCCCCGCGGCCATTACGCAGGTAATCCAGGTAGATCCTGCCGCTGCGCACTTTCTTTGCCGCCGTGGCGACGAATTCATCGGGATGCGCCTGGGCCAGGGCGTCCGCAAACCCGCGGGCGAAGGTGCGCACGGTCTCCCAGTCCGCGCCTGGCGAGAGGGGGACCACAATGTGCAGGCCTTTGCCGCCCGTGGTGCGGACGAAGGATACGAGCCCGAGCTGCTTGAGAAAATTCCGCACCATGCGTGCGGCCGCGACGACGCGCTTCCACGCGACGCCTTCACCCGGGTCAAGGTCGAAGATCACGCGGTCGGCTACGTCAGGCCTTTTGGCATGCGAGCCCCAGGGGTGGAACTCGATGGCGCCGAACTGCACGAGTTCCATGAGGCCGGCCTCGTCCTTCGGGTACAGATAAACGGCCTGAGTGCCGGTCTCCTCCTTGAGCTTTGCCGAACCCACGTGATGCAAGCCGGCGATCATGTGTTTCTGGAAGAAGCAGTGCTCACCGATGCCGCCTGGGCAACGCAGCATCGGCATGGGCCGGTCAGCCACCGGCGGCAGGAACCACGGCATCACCGCTTTGTAGTAGTCGGCGACATCCTGCTTGGTGATGCCATCGTCCGGATACACGACCCGGTCGGGGTGAGTGATGGTGATCTCGTTGGTCGCCACGGGCCTTTTCCTCGCGGACGGTTTCGGGTCGGGTGATGCTGCCGTGCGACGGTCGCTATCGCGCAGATCCCTGGGTGCCTTGTCGATACGCAGCGCTTTCAGGCTGGGCTGGCGGAGCAGACCAAGGTTGCCGATGCCACGGTAATAAACCTCGGCCACCACGGTCGGTGTGACCCAGAGGGCGCCGCGGAGCAGGGGATCGATGCCGTCCAGCGGCACGGGCGGGGTCTTTTGGCCGCCCCGTGCAAGCGTTTTGCCGAGCTTGCGCAGCATCTCGTCGGTAAAGCCGGTGCCAACGCGACCCACGTAGGTCCAGCGGCCCTTCGTGCCGGGCCTGGCAAGCAGCAGCGAACCGAACGAAAGTCGCGAGCCCTTCGCAGGCGTGTAGCCGATAACGGCATATTCGTCCGCTTCAAGGCGTTTGATCTTCAGCCAGTCGTCGTTGCGCCCGCTGTGGTAAGGCCCGTCGATGCGCTTGGAGAGGATGCCCTCGAGCTTCTGTGTCATGGCGACCGCAAACGCCTTATCGCCATGCCCGATCGTGTGTGCGCTGAAACGCAGGTGGGCCGGGGCGTGCGCAAGCATGCGTTCGAGCAGGGCCTTCCGTTCGATCAGCGCGACGCGCGACAGGTCATAGCCCTGCAGGAACGGCATATCGAACAGCATGTAGACCAACGGTGCGTTGGCTTCCCCTGCGAGCGTCTTCTGAAGCGCATTGAAATCGCTGCGGCCGTGCGAGTCGAGTGCGATGAGTTCGCCATCGAGCCGTGCGCTCTCCAGGCCAAGCGCTTCAATGGCGCGCACGATCTGTGGAATGCGGTGATTCCAGGGCAGGGCGTTGCGCGACCACAGGTTCACTTCGCTGTTGGCGATGCCGGTAAGGATGCGATACCCGTCCCACTTCACTTCATGCAGCCACGTATCGCCTTGCGGCGGTGCCTCGCGCAAGCGGGCGAGCTGTGGCGCGAAGTACGCCGTGCCTGGCTTGCCTTTCCGCGCCCCCTTAAGGGCTCCGGCTGCCGTGGTGAGCGTGGCGAGTGTCTTCCGGATGGCCATGGCAAGGATGATTAAAGCCCCGCGGTGAACAGGCCGTGCAGCCCGCACGGAGCCTTCTCCAGAGTTGTCGGCGCCTACGTGGCGTGGCTACGCTCGTGGTTCCAGAAACGTCACCGGATGTTCGCACGCCATGCACGGCCCACGTCTTGCCCCCATTGACCCCGCGCGCCGCCGCTTCGTGCAAGGCCTGGCCGTGGCCGGGGTAGGCCTCGCCACCGGCGCGGTACGCCCCGTTTTCGCGCAGGCATCCATGCCACGGGTGGCCGACCTGCGCGGGCCAGCGTTCCAGTTGGCGGTGAGTGAGGCGGCCGTGGATTTCACCGGGCGTGCCCGCAAGGCGGTCACGCTGGGTGGCGGCGTCCCCGGCCCGACCTTGCGCTGGCGCGAGGGCGACGACGTGAGCATCGCTATCGAGAACCAGCTGGATACCGTGACCTCCATCCACTGGCATGGCCTGATCGTGCCCGCGGACCAGGATGGCGTGCCGGGCCTGAGCTTCGATGGCATACCGGCCCGCTCGCGCTTCACCTATCGTTTCCCGGCGAAACAGGCCGGCACGTACTGGTACCACGCACACAGCCGCTTCCAGGAGCAGAGCGGCCTGTACGGCGCCATCGTGATCGACCCGGCTGGCGGCGAGCGCTACCCTGCGGATCGCGAGCACGTGATCCTGATCAGCGACTGGACCGACGAAGACCCCGAACGCGTTTACGCGAAGCTGCGGACGCGCTCGGATATCTACAACTACGGGCAACCCACGCTCGCCGGCTTCCTGCGCGATGCGCGGGAGAAGGGCTTCCACGATGCAGTGGCCATGCGCCGCATGTGGAACCAGATGCGCATGAATCCCACTGACCTGGCCGATATCTCGGCCAGCACCTACACGTACCTGGTCAACGGCACGGCGCCCGCAGGAAACTGGACCGGTGAATTCAAGCCGGGCGAGCGCGTGCGGCTGCGGCTCATCAATGGGTCGTCCAACTCGATTTTCGACCTGCGTATCCCGGGCTTGCGCATGCAAGTGGTCGCGGCAGATGGGCAAGACGTGCTGCCGGTGGAGGTCGATGAACTGCGGCTTTCCGCGGCGGAAACGTACGACGTGATCGTTACGCCCACGGAAGACCGGGCGTACACCGTCTTCGCGCAGTCGATCGATCGCGCAGGCTATGCACGCGCCACGCTGGCGCCACGCCCCGGCATGCGTGCCGACATCCCCGCGCTGGACCCACGGCCACGGCTGGCCATGCGCGACATGATGGGTTCGATGGCCGATGACGCCACCGACGGCGCCATGGTGATGGCGCACCACGCCAGCACGGAATATGGCCCCAACGTGGATATGCGCGTGGACATGCCACGTACGAACCTCGATGACCCAGGTGTAGGTTTGCGTGAGCGCACGCACCGTGTGCTCACGTATGCGGATCTGCACAGCGTGGGCGGTGCTTACGACACGCGCGAACCCTCACGCACGATCGAACTGCACCTCACCGGCAATATGGAGCGGTTCGCCTGGGGTTTTGATGGCCTGAAGTACTCGCAGGCGAAGCCGGTGCACTTCCGAAAAGGTGAGCGCCTGCGCGTCACCCTGGTGAACGACACCATGATGAACCACCCGATCCACCTGCATGGCATGTGGAGCGACGTGGAATCACCCGATGGACGTTTCCAGGTGCGCAAGCACACGGTGAACGTGCAACCTGCGCAGCAAGTGAGTTACGCGGTGACCGCCGATAACCCGGGACGCTGGGCGTTCCACTGCCACATGCTTTACCACATGGAAGCGGGCATGTTCCGCGAAGTGGTGGTGTCATGAGGCGCTGGTTGTGGATCGTTGCGTTGTGCCCGTTCGCGGCGCTCGCGCAGGAGATGCCGGCGATGGAAGGCATGGACCATGGCGCCATGCATCACGATGCGCCGCCAACGCAGGATCCCCACGCCGCCCACGACATGAGCGGCATGCACGACATGGGTGGCATGAGTGGGGCGGCCGGCGAAAGCGATATGAAAATGGGCGCCATGCAAGGCGGCAGTGCGCCCGCCGATGCACGCAGCCCCGATTGGTCGGATGGTGTCGCTCCGGCGGCGATGCACGGCATGGCCATGCACGACATGGATGACACGGCACCGAACGCGATGTTCTTGCTGGACAGGCTCGAAGCCTTTGCAGGGCAGGGCGGTCACGGCCAGTCGTGGGAAGCGGAAGGCTGGTATGGCAACGACAGCGACAAGGTGTGGTTCCGCAGCGAAGGCGAGCGCGAGGGGAGCCGTCCACACGATGGCGATGCGGAGCTTTTCTGGAGTCATGCCGTAGCAACGTTCTGGGATACCCAGCTCGGCGTACGCAGCGATTTCGGGGAGGGCCCGAAACGGCAATGGGCCGCGTTTGGCTTGCAGGGCCTCGCGCCTTACTGGTTCGAACTGGAGGCCACGGCGTACGTGGGGCAGGGCGGGCGCACGGCAGCGCGCGTTCGCGCGGAGTACGAACTGCGTATCACCCAGCGCCTGATCCTGCAGCCCGAACTGGAGGCGAATGCCTACGGCAAGGATGACGAGCGCCGTTTGATAAGGTCCGGCCTTTCGTCGGTCGAAGGCGGCTTGCGCCTGCGTTATGAGTTCACCCGCGCGTTCGCACCGTATGTCGGGGTGGCGTGGGAGCACCTCACCGGCGCCACGGCCGACCTCGCCAGCGAACAAGGCCGCCGCATCACCGATCGGCGCTGGGTCGCCGGTCTCCGCCTCTGGTTCTGACAGCCCCACGTATTATTGACTGTCATGCACCACGGGAAGATTGTTCGTGCATCCAACGCACGAGTGCTCTTCATGTCCACCGATGGCCGCCTGCTGGGTAACCTGAGCGTCCTTGTCTCCGTCGTGGAAACGGGCAATTTCGCCCGCGCCGCCGAGGCACTGGGCCTTTCACCCTCCGGCGTCAGCCGCGCCATCGGCCGCCTGGAAACCCGCCTGGGCGTACGGCTCCTTCAGCGCACGACCCGCTCCGTCCACCTCACCGACGAAGGCGAACGCCTGGTGGCCCAGGTGGGCCCCTTGCTTTCGGGCATCGAGGACGCTGCCCTCGCGGCGGCAGGCGATGCCCAGGCGGTCCGCGGCCGTATCCGGGTCAGCCTCGATCCGATGTTTTCGCGGTTGGTCGTGGCGCCCCGGCTGGCCGCCTTCCTGGCCCAGCACCCCGCGCTGGAGATCGAGATCGTGACGCGCGACGAGCTGGGCGACCTGGTGGCCGAGGGCATCGACGTGGCCGTGCGCTTTGGCGTGCCTCCGTCGTCATCCCTGGTCGCCCGCAAGCTGCTTGATACCCGCGTGCTGACGGTTGCCGCACCTGCTTACCTCGCGGCCCATGGCCAGCCGCGCACCCCGAAGGATCTGGTGTCACACAGCTGCATCCAGTTCCGCGACCCCGTGACCCGCCGGCCCTTCGAATGGGAGTTCCACCGCCGCGGCAAGGTCACCGTGGTGGAGACGAAAGGCCCGATCCTGGTGACGGACTCGGCGACCATGTACGGTCTTTGCGTCGCAGGCGCCGGTATCGCGCAGGTGCTCGAGATCAGCGTGCGCGACGCCCTGGAAGACGGCCGGCTGGTGGAACTGTTCCCCGGCCACGCGGAAGAGACCTTCCCGCTGTACGCGTTCTATCCCTCCCGCAGGCACGCGCCACCCAAGGTGCGGGCCTTCGTCGACTTCTGCGTGGCATTGGGCCGCCGCGCGTGAACACAGCGTTGACGGGCAGGGTGGTTCGCTTGGTGGACCAGCCTGCCGGGAGCGCCGCCATGCCACCGCGCGACACCTACGACGACCCCACCACGGGCTCGGGCGACCCGACCCACGGCCAGCCACCAGGCCCGGTGGAACCGGTGAACCACGGTTCGGGCGATCCCCAGCACAAGCGCGACGCGGATGTCGAAAACGGGGGTAGCGGATCGACGTAAGGGTAGATGCCACCACGAAGGAGCACGCCATGAGCCGTCCATTCCGCCGCATTACCCCGTTCCTGTGGTTCGATACCCAGGCTGAAGAGGCAGCGAGGTTCTACACAACGATCTTTCCGAACTCGCGTATCACGGCAGTCACGCGCTATTCGAAGGAATCATCCGCTGCTTCCGGGCGGCCCGAAGGTTCGGTCATGACCGCGGCATTCGAGCTCGATGGCGAGCCGGTCACGGCGTTGAACGGCGGCCCCCTCTTCAAATTCAATGAGGCGTTGTCGCTGGTCGTGCACTGCAAGGACCAGGCGGAGATCGATCATTACTGGGAAAAGCTTTCCGAAGGTGGTGATCCGAAAGCCCAGGCGTGCGGTTGGTTGAAGGATAAGTTCGGCCTGTCGTGGCAGATTTGTCCCGTGGACATCGAGGAACTGGTGCAGAACCCCGGCTCCGTCGCGGCGTTGATGCACATGACGAAGATCGATATCGCCGCGATGCGCGCCGCGGCAACGTGACTCGCGCGCAAGCGCGCTCTTACAAGGGCTCTCGCAGGTCTTGTGTAGGAGCGCGCTTGCGCGCGAGCTTTCCCGCCAGTTGGTGGCAGCGGCTTGTGTGACATTGACAGCGTCACTTGCAAAAGGTGAAAGTCGGTCGTCATGCCATCGCGGGGAGAGGGTGTTGAACCGACGTGAGTTTGCGAAGACGCTGGCGCTGGTCAGTGTGGTGGGGAGCGGCCTGTGGCCGGTGAAGCAGGCTTTTGCGCAAGCGCCGCGCGCACAACGCGGTGTGGTGGTGGATCCAGCGAAACTCCGCGATCTGCAGCAAGCCTTTCTCGAACTTCGCTTCGGCATGTTCATCCACCTCAACATGGCCACGTTCGAAGAGCGCGAATGGGGTGATCCCCTGCTCTCGCCCAAGCTCTTCAACCCGAAGCATCTTGACCCGGCGCAATGGGCGAAGGCCGCGAAGTCGGCGAACATGGGCTACGCCTGCCTCACCACGAAACACCACGATGGCTTTTGCCTGTGGCCGACGAAGACCGGCAGCGCGAATGTCATGCAGTCGTCGTACCCGCACGACGTGGTGCGTGCCTACGTCGACGCCTTCCGCAAGGCCGGGCTCAAGGTCTGCCTGTACTTCTCGATCCTCGACCTGCGCCAGGATATCCGCGCGCGTACGGTGACGCCGGAGAAGGTGGCGCTGATCAAGGCGCAGATCACCGAGCTGCTCACGAACTATGGCCCGCTTACCGCGTTGATCCTCGATGGCTGGAACGCCTCGTGGTCGCGTATCTCGTACGCGGAGCTGCCGTACCGCGAGATCTACGACCTGGTGAAGTCGCTGCAGCCCGATTGCCTGCTTACCGACCACAACGCGGGCAGCTACCCAGGTACGGCGCTGTACTACACCGATATCAAGCAGTATGAGCAGCACGCCGGGCAGAAGATCCCGCCCGATAGCCCGGTGCCCTCGCAATCGGGCACCACGTTGCAAAGCGACTGGTTCTGGAAAACCTCGTACCCCACATCGCAGCTCGCATCCGCACAAACCATCGTCGATGACTGGCTGAAGCCGTTCAACGCGAACCACTGCAACCTGATCCTCAACGTCGCGCCAAACCGCGATGGGCGCTTCGACGACAACGCCGTGGCGCGGCTGGCCGAGATCGGTAGCCTGTGGAAGCCCGAAGGCAAGGTCGCTCCCATCGATCGCCAGGTGACCATCACCACGCCGAACCTGGCAGCCGGCAAGCCCGCATGGGCCAGCGCGAGCGATGAAGCCGTGGGCCCCGACCTGGCTTTCGACGAGAACTTCCGAACCTACTGGCTGGCCGATCGCGGCAAGACCGAAGGCTGGATCGAAGTACGCTTCGAGGCACCCATTTCGTTCAACACGCTTTCCGTGATCGAGCCGCGCGATCCTGATTACGGGACCACCAGCCGGATCACGGCGTACAAGGCGCGGGTCGAGCAGGGCGGCATCTGGGTGGATATCGCCAGCGGTGCGACGCCCGCGGCCTACCAGTTCCACGAAGTGCCCCGCGTCACCGCCCAGCGCGTACGCCTGTGGGTAGAGGGCCGCCAGCCAGGCATCACGGAATTCGGCCTGTACGACGAACCCAGGGCCTGAGGGAACGTGTAGGAGCGCGCTTGCGCGCGATCCACGCCGAGAAGGCGTAACCTATTGAAATGTAGGTTATTGCCTTCATATAGGCCTCATCGCGCGCAAGCGCGCTCTTACAGGTCTTTAGCCCGGAGGTGCGGCATGGCTACGGGATGGGCGGGTGATACCGCCGTACAGGATCAGATCGATGCCACCGTGGAAGACGCGGTGAAGCGCGCGCGCAGCCACATGGCCAAGGGCCCTGGGCTGGAGCGCTGCGAGGAATGCGACAAACCGATCCCCGAGGCGCGGCGCAAGGCCGTCCCCGGCGTGCGGCTATGCGTCGCCTGCCAGGAGGCGGCCGATCACGAGGCGGCGACTTTCGCTGGCTATAACCGGCGCGGCAGCAAGGACAGCCAGTTGCGCTGAGGTTTACCATGGGCGTTCCCCGCACCATGAAGTCCCCACGATGCTTGAACACCTGATCGTCTGCCGCCACGGCGAAACCGAATGGAACATAGCGCGCCGGGCGCAGGGCAGGGCCGATAGCCCGCTTACTGCCGCCGGCATCGAGCAAGCGCAGGCCCTGGGTCGGGCGCTCGCGGCGCGCGGCATCGAGCATGTTGTGTCGTCCACCCTGGGCCGTGCCTTGCACACCGCCGAAATCGTCGCCGGGATCGCGGGCTGTACCGTCTCGGTCGATGAGCGCCTGGTCGAACGTTCCTTCGGCGAACTCGAGGGCCAGAACTTTGATGCGATGGCGCTGGATCCGGTCTGGACGGCCGTCGTGCGCTGCACGGATCCCGATGCCACGGCACCCGGCTCCGAGTCGCTGCGCGAGGTCGCCGCCCGGGTCATGGCCGCGCTCGACGATGCGCTTACGCTCCCCTATCGCAACGTGGCCGTCATCACGCATGGCCAGTCCATCTCCGCGTTGCTGGGCACGCTGCATGGCAGCGCCGACTTCTCGACCTTCCGCCATGGCAATTGCGGCTACACGCCGATGCATGTGCGCGAGGGAACGTTGCAGGTCGATGCCTGGAACCTGGATCCGCTTGCCGTGGCAAAGGCAGAGACCGCGGCCTGAGCGGCCTGGCGCGGCGCTTCGACCGCCGCGCTCACGACGGGCGTTTTCATGGAGAGGAAACGCACACTGTCACATATCAGAAATAATTGATTTAGAACGGATTTCTAAAGTAAGAAGGACGGCTGCCGTTAACCGGTCAGTTCCCCGGCCATCCCGCCATGCCCAACAGCCAGCCGCCTGCCAACCGCGAACCGTCGCCGATCGAGCAAGTGCTCTCCGGCGCGGCGCTATCGGCCGTGTTCCAGCCGGTCATCCGCGTGGATGATGGCGAGGTGGTGGCCTATGAAGGGTTGATCCGTTGCGCCGCGCCGCAGCTGGAACTCACCCCTACCGATCTGCTCGATCTGGCGCGCGCCCGCGGGCGGCTGGGCGAGTTCGAACTCATGGCCGCGCATCGCGTCGCCGAGCGGTTCGTTGCGCTTGGTCTGCCGGGCCGGCTACTGGTGAACCTGAGCGCGCAGGCGGTGATGCACGAAGGCCTGGGTGCCGATGACGTCATCGCGGCGCTCTCGGTGCCGGGGCTCGATCTTGGCCGCGTCACCATCGAACTTACTGAGCGTGACATCGTGGAGAACGCCGCCCGGCTTGCACACGCGCTGGGCTTCCTGCGTGCGCGCGGCGTGCGCATCGCACTGGACGACTTCGGCAACGGCCATTCGAATTTCGAGATGTGGAACGAGATCCACCCCGAGGTGGTGAAGATCGATCGCTACCTGATCAACGGTCTGGCCAGCAGTGCCGAGCGGCTCGCCATCGTCCGCGCGTTGTGTTCGGTGGCGGAGACGCTGGGTGCTGACCTGGTCGGCGAGGGCGTGGAGGACGAGGCCGACTTGCGCATGCTGCGCGAGCTTGGCATTCCGTATGCACAAGGCTTTCTCATAGCACGGCCCTCCAGCGAGCCGGCCGGCGATATTGCGGAACACCTGGCCAGCGCCTTTGCACGCACGCACGTACCTGTGCCGCCACAACCGGTCGGCCCGGTGTCGGCCCGGCCATTCACCGCAGGGCATATGCTGGTGGAAGCGCCGCCGGTTGCCCCCCGGCAAAGCAACGATGACGTGGCCGACATCTTCGTCGCACATCCCCGTCTGCACGCCGTGGCGGTGGTGGATGCCGGCGTACCCGTCGGCATCATCAACCGCCGCACCTTTACCGAACGCATGGCGCAGCCGTTCGCGCGGGAGCTGTATGGCCGCAAGCCCTGCACGAGTTTCATGCACGCCGAGCCCCTGGTTTGCCCGGAGGACATGCCGTTGCAGAGCATGGCCGATATCCTGCGTGGCGAAGACCAGCGTTACCTCAGCGATGGATTCGTCATCACGTCGGGCGGGATGTATCTCGGCCTGGGGACTGGCGAATCGCTCGTGCGTCGTGTCACTGAAATCAGGGTGGAGGCGGCGCGTTATGCGAACCCGTTGACCTTCCTGCCGGGCAACCTCCCGGTCACCGAACATATCCACCGCTTGCTACAGGCGGCGCGCCCCTTCGCGGTTGCCTACTTCGATCTGGATAACTTCAAACCCTTCAACGACCAGTACGGCTACTTCCGTGGCGATGAAATGATCCGGTTGCTGGCCGGCGTGCTCACGGGTGACCTGCGCCAGGACGCAGACTTCGTCGGCCACATCGGTGGCGACGATTTCATGGTGGTGTTTCAGGGCATGGACTGGCCTGCGCGCTGCGATGCCATGCGTCAGCGTTTCAACGCAAGTGCCGGTGCGCTGTTCGATGAAGGCGACCGCGTGCGTGGCGGCATCGATAGCGAAGACCGCCACGGGCACCGCCGCTTTTTCCCCATCACCACGGTGGCCGTCGGCGTGGCCTGCTTCGGTGACGCGTTCCCCGCCGATGCCGAAATGGTCGCCAGCCTGGCCGCATCGGCCAAGCGCGTGGCCAAGAATGCGCAGCTCGGCATGCACGTGGTCGAGTGGCGAAACGATGCCGACATCCTCGCGCCACGAAGAATTCAACTCACTGAAATAAAAGAGTAATTTTGCGAGTCGGCGCTAAAGTTGCCGAATTTGCGGCCGATGCCGGGGTATCCCCAACCGCTCCGAGCACCGCCATGCGCCTCCCCCAGGCCACCTTGCCCACGCTGACGCTTCGCACCCGTCTCGCCCTCCGCCTTGCCGGTACGATCCTGTTGCTACTCGCCCTGTGGATCGTCGGCGGCGTGCAACTGCGCCAGGCCAACGCCCGTTTGCAATCGGTGGTCGGCGAAACCCTGGCCCCGGTCGCCGCCGTCGGCCACATCCAGAACGACTACAACGACCTGCTCGACGCGCTGGTGCACGCCACGCTCGCCAAGCTGCCGTCCGCCACCGACGACGCGGTGACGGCGATTGGCGCGAACCGGCACGACATCGACAAACAGTGGAAGGAACTGGAAGCCAGCGGACTTGGCCAACAACAGAAGAAGCTGGTGGCCCTCGCGGCCGAGCATCGCAAGGCGGCCGATGCCGCTGTCGATGGGGTGGTCGAATTGTTGAAGGCGGAGCAGTACGAGATCGCGCCGCTGCAGCTCTCCAACGACGTGCAGTCGGCGGTGGGTCCGCTGAAGAGTGACTTCTCCAACCTGTTCCAGCTGGCGCTCGCCGGTGGCAAGGCGGAGGCGGATGCGCAGCAGGCCGCGGTGAGCCACGGTGCCGTCCTTTCCGCCGTGCTTCTGGCTATCGCGCTGCTGCTCGCCAGTGTCGTCGATATCGCCATCATTCGTTCGCTGCACCGTCGCCTCCGCCAGGCCACCGGGGTCGCCGCAGCGATCGCGCGTGGTTCACTGGGCACGGCGATCGATGTGGGCCGCGATGATGAGATTGGTCAGCTCCTGTCCTCGTTGTCCGCGATGGATGCGCAGCTCGGCAACGTCGTGGTGCAGGTCCGCGATCGTGCCGATCACGTTGCCAGCGCCGCTAGCGGCATTGCACGCGGTAACGATGCATTGAACGACCGCACGCGCACGCAGGCCGAACACCTCGAACACACCTCGACCTCCATGCGCGACATGGCCGAAGCCGTACGTGGTGGACTCGGTCATGCCACGGCCGCCAACCAGGCCGTCATGGAAGCGCGCACGATGACCGACGAAGGCCACCGGGTGGCGATGGATGCGGTGGAGAACATGCGCGCCATCCGCCAGACCAGTGAACGCATGGGCGAGGTGCTCGATCTCGTGGACCAGGTGGCCTTCCAGACCAACCTGCTGGCGTTGAACGCGGCGGTAGAAGCCGCCCGCGCGGGCGAGCATGGCCGCGGCTTCGCGGTGGTCGCCCATGAAGTGCGCGAACTGGCACAACGCTGCGGCATGGCCGCACGGGATATCCGTGCATTGATCGGTGCCAGCGACGAGGCCGTGCAGGCCGGTGTCGCCTCGGTCGATCGCGCCGGCGCGGTCCTGTCCGGCATCGGCGAACGCGTCGGCGCGCTCTCGGCCATGGTCGCCGACGTCATGGCGGCCACGCATGGCCAGACCCAGGGCATCGAACGCGTCAATGGCGCCATCGTCATCATCGACGAAACCACCCGCGAGAACGCCGCCCTGGTGGAGCAGGCCGCCTCGGCCAGCCGGGCCATGCGCGAAAGCGCTGAGATCCTTCGCCGCGAAGTGGCTTATTTCACGCTGGAAGCCGCCTGACGCTTACGTCCATGCCGCCTTGTGAAGCGTATGCGCGGGCAACGCATATGCGACTGCCCGCCGCATCATCGCCGGGCTGACGTAGCGCCGGTGCACGCCACGGATGGCGCGGATGTACAGGCGCCCGAACGCGTTATGGCAGCGAACGCGAGTGCCCATGGACACGTCGACGCGGCCATCGGTGATCCGCACGGCGACACACGAGCGGAAGCGCAGGTGCCGATCGTTCGCGCCAAGGATGACCTGGGCGTACGAGCCATCGGGGGAGACGTATTGCGTATGCACCGGGAAGCGGCCGGCAAAGACATGCTTATCCACCGGCCCAAGCAGCGAGGACACCGGGCAACCCAGATGCGAGGTGCGCAAGCCAAGCGGCTTCACCAGTGCATTGCGCAGCGCCATCAAATGCGAGACACCGCGTGGTGGATCGTTGACGAAACCCTCGAGCACGTCGGCAAGCAGTATCTCGGCACGCACGCCACATGGCTGGCGCTGCGATACCGCCAGCCGAAATGCATCTTCGTGGTCGAAGCCCTCTGCCAGCTCCGCATGGAGCAGGGAATCCGGGTCGGGCCCATCGAGCTCAACCACCGTCTGCCAACCCAGCGTCTCGCGCAGGAAGCCACCCGCGTGGCCGAGTGCAGCAAGCCTCGCGCGCAACGTGCCGACGATACGCCGTGCGAAGCCGCACAGCTTTACCTGCAACGAATCCGGCGCGGCCTCGAGCGCCAGCGCCATGAGCGGAACGTGCAGCTGATCGGGCGGCGTGTGCGCCATCCACGCCTGGACGGCGGCCGGTAGCACCTCGGTCAGGGCGGGGATGCTTGCTTCCCCATCCATCACCTTCTGGCGCAATGCCGGGTCGAGCTCACCGCCCAGTTCGTTGGTGTGGCAGGACAAGGCGAAGAACGCGGGGTGCTGGCTGCGCGGGTTCAGCGGCAGGAACTGGTGCCAGGTGCCGCCGCCAAAGCGCACGGTGAACAGGCAATCGGGCGGAATGCTCACGTGGCGTAGCAAGCGGGCGAAGTTCGCAGGGTCGGCCGCGAGGTCGTCCGCCGTGGCCGTGCTGAAGCGGAGCAGGGCCCCGCCGCTGCCGGATACCGCCGTAAAGACGCGATGGCCGGCATGGCGATGGAACGGGTGGCCCTTGGCGCCGACAGCGAAGGTGTACAGCGACGTGGTATCACCCTGCGCCAGGTGCATGCCGCCCAGCTGGGCGGAAGGCTCATCCAGCTCATCGATGAAGGAGGGATGGGCGCGCTGGCGGGCCTGGGCCGAAGCGACAAGCTGGCTGCCCGCGCCGTGGCCCAGCTGGGCAATCAGGTTCACCTCGACCGGCAACCCACCCTGCGCGGGCGTGATGGTGGCCGATGGAAACGATGCGGTGGCATGCGAACGGTACGACATGGAAACCCCTCCCTTTCCGATGGCGCGCTGCGCCGCTTAGCCCGTGGTCTTCTTCGCGGCGATACGGCGTGATTCGCGCTTGAGTGGCTTGCCCACCGGGCAGATCTCGAAGGCGAAGCCGGTAAGCGTGTTGACCAGGCTGTCGCGGTTGAGCTGGTAAACCACGTATTGCCCGCGCTTCTCACTGCTCACCAGGCCTGCGCTTTCCAGCACGGAAAGGTGCCGGGAAATGGAGGGCGCACTCATGTCGAAGCGGCTGGCGATCTCACCGGCGGTCATCTCGGTGGCCGAGAGGTAGGCGAGGATTTCCCGGCGTGGCCGGGAGGCGAGGGCTTCGAAGACCTGGTCGATGGCCATGTATGCTTCGTTAGTTAGCAAAGTTGCTAATTATCTAAGCGCGTATCGCCGTTCCCGTCAAGTGCCCGGCGTTTCCGGGCAGCCGGCTCAGGTCAACGAACCGCCTTGAGCGTCTTGTACAGGGTGGCGCGCGATACGCCGAGCACCTGGGCAATGTAGTTCGCGGCGTGGCGTATATCGAACAATCCACGCGACGCGAGCACACGCACCAGGGCCTCACGCTCGGAAAGTTCCAGCGCCGCGAGGCTGGTGCCACGCTCACCGAGGAACTGGCCGACCAGGTCGTTGACCTCCTCGCGCCAGTCTTCGCGAAACAGTGCCGCCGGCCGTGGTGCATCGTCGGCGAAGCGCAGGAAGTCCTTCAGCGTGCCCTGCATCGCGGCGAACATCGATACATCGAGGTTGATGCACATCAGGCCCGTCGGCTTGCCGCGGCCGTCACGCAGGACGGCCGTCACCGATTTCATCGGGCGGCCATCCGCGTTCGTCTTGGGATAGGGCCCGATCACGGTGTCATCGGCCGCTGGCAACTCGCCGATATCGTTTAGCGACGGATCGCCCACCGCGCGCCGCGACAGGCGATTGGCGATGTGCCGGATCGTGCCGTTGCCAAGGTCGTGCACGACGACCTCGGCGTGGGGCTTCAGTAGTGCGGCCACCGCGTCGGCGACAGGGATAAACGGGGCAAGCGAATCAGGCATGCCCCGGATGATCCCATGGCGAGATTTTTTGTCCAGCCGGTTGTCTCGCTCAGTAGTCCAGCTTCGGGTACCAATCGGGCTTCCGGCCCTCCGGCGTGCTGTCGAGGATCGTCCACAACGGCATCAGGTCCGGCGCGCCGCGTGGGTCCTGCCCTGGGTCCGATGTATCGAAGTTCATCTCACCTGCCCAGAAATGACGCACCGTGCCATCGCGGCGGGTGAACACGTTGAACGCCGGGATATCGTTGCCCTGGTCGAGCGCGTAGTAGTCGCGGCTGAAGTTGCCGTTGGTATCGGTGAAGAAGCGCAGGTGCTGCCAGCCACGCGAGCGTGCAAAGGCCTGCATGCGCTCCAGCGGCGAGCGCGAAATCACCACCAGCGCCACGTTCTGTTCGACATCGCGCGCCTCGCCATCCCATGACGACAGCAGCGAGGTACACATGGGGCAGGGCTTTTCGCGCTGTGGGCCAAACATCCAGCTGTAGGTCACCAGGGTCTGCTTGTCGCCGAACAGCCCCGCGAAATCGACCGGGCCGTCCGCTCCGATGAACTGGTAGTCGCCAATGACTTCGCCGCCCGGCGGCAGCGCGCGGCGCTGCTCCGCCACGCGCTCGATTTGCCGGCGAAGCTCGATTTCTTCGGCAAGCAGGGCCGTGCGTGCGGCACGATAAGCCGCGCTTTCATTCGGCATGCGCATGGGGCTGCGCGCGGCCAGTTCGGCGGCAGGAATCAGGGGTTGTGCACTCATGGGGTACTCCTGTTAGTCGCGGTCGGGCGCGCCAAGGGGGAATAGCGCGCGATAAGGGCGGGCCTCGTCCACGGCCCGGGCGAACGAAGGGCGTGCAAGGAGGCGCCGGCGGTACGCATGCACGTGGGCGAACGCGGGATCGATCGGGTGCGTCCAGTCGGCGTAGAACAGCGAAGGTGCGGCACCGCAGTCGGCCAGGCTGAAGGCCTCGCCCACGGCCCAGGTGCGGGCCTCCATGTAATGGTCCAGCCAGGCGTAGGCGACATCGAGCATGCAGGTCGATTGCTTCACCCCATAGGCATCGTGCTCATGGCCCGGGCGCAGCGCGTTGCCGACGACGGCCTGCAGGGGCGTGGAAATGTAGTTGTCGAAGAACCGGTCCAGGCTGCGCACATCGAGGGCCGCCTTCGGATCGGCCGGCAGCATGGGCGCCGGGCCGGGATGATAGAGCTGCAGGTACTCGATGATGGTGCTGGCCTCGGTCACCACCCGCTTGCCATCCACCAGCACCGGAAACCGCTTGAGCGGCCAAAGATCGGCGAACTCCGCGTAAATCTCCGGGTGATCCGGCGAAAGCATCTTCCAGTCGAACGCCGTGCCGTTTTCGTACAGGGCAACCAGCGCCTTCTGGCAGTACGACGAGAAGGGGTGGGCGTACAGCTTCAGCGTCACGGGCAGTTCCTCGCTACGAACGTGGGCTCTCCTCCTTCGTCGAACGGGCCGTGGCGTTTTCGACAAACCGCCTTGCTATGCTCGGCACGACACGGAGGAACCATGAAGATCGCGATCGTGGGCTACGGAACGGCGGGGCAGGCCAGTGCCATCCTGCTCGCCGGGCAAGGGCATGAGGTTACCGTTTTCGAGAAGAGCCCGTCGCTGGGGCCGGTAGGCGCGGGTTTCCTCCTACAGCCGACCGGGCTGGCCGTGTTGTGCCGGCTGGGGCTGGCGGACAAGGCCCAGGCGCTGGGCCAGCGTATCGATGAGCTGCACGGCTGCACGCCGCGAGGCCGTGCGGTCATGGCCATGCGCTACCGTGACCGGCGCGAAGGGTGTTTCGGCCTGGGCATGACACGCGGCGCGCTATTCGAGTTGCTGCGTGGCGCACATGCGGAAGCGGCGAGCGTGCGCACCGGCGTGCGTATCGAAAGCTACGACCCCGCGACGCACACGCTCAGGGACGATGCCGGCACCGAACATGGCCCGTTCGACCTGGTGGTGGCCGCCGATGGCGCCCACTCCGCGCTGCGGCCGCACTGCACGGGCAACGTTCGTCGCGCCGCCCTGTATCCGTGGGGCGCGGTGTGGTGCCTGCTGCGCATCGACGACTGGCCCTCGCCGCATACCCTGTTGCAGCGTTACGCCGGCACGCGCGCCATGATCGGCATGCTGCCGGCGGGCACGCGCCCTGGCCATGACGGCCAATGGGTCACGTTCTACTGGAGCCTGCCGGGCACGGCCGTTGAGGCGTTCGACGACGCGGCCGTCGCGGCGATGAAGGAAACCGTCCATGGCATCTGGCCGGAGATCTCACCGCATCTGGCACACCTGCAACGTGCTGACCAGCTCAACCGCGCCCGCTATCGCGATGTGCTGCTGAAGGCGCCACACCATGAGCGCCTGGTCGTGATCGGCGACGCCGCCCATGCCATGAGCCCGCAGTTGGGCCAGGGCGTGAACATGGCGTTGCTCGATGCGGCCGCGCTCGCCGACGCACTGGCGGCGCATGCATCGCTCAGCAAGGCACTCAAGGCCTACCGCCGCGAGAGACATGCCCACGTGCGCATCTACCAGCGCATGAGCCGCTGGCTCACGCCCCTGTTCCAGTCCGACTACACCGCCCTCGGATGGTGCCGCGATGCCGTGTTCGGGCCGCTGGGCCGCGCCCCGGGTGCACGGCAAGCCATGCTCAGCATCCTTACCGGCGAGGCGGGCCACCGGCGCACCATACCTTTGGCTGAAAGCCATCCGCCGGCCGATGAAGGTAACCTCGACGCCCAAAGCACCCAGGGAGTTTCCGCATGACCCGCCTGCTCGCCAGCCTGGCTTTGTTCCTGGCCATGGCCACCACCGCCAGTGCTGCCGTGCCCTCGTGGGGTGCGAAGCAATCCAGCCCCGCTGATACGCCACCCTCGGCACTGAAGCCGGGTGAGTGGATATGGGGTGGCGCGCCCATGGCGCCGGGCCCGATGGCGGTGATCGTGAGCCTCACCGAGCAGAAGGCTTACGCCTATCGCAACGGCATCCTTGTTGGCGTGACCACGGTGAGCACGGGTAAGAAAGGCCATGAGACGCCGACCGGTGTGTTCACGATCCTGCAGAAGGACAAGGACCACAAGTCCAACGTGTACAACGCTGCGCCCATGCCCTACCAGCAGCGCCTGACCTGGGATGGCGTGGCCCTGCACGCGGGCGGCTTGCCCGGCTATCCGGAATCGCACGGTTGCGTGCACATGCCCACCGAGTTCGCGAAGCTGTTGTTCGAAGCCACCAACATGGGCATGACCGTGGTCGTGGCCGAAGAAGGCACGGCACCGGTCACCGTGGTTCACCCCAGCGCGGTGATTCCCATCGATCCGCGCAATGGCAAGGATCTGACCGTCGCGCCGTTGATGAACGGCTCGATGTACAGCTGGAACCCGGAAGCATCACCCACCGGTCCGATCTCCATGGTGCTCAGCGTGCCCGACCAGCGCGTGATCGTGCTGCGCAACGGCATCGAGATCGGCCGCGCGAAAGTCGAGGTGAGCAACCCGCTTGTCGGCACGCATGCCTATATCGTCTCGCAGGGTTACATGGCCAACTCGGCCACCCGCGAAGGCCTGCGCATGCCCAACTGGATCACCATCGGCATTCCCGGCCACGGTGACGAAGCCGGCAAGGTGGTGGATGAGGCGCTTGCCGACCGTGTCGCGGCACCGCGTGAGTTCATGGAAAAGATCCTGCCCGAGCTGAAGCCCGGCGATGTGCTGCTCGCCACCGACGAGCGCATCCTGCCCTCCACTACCGGGCCCAAACTCCAGGTCATCGATTCCAACCCACCGGAACGCGCGCCTTAATATCAAGTTCTGATTTAGCATCGAGGCGAATGGGGCGCATGCAGGGATGTGGATGCCGGATCTTCACGACATCAAGAAACACCTTCAGCAGTCGCTTGGCGATGGGTTAATGGTCGTCATCGGGTCGGGCTTGTCGTGTGCCGAGGGATTGCCAAGCATGGGGGCGCTTGCGTCGTTTCTTAGTGCTCACATCGGCAAAGATCTGGATGCCGAAGATCGAGTAGCTTGGGATAATATCGCGCCCCTCCTCAAGGACCTCGGGTTAGAAGCAGCGCTGCTGAAAAGTCCTCCCACGGCAACACTTGAAGCTCACATAGTGCGCCTTACAGCAGCGTACATCGCTGAGGCAGAGGCTAGAGTGTTGCAGCAGGTCGTGGCAGAGGGCCGAGAGCTAGCGTTTACTCGGCTACTCGGGCATCTCGTAAAGCCGGCGACGGGAATTCCCGTTGTTACGACAAACTACGATCGGCTGATTGAGTACGCGACCGAGTACGCGGGCGTAGGCGTAGATACCATGTTCGCTGGCTCGATTGTCGGCCGCCTCGATGAGCGTGAAAGCAGAATGGGGCTATGCCGCGAGCTCGTTCTGCGCTCGAAGATTCCAGTTCTCGTCTACAAACAGCGAATTACGCTGTTCAAGCCCCATGGAAGTCTCGACTGGTATCAGATTGCTGGCGAACCACGTCGAGTCAGTATAGCGGTCGACGCGCCGCGCCTAATTATCACTCCAGGCCTCAATAAATTTAGAAATGGCTACGAGAGCCCGTTCGATAAGCACCGTGATAGAGCTAACACTGCAATCGATCGTGCGGCCCGGTTTCTTATTATTGGGTAAGGCTTTAACGACGATCACTTGGAGACTCATTTGCGGCCTCGCATCGAGGCAGGCATCCCGTCGATCATGCTCACTCAAACACTGTCAGAGAACGCGCGCACGCTCGCGATCAATTGCAGGCGAGTTACTGCGCTAAGTGCGGCGCGAGTGGATGGAATTGACGGAACCGAAATCATTCGTGACGGAGAGATCGCTTTCTTAGAAGGTGTCGATCTGTGGAGCCTAAAGTCATTCATAACCGAGGTCCTTGAGCCATGAAAGAGGTTGCGCTCCAATTTGCCGACGAGAGCAAGGTTGGCGTTGTTGATGCAGTAGACACGAGCCGTGTCTCGATATCCGTTAGTAACTCAGATCTTCTGACGCGGGTCGGAATTGGCCAGCTCATCGCAATCAGAGGTGCAACAGAGTCCGAGCTTCTAATAGCGATCACCGAACGCGTAACACGCTCTCTTCGAGAGGGCCTGGCGTCTCCATCGGACGACTCCGAGGACCCGAGTCTGGATTTGGTGACGGTGGATGCAATTCAAGCCGCGTTGATCGGGATATATCGTTCCGTTGACGGGACGAATGCAAACACATTCAAGAGGGGGGCGGATAGCTTTCCACAGATTGACAGAGACTGCTTCATAATTGATGCAGCCAATCTTCAGAGATTCATGGGGATCTTGGGTGAGGGCTTCGAGCCAGAAGAGCGGCTGAAGATTGGGCGATTTGTCATTGATGCAACCGCCGATGCAATCATCAATGGGGATAAGTTTTTCCAGCGACACGCCGCAATATTAGGTAGTACCGGGTCTGGAAAAAGCTGGGCGGTCGCGTTAATTCTCGAGAAGGCGGCGAGACTGAAATATCCGAATATCGTAGTGCTAGATATGCATGGGGAGTACACGCCGCTTGCGCATTCTGATAAGCCTATCGCCCGGAGATTTCGCATTGCTGGACCTGGCGATATTGGAAAAGACGCCGACGATGTGATCTTTCTACCCTACTGGTTGCTGAATCGGGATGAGATGCTTTCAATGATTCTAGATCGAAGTGACCAGAATGCACCGAATCAAGCATCTCGATTTACAAGCCATGTGAGGAAGCTGAAAGGCGACACCCTTGCAAAGGAGAAGAGAGAGGATGTCCTTCGAACGTTTACGGTCGACTCTCCTATCCCGTACGACATTAGGGAGCTTGTCGCCTTGCTCACTAAGGACAATACGGAAAAGGGAGTTGGCAAGACGAATCAGCCTGTTAAGGGTGAGTGGGAAGACAAACTGACTCGATTCATATCTCGACTAGAAGCAAAGCTTGAGGATCGCCGGTACGGATTTATGTTTGCTCCGCCGGGTCGAGTGAACGAGTACGAGTGGCTGTCAGACGTTGCGAAGATGCTTCTCACGAGCGAGCCGCGCGGTATAAAGGTTATTGACTTCTCTGAGGTCCCGTCGGATGTCCTTCCGGTTGTTACCGGCACCTTCGCAAGGCTGCTGTACGACATTCAATTTTGGATGCAGCCCTCGGCGAGGACGCCAGTAACCCTCTTATGCGATGAGGCGCACCTATACTTGCCGACTAGAGACGATGCGGATGTGGTTCAACGGCAGGCATTGCAGGTATTCGAGCGAATAGCGAAGGAAGGGAGAAAGTACGGATTCTCACTGCTCGTGGTTAGCCAGAGGCCGTCGGACGTGAGCAGGACGATACTTAGTCAATGCAATAATTTCCTATCATTGAGACTAACGAATGACACAGATCAGGCAGTAATTAAGCGGCTGATGCCCGACTCTCTCGCTGGTCTGACGAGTTTCCTGCCGCTCCTGGATACGGGCGAGGCGCTTCTACTGGGCGACGCGGTTCTTCTGCCTACAAGGATTAAGCTTGATGTGCCGCAGGTAGCTCCGGATAGCGCAACTCGCGATTTCTGGAAGGAATGGGGAGCGCGGGCGCCGAGCGCTGACGCGCTTGTAGCCGCAGTGGAGTCGCTTCGGAGTCAATCTAGGCAATGAGCACAGGAGATTCTTGCGAGGGGGTAAAGGAGTGATCAGATTAATCTTGTTTCGGTCTAGCCGAGAGCAATTTCGTTCGATGCTCGATGCAGAGGCAATTCGCCATGACGAGATTCTCACGTTTTCCGCCGCTCCGATGGCGAGCGCGGCGAGTGAGATATTGTACGCGGCGTCCGGAGCCGTTCCTTGGGCCTCAATTGCGGCGGTTACTGTCGCGTGGATTCGATCGAAGGCGAGCCGGAAGGTCATTGTGACTCTAACGGATGGAACGGTTGTTCATGCAGAGGGCCTGTCCGTCAAAGAATTAGAGTCGGTCCTAGATAAAGCTGAAACGATGGCGGTCTTCGATACGAAGGCAGAAAAATGAGGGTGGGGTGCACGCACCCACCCTCACGAAACGGTTCAATTAGGTAATGGCAACGAAATTGGATTTGCCTTGATGCTGGCGCTTAGTGCCGGGAATGGATCCACGCCGGTCTCGTCCGTGATGTCCTCGATCGACACCACCGTGCACACAGGTGTATCCACATTCGTACAACGCCACGCCGCTGCACCACCGGCCGCGGGATCGTAGATCGCCTTCCACGTGTAATTCGGCACCACGACGGCGTCGTCGCCGATGGTATCCGGCGTGGCGCCGTCAAATCCCGGCCCTGTCACAACGTAAATCTCACCATCATCCAGCACCATGTTGCGCAGGCTGGTCTCGATCCGCTCCCACTTGCCGGTGTTCAGTGTGTGGTTCTGCGGCACCATGTTCGCCAGCGAAAAGCTCTCGCGCTGCGCCGTCGCATTGGGTTCATCACCACTGGGTGTCATGTGGCCACGGTCGTAGCCGCTGCCTTTGTAATCGGCGAGTTCGGAGCGATCCTCTTCCGGTATCCCGGTTTCCGCGTGGAACGCATCCTTGCGCGGCGTGTTCTGCGCATCGTCGATCTGCTGCGCGGTGAGGTGTTCGGCGGACCACAGCGGGCCCTTGGTGACGCCGGATGCAATGAGCGAGTACGCGTTGAAGCAAAGCGTGGTGGTGCGCTCGGCAAGTGATGTATCGATCAGGTCGGGTGCCTGCGACCCCTGGAACAACTGCGGGCACGATGACTCGGAGGCATGTGCCGCACCGGCGAGCACAAAGACGACGACGGCGCAAAATGCGCGCGCATGGCGTTTGAACATGGTGCTGTTCCCCAAATGGACGCGGAGTCCCCTGTTCGCGAGCCCGGACAAGGTGCCATGTTCATGTGACGGTTGGGGCCAACATGTACGCGATGAAGTGCGACCGCGGTCACGCTTATGCACTTATCAATCGTTTGTTCAGCGATCGAAGCCGTTTTCGCCTATCGCATCGGCAAGGTAATTCACGAACGATGCGATGCGCGCGGAAATCGCGGTGTTGCGGTAGTACACCGCATTGATCGGCTGGCGATGCTCGATGTTTTGCTTCGCCAGCACCTCCACCAAGCGGCCCGCCTCGCGGTCTTCCCAGGTCATGAAATCGGAAAGGCAGACGATGCCGTTACCGCCCAAGGCCAGATGACGCAATGTCTCGCCGCTGGACGATGAAATCGTGGGCTTGATGTGCACGGGCTGGCGCTGCGTATCGAGCAGCGGCCAGTCGTTGAGTGAATCCGGCTCGGTGAAACCCAGTAGGGCATGCGAAGCCAGGTCGGCGACCTTGCGTGGCGTGCCGTGCTTCTCCAGATACGCCGGGCTGGCGAACAAACGTATCCGGCTACTGCCGATCGGCTTGGCGTGCAGCGTCGAATCCTTCAGGCGGCCGATGCGCAGCGCCACATCCGTACGGCGTTCGAGCAGATCGATGTAACCCTCGCTGGTATGCAGCTCCAGCTCCACATCGGGGAAGCGCTCGCGGTAACCCGCCACAAGCGGTGCCACCACGTGCAGCATGAACGGTGTGGCCGCATCGACGCGCAGGCGACCCGCTGGCCGCGCACGCCGTGTCGCCATGGCTTCCTCGGCACCCTCTACCGCCGCGACGATATCCCGGGCGCGCTCGAGGAACGCTTCGCCTTCGTCGGTCAGCTCAATGCGCCTCGTCGTGCGGCGGATCAACGTGGTCTGCAGCTTCTGTTCCAGCCGCCCCAGCGTGCGGCTGGCGGCCGACACGGTCTGGTCGAGTTGTTGGGCGGCGCTGGTGATCGAGCCGGTATCGACCACGGCGATGAAGTTCTGGATCTCGTCGAGCGTGATGTTCATCGTTGCGTTCGCGGTAAGTGTGATTCGCTTATACGCGGCTTTTTTGTCAAAGGTAAGCCCCGGAGAATGCGCCCATCGCAACCCTATGAGGCAACCGCGCATGGCACTTCCCCGCTTCGGCCTGGGCACCTTCCGGCTCACTGGCCAATCCGTCATCGATAGCGTCACCACGGGCCTGGAGCTCGGTTATCGTGCGATCGATACCGCACAGATCTATGGCAACGAAGCCGAGATCGGCGAGGCCATCGCCGCGTCCGGCGTACCGCGCGATCAGCTCTACCTCACCACCAAGATCTGGATCGATAACCACGCCCCTGACAAGCTGGCGGTGAGCCTGGAAGAAAGCCTGGCCAGGCTGGGCACGGACCGGGTGGACCTGACGCTGATCCATTGGCCAGCGCCTGGCCACGCGGTGCCCCTGGAACAAACGATCGAAGCCTTGGCTAAGGCCAAATCAGCCGGCCTGACTTGCGCCATCGGCATCAGCAACTTCAACATCGACCAGACCCGCCGTGCCATCGGGGTGGTGGGTGAGGGTGAACTGGCGACCAACCAGATCGAGCTAAGCCCCTACCTGCAGAACCGGAAGCTTGTGGCCTTCCTCGAATCGCGCGGTATTGCCGTCACCTCCTACATGACACTGGCATATGGCAAGGTGCTGAAAGAGCCGGTACTGGAGACCATCGCGCGCAAGCACGAGGCTACCGTGGCGCAGGTTGCACTGGCATGGGCACTCCAGCGCGGCTTCGCAGTAATTCCATCCTCGACCCGCAGGGAAAACCTCGCCAGCAACCTGCTGGCCCAGGATCTCGAACTCTCGCACGAGGACATGGCGGCCATCGCGATGCTCGAACGCAACGGGCGTGAGGTGAATCCGGAAGGTCTCGCTCCCGTTTGGGATGACTGATTGCCGGCAGAAGGCAGATAAAAAAACACCGGCCGAAGCCGGTGTTTCCGCCCCAAGCACGATCGCAATGCTGCGCGCACAAGGGGAACGTCGTGGGGATATCTTGCCTATCGTGGGCTAGATGGGCAAGTCAGGGAATGGCGACGCATTGTGTAGGCGCTACCCCCGCCAGGCGTCCATGCGCCATCCCCTGGGAGAGGCTTCCAGGCTCAGTGAGAGGTTGACTGCGTTTAGGAAGTGAACGTCATGCGAGATGATTAGCAAGGCGCCAGAATATTCTCGCAGCATGGCCTCAACAGCCGTCGTCGAGGCGAGGTCCAAGTGGTTCGTCGGCTCATCCAGCAACAACAGTTGCGCGGGTGGCGTGGCGAGAAGCGCCAGGGCGAGCGCAGACTTCAGGCGTTCACCGCCGCTTAGCCGGGATGCCGGTGTGGTGATGGTGGCGGTATCGAGGCCGAGCAGGGCGAGCCTTGACCGCAGTTCGCCTTCCGGAATTCCTGGCGCCGCATCCATGAGTTGGGAAAGTACGTTTCGTTCTGGATCGAGCTGCGTCAGGCGTTGGTCCAGTCGCGCAAACGGTACGAACACATCCGCCGTGCCGGAGGCGGGTGCGATCTCACCTGCCAGGACTTTCAGGAGTGTGGACTTGCCGCTGCCATTGGGGCCCACGATGCCAATGCGTTGTGCGCCGCTGATCGTGACATCGATCTGCCGTAGATGAGGTGGTCCCCATGGCAACACCACATCGGCAAGGCGTGCGACGCGACCCTGAGCTGTCGATGCGCCGGGCGCCCGTAGAACAACGTCCGCGCCGCGCCCGCCGGCCGCGACGGCCGAGGCAACACGTTGCCCCACGCGCTCGCGCGTCTCTTCGGCCTGCCCGCGTAAGCGGGCCGTGGTCGCCTCGCTCTTTTCCTTGCGCCGCCCGAGGAGGATGGGCGCGAAGTTTGCTGTCTTTCCTTCGCGATCACCGCGTGCGCTACGCCGCGCTTGCCGTTCGGCCTGCTCGCGCAGGGCTTCTTCACCGCGCCGTCGTTCGGCTCGTGCATTGGCAAGTTCGCGACATGCTGCTTCGCGCTCGCGCGCGATCTGGTCAGCGTAGAAGTGATAGCCACCACCGAACGAGCGCAGGCCTGCCGGCGAAAGCTCCAGCGTGCGCTCCATCGTCCCGAGCAGCGCGCGATCATGGCTGATCACCAACAGGCCGCCTTGCCAGGAGGCGAGCCATGCCATGAGCGCGGTGCGGTTCGGGCCGTCGAGATGGTTGGTGGGTTCATCGAGAATCAGGTAGCCCGCGCCGGAGAGCCTCGCGCCGAGTAATGCGACGCGCATGGCTTCACCACCGCTGAGTTGCGCCGTGGGCGTATGGGCATCGAGGTTGCCGAGGTTGGCGTCGTCGAGCGCCTCTGCCAGCCGGGAGCGCATGTCCCACGCATCACCCACGGCATCGAAGTCGGTCTGTTCGACGCCTCCGCTTTCAATACGGTCAAGGCTGGCGAGAATCCGGTCGAGGCCAGCAAGCGACGCCACCGTGCCACCGCCGACATCGGCCTGCTGCGCCAGGTAGTGCACGGATACACCGCGTTCGCAGCGGCCTGAACCGGGCGGGAGCTGCCCAGCGCACACCCGTGCAAGCACCGATTTACCCACGCCATTGCCGCCAACGAGGCCGGTCGGCCGCGCGTCGAGCGTTTCATGCAGGTCGTGGAAGAGGGTCCGGCCATCCGGCAGGACAAACGAGACGCCGTCGAGCGTCAGGAGGGATCGCGTCATGGATATCACCAGGCATGCCGTGCACTCCCCGCGGAATACGGGGCGGGAGGAGGGCTGGCCGTCAAAGGACGGCGGGCATTACTGGCGCATCGGACGCACACCTAGGTAGAACGAGAGGAGGGCGCATTGTAGCGCGCCCTCCTGAACGATCCCGTGGCGAAGGTCACGGGGTGTTGGATCAGCTACGGCTGATCGATGCGCCGCCATCGACCAGCGACGCGGTGCCGGTCACGAACGATGAATCGTCCGAGGCCAGGAACAGCGCGGCCTTGGCCAGCTCATCCGGGGCGGCCACGCGGCGTAGCGCGTGCAGGCGGTACATGTACTCCTGCGATTCCGGCGTGTTGTTCATTTCCAGGTACATGTCGGTTTCCACCGCGCCCGGCAGCACCGCGTTCACGCGGATGTTGTTCGGGCCGTACTCGGCAGCGAGCGCCTGGGTCAGGCCGACTACGCCGGCTTTGCTCGCCGCATACGCGGCGGTGCCGGGGAAGGCGAAGGAGTAGCCGACGAAGGTGGACGTGAAGATCACTGAGCCGCCACCGTTCTTCAGCATCTGCGCGATCTGGTGTTTGGCGCCAAGGAACGAGCCGGTCAGGTTGATATCGATCGCCTGGTTCCAGCCCTCTTCGCTGACATCGGTGGACGGGCCGGTCTGGCCGAGCGTACCGGCGTTGTTGAACGCGATATCAAGACGGCCGTAGCGGGCCACGGCAAGGTCAACCAGCGCCTTCGCGTAGGCCTCCTCGCGGACATCGCCAGCGAGGGCCACGGCGTGGCCACCGGCCGCTTCGATTTCAGCGACGAGCGACTGCAGCTCGGCCTCACGGCGGGCACCGACGACGACGCGGGCGCCCTCCGCGGCAAACAGCTTGGCCGTGGCACGGCCGATACCGGAACTGGCACCGGTGACAATGGCAACTTTGTTGGCAAGGCGGGACATGGCGTAACTCCGGGTGGATTTGAGGATGGAGATACGATGCGCCGCGGCCTGCGGATTGTCGTTCCATGCGCCGGGTGGGAACGTTCGACCGGATCGAACGTGACGACACGCATGCACGGAAAGGCGCATGCTATGCGCTTTCACCTTTGTGACGACGCGCATGCGAGCCATCGATTTCAGCGATTTTGGAGCCGCCTCGGTCCTGCATCTGGCAGATCTGCCCGAACCGGCCGTACGGCCGCATGACTTGCTGGTACGGGTACGCGCCGCCGGCGTGAACCGCGCGGATGTACTCCACCGCGAGGGCTACTACGGCCGCTCGGATTTCGGCGATTCCACCCTCATGGGCCTGGAGATCGCGGGCGAGGTGGTGGCGATGGGCAGCGAGGTGCGGCAGTGGCGGCTCGGCGACCGGGTCATGGGTATCGTCGGCGGCGGCGCGTATGCCGAGTTCGCGCGCATCGACTACCGCATGGCCATGGCGATCCCTGGCGGGGTCGATTATGTGCAGGCCGCCGCCATACCCGAAGTATTCGTCACGGCGCATGAAGCCCTCGTACATCTTGGCCGCCTGGTTGCGGGTGAAAGTGTGTTGATCCACGCCGCGGCCAGTGGCGTCGGCTCGGCGGCGGTGCAGCTGGCCAAGGCTTGCGGTGCACGTGTGTTCGCCACGGCGAAAGGCGCGAAGCTCGAGCGCGTGCGTGAGCTGGGTGCGGATGTCGGTATTGATTACACGACGACGGACTTCGCGCAGGCGATCCAGGAGGCGACCAACGGGGATGGCGTTGACCTCATCGTCGATTTCATTGGCGCGCCGTATTTCGAGCGCAACCTGGCGTCGCTCGATTTTGGTGGCCGCCTGGTGCAGGTCGGATTGCTGGGCGGCAGCGAGATGCCCGCGCTTGACCTGCAGCGATTGCTCTACCGCCACCTGCACATCTTCGGCACGGTGATGAAAACCCGCTCGCAGCCAGAGAAGCAGGCGATGACCAAGCGCTTCCGCGACACGTGGCTGGACCACTTCGCGAATGGCGAAATGCATCCGGTGGTGGATAGCGTGTTCCCGCTGGCGCAGGCCGCCGCGGCGCATGAGCGCATGGAAAGCAACGAAAGCGTCGGCAAGATCGTGCTGACACCGTGATCCCCTGACGATCTGCGGCCCTTGTAGGAGCGCGCTTGCGCGCGATCCACGATTCCCGCGAGCACCCATCGCGCGCAAGCGCGCTCCTACAGGTTGGGGTCGTCGTGGTTGGCGGGTTCGTTCAGTAGCCAGGCCAGGCGTTCCAGGCCGTGCTTCAGCTGCGAGCGTTCACGCATGCCGCCCAGGGATATGCGTATGGCTTCCGTCGTCGGCGTGGTGGCGGAGAAGGCTTGCGATGGCGTGACGGCCAGGCCTTCCGCCCGGGCGGCGCTGGCCAGGGCTTGCGCGGTCCAATGCGGGGGAAGCGGCACCCACAGGTGAATGCCTTCGCCTCGCGTAAAGGGATCAAGCCGCAGGGTGTTCACCGCCATACGACGGCGCTCATCGGCTTCGGCGCGTACGCCATCGACGATATGGGCGGCCGTGCCATCCTGGATCCATTGCGTGGCCAGCGATGTCATCACCGGCGTGGACATCAGCGCCAGCGCACTCAGGCTGTGGAGGAACGACGCACGCGCTTCGCCGTCCGGAACCACGACGTATGCCGTGCGCAGCCCCGGCGTGAGCGACTTGGAAAGCGTGGCGACGTAGTACGTGTGCCCGGCGACGCGTGCGGCCAGTGGCGCGGGCGCCTGGGTGGCCAGCGGCCAGTAGGGATCATCCTCCACGAAGACCAACCCATGCCGGGTCGCTACGCTCGCCAGGGCATCACGGCGCGTGGTGCCCATGGTGGTCGCTATGGGGTTGCGCAGCGTCGGATTGAGATAAGCCACGCGCACGCCTTGCTGGGCGGCTTGCCCGAGCGCCTCGGGCAACATGCCCTCGGCATCCGCCGCCAGGGGAAGGATGTGTCGACCAAGCTGCCCGGCCGCGCTCAGGAAACCCGGATAGATCAGCGGTTCACAGGCGATGCTTTCACCGGGTGCAGTCAGCGTGAGCAGCAGCGCGGAGAGCGCCACCTGCGCGCCTGGCGAGATCACGACCCGTTCCGGATCGACCTTACCCAGCGGGCCGGCCAACCAGGCCGCACCGGCCCGGCGATCGGCCGGGGTGCCCCCACCGGGGTGGTAGCTCATCAGCGCGTGCGTTTCGCTATGCGTAAGCACCTGCTCGAAGCCCCGCCGCAGCAGGTCGCCCAGGTCGACGCCAAGCGGCGGGGGCGGGAGGTTCATGTCCAGGTCGAGCCGCTGCACGGTATCGAAGCGTGGCGCGGAAACGAACGAACCCATGGCGCCACGCGCGTGCAGCAGGTTGCGCTCGCGTGCTTCGGCATAAGCGCGGGTCACGGTGGTGAGATCGACACCCAGTGCGCGGGCCAGCTCGCGCTGCGGCGGCAACCGGTCCCCCGCGCGCAACCGGCCATCGGCGATGGCGTTCTCCATGAACCGCACGATCTGCAGGTAACGCGGGCCAGGTTCATCCAGTGCGACGCGCCAGTCAGCCTGTTGTAGGGACATTGTCCGCGCCACCTGCCGCCAGCGTTTGGGTATTCCGGGCGCCTAGTATGCGCCCCAACCCCGACGCGCCGCCTGCATGGGCGGCTTACGCCATGGCTCGGGCGATCGCACGCGCCAGGTTATCGCGGTCGAACGGCTTGCCCAGGCGCTGCATGCCGGGGAAGGCTTCGTTGGCCATGTCGGCATAGCCCGTTGCCAGCACGATGGGCAGGCCCGGACGGGTAGTCAGTGCGGCGAGGGCGACATCGCCGCCGGTCAGGTGTGGCATCGCATAGTCGGTAAGCAACAGGTCGAAGCGTTCCTCACCACGCAGCAGCTCGATCGCCCGTTCACCCGAGGATGCGGCGGTGACCACGTGACCCATGTCCTCAAGCAACGCTTTCAGCGTCGAGAGCACAAGCACGTCGTCATCGACGGCGAGGATCCGCAGGGTCTCTGCGGCCTTCGTCGCGGCCATCGCGGTGGGCGGAGCGGCTGCGGCTGCCATCCTGGCATCGCTGGCGGTCACGACGGGCAGCCAGATGTCCGCGCGCGTCCCCACGCTTACCTGGCTACGCAGGACCAGCCGGCCCCTTGATTGCGCCGCGAGGCCGTGGACCATGGAAAGCCCCAGCCCGGTGCCCTTGCCCACGCCCTTGGTGGTGAAGAACGGATCCGCGGCACGGGACAGGGTGCGTTCGTCCATGCCGGGACCCTGGTCGATCACCGCCAGCCGCAGGTAGCTGCCCTCGGCCAGGCCCGGTACATCGCCGTGCGGCGCTTCGCTCATGTCCGCTTCGATCGAGATCCGGCCGCCTTCGTCGCCATAGGCGTCACGTGCATTGACGACCAGGTTGAGCAGGGCCAGTTCCAGCTGGTGCGGATCGACCATGACGCGATCCAGGCGGTAGGCAAAACGGGTGGCCAGCTTGAAACGCGCACCCAGCGTGCTGTCGATCAGCTCGGACATGCCGTGGACCAGTTCGACGACATCGACGGCGCGCGGTTGCAGTTCCTGCTTGCGCGCGAAAGCGAGCATGCGCTGGGAGAGGTTCTTGCCGCGATTGACGCCGGCCTGCGCCACGCCGATCAGGTTCTGTACGTGTTCGTCGGCGGGTACGTGGCGGCCCAACAGGTCGAGCGCGCTCTGGATAGCCATGAGCAGGTTATTGAAGTCGTGCGCCATGCCGCCGGTGAGCTGGCCGATGGCTTCCATCTTCTGCGACTGGAACAAGGCCTCGCGCGCTTCTTCCAGTTGCTGCGCGGCAAGGCGCTGCTCGGTGACGTCGCGGGTCACCTTGGCGAAACCCAGCAAGTGGCCCTCGTCATCGAGGATGCGGTCGATGATCACGTGTGCCCAGAAGCGGGTGCCGTCCTTGCGCACTCGCCAGCCCTCGGCTTCGGCGCGGCCCTCGTTCGCGGCGCGGCGCAGGTTGTTCTCCGGCTCGTGGCTGGCCTGGTCTTGCTCCGTGTAGAACTCACGGTAGTGGTGGCCGATGATCTCCGCAGGGGCATAGCCTTTGATGCGCTGGGCGCCGGAGTTCCAGCTCGCGACCAGGCCTTCCGGGCTGATCATGTAAATGGCGTAGTCGGCCACGCCATCCACCAACAGGCGGAACTGGGTGTCGCTCTGGCCCAGCGGCATGCCGCCGCCCGCGCTGCTGAGTTGTCCCTCGCCCATGGATCCCGCCCCCTGTAAACACCGCGCAGCATGGACCGGTGCGGCGCGCTTCGCCAGCCCCCCCCCGGGCGGGGGCTGGCCTCACGTCCTTACAACAACGCTTATCGGATCGTTGACGCCTCGTCCACAGAGGGTGGTGCCATGACCGACCACGTGTACAAGACCGTCGAGCTGACCGGCTCGTCCCCCGAAGGCACCGACGCGGCCGTTCGTTGCGCGATCGAACGGGCTTCCAAAACCATCCGGGATATCCGCTGGTTCAAGGTCACGGAAACCCGCGGTTATGTGGAGGATGGCAAGGTGGCCCACTGGCAGGTCACGCTGAAGGTGGGGTTCACCCTGGAAGAGTGATCCGGCCACTCGGCGGCCGACCTAGCCGCCCCGGCGCTCAACCAGCTTGCGCACGGCTTCGGTGGTTTCCGCCGTGCTCGGGTTGTAGATCATGAGCGTGAGGTCGGGCCGGCCCTCCACCGCAAACGTCGAGAACTCCAGTTCGATCGGGCCAAGCACGGGGTGATGCAGGCGCTTGAGGCCGTCGCCGTGGCTGGCGATGTCGTTGTTACGCCAAAGCGCCTCGAATTCCGGGCTGGTGCGTGAAAGCTCTTCGACCAGTTGCGTGATCTCGGCCGTGGCACCCGCGCGCGCGGCATCGGCGCGGAACGCGGCGACGACGAACTGCGCTACACGCAGCCAGTCCTCCTGTGCGGCACGCACGCGCTGGTCGGAAAACATCAGGCGCAGGATGTTCCGCTTTTCGCGCGGCAGCTTCGAGTAATCCGTCAGAAGGGCGGCAGCCGCAGCGTTCCATGCCACGACATCCCATGTCGCGGTGCGCAGGATCGCCGGGCTGGTGGGCAGGGCATCGAGTACACGCTGCAGGCGCGGGGTGATGCCTTCGGGCTGTTTGTAACGTGGCTCTGGTGCGTGCCCCAGCGCCAGGATGAACATGTGCTCGCGCTCAGGCTCGGTCAGCATCAGGCCGGTGGCAAGGCGGTTAAGCACCTCGGCCGAGGGCGCACCGCCGCGGCCCTGCTCCAGCCAGGTGTACCAGGTAGGGCTGATGTTGGCGCGCTGCGCGACCTCCTCGCGGCGCAGGCCTGGTGTGCGCCGGCGGCCGGCGGCAAAGCCGAACGTGGCCGGATCCAGGCGGGCGCGCCGGTCGCGGAGGAAGGTGCCGAGGTGGTTGCCAAGATCGATGGGCATGGCGAGGCAGGTGGTTCCTATACCATGATAACGTCACTACTTTAACATGGAAGAACGCGGGGCCAGACTGGGTTTCATCGAACCCACCGGAGACACCCCATGCGTATCTTCCTTACCGGCGCCACGGGCTTCATCGGCTCGCGCATCGTCCCGCAGCTGCTCGCCGCAGGGCACCAGGTGCTGGGCATGACCCGTTCCGAAAGCGGCGCGGCGTGGTTGCGAGCCAACGGCGCGGACGCTCATCGCGCCACGCTCGAGGATCTGGATAGCATCCGTGCTGGCGCCGCGAAGGCCGATGCGATCATCCACACCGCCTTCGATCACGACTTTTCGAACTTCGTGGCCAACTGCGAAAAGGACCGCCGCGTCATTGCCGCGCTCGGTTCGGTTCTGAAGGGCTCAAAGCGCCCGCTACTCATCACATCCGGTACCGGGTTGGGCCAGGCTAGCCACGGCGCCCTTGCGACGGAAGACGTTGCCAACTTCGAGCACCCCAATCCGCGCGTCGCATCGGAGTTGGAAGGCAAGGTGCAGCTCGATGCCGGCGTGAACGTTTCCGTGGTGCGCCTGCCGCAGGTGCACGACACGAAGAAGCAGGGCCTGATCACGCCGTTTATCGAGATCTCCCGCGAGAAGGGCCTCGTCGGCTACCTGGGTGACGGCGGCAATCGCTGGCCGGCGGCGCATGTTGATGATGTGGCGTTGCTGTACCGCCTTGCGGTGGAACGCGCCGAAGCGGGCGCGCGCTACAACGCGGTTGCCGAAGAAGGTGTACCGGTGCGCGAGATCGCTGAAGTGCTCGGTGTGGGTCTGGGCCTGCCCGTGAAGTCGCTCACGCCGGACGAAGCGCAGGCGCACTTTGGCTGGCTCGGCATGTTCGCGGGCCTCGACCTGAGTGCCTCGAGCAAGCTCACGCGTGAGCGGCTGAACTGGCACCCCGTCGGCCCGTTGCTGCTGGATGACCTGCGCAATATGGATTACGCCACCGCTACCGCCTGACCAATGAGCCAGCGCCCGTCGCGTTATGACGCCGGGCGCTGCAACACCTTGCCGGGTGCGCCGGTGGCCTCATCGGTGATGACCAGATACCGCCGTGCGCCGGATGTCGGCTTGTCCACCAACTGCCGGATCGGCCCAGACGCATTCACGATGGCGGCGCCGGCCGGGTTGGTCATGAAGCGGGCGAGCGGTTGCAGGTTGCTGCCGGTGGGCGAATCGGCCAGCGCGATGAAGTAAGCCTTCTTCGGCTCAAGGCCGGTCACCGCGGCTTGCAGCACCTGCACCAGGCCCTGGTCGAACAGGGTGACATGCGTGCGTTCGCCGCTGGCGTCGTTCAGTGTCAGCGAGTACGTGTTACCCGCGATGCCTAGTTGCGCGAGCGACTTGTCGGCCTGTGGCGAGGCGGCCGCGTTGGAGACGAAGGCGAGCGCCTGCGGTGCCTGGCCGATGGGGACAGTGGCAACCACCTTGTTCGTAGCGGTATCGATCACGGCCAGCTTGTCATCGTTCTCGAGCCCCACGTACACGCGCGACCCATCCGACGAGGGCCACACACCGTGCGGCATCGCGCCCACCGGGATGGTGGCGACGACCGAATAGTCACTGACGCGAAGCACCTTCACCTGGCTCAAGCCGCCGACCGTGACATAGGCGTACGGCACGCCCTTTACCGTCGCGAAGTTCACGTGGTTGGCGATCGGGCCCATGTCCATGGTCTTCAACACGGGAAAGGGCGGCAGCGCCGAAAAGGCCACCAGCTTGCCGGTGTCCTTCAGGGTGAACCACACCTGCTTGCCATCCGGCGTGACGGCGATGTTCGGGCAGAACGGGCTTGGCTGTTTCACCTCGCCCACTTGCTCGCGCGTGCCGACATCGATCACGACGGTGGCCGGATTGAACGACGAGCAGATGTACGCGTACTTCCCATCCGGGGAAAAGATGGTCATGCCCGGGCCGGCAGGTGTCTTTACCCGCGCCACTTCTTCGTACGTCTTCGCGTCGATGACGGCGACGTAATCCTCGCCGCGTACGGTTACCCATACGGCTGTGCCATCGGGCGTGAAGAACGCCTCGTGGGGCGAGCGGCCCACGTAGGTCGTGTGCTTGACCGTGTTGGTGGCGGTATCGATGAAGCTCACGCCGTTGGAGCCGATGGATACAATTGCCAGCGTCTTGCCATCGGGCGAGAAGCCCATGCCGTGGGTGAGCACCTGGCCTTTGTACAGCGGCGCGAAGTTCATGGGTTGGGGATCGCCCAGACGGATCACACCCAGCAGCTTGTTATCCACCGGGTCGGTCACCGATACCGTATTGGAAAACTGCTCGGCCGCGTACACACGATCGGCGTGGGTAATGGGCTTGTCGGGCTTGCCCCAGGGCGCTTGCTGGGCAAGCGACAGGATGGGTAGCAGGGCCAGCCCTACGGCGATAAGAGCGCGCGCTTTCATGGCGATTCCTTGACGCCGGCGGTGGGCGGGCGGGTGGTGACGGTGGTCGGGGCTGGCGCGGAGGGCGGCAATGGCTGGTTGAGCGCCAGCCGCATGGCCGCGATCTCCTGCTGCTGATCCACGATGATTTCCTGGGCGATACGGCGCAGGTGCTCGTCGCGGCCGTACTTCAGTTCGGCGATCGCCATATCGATGGCGCCCTGGTGGTGCGGCACCATCATGGCCACGAAATCGTGGTCGACATCGCCGGTAGGCGGCGCGTCCATGCCTTTCATCATCACGGCCATGGCCTGGTCCGATGCTGCGTGGAAGTTATCCGCAGGGCTGGGCGGCGCGGATGCGCGCAAGCCCGACGCCGCCAGGATGGCGGCAGAAAGCAGCGGAGCCGTGAGCCCCTTTGAGATCGACATGGCGGAACCGTCAGTAGTGAATGGCTGCCCGGGGCGACCGGGCAGCGCATTCTCCGCATGCCGAAGGGGGCATTACTTGCCGTGGATAGGAACGGCTTGTCGAATCATGTCTTATCGCTTCCCGCCTTCACGCGCCGCTGCTCCATCCAGTCGTAGAGCACCGGCAACAGCACCAGTGTGAGCAGGGTGGCGGTGATCAGCCCGCCGACCACCACCGTCGCCAGGGGGCGTTGGGTTTCTGCGCCCACACCCGTGGAGAGCAGCATGGGGACCAGGCCCAGGATCGCCACGCTCGCGGTCATCAGCACGGGGCGCAGGCGCAACGCCGTCCCGCGTAGCACCGCCTCGCGAACGGGCAGGCCGGCATGCCGCTGCTCGTTGAGGAAGCTCACCAGAACAATGCCGTTGAGCATGGCCACGCCGAATACCGCAATGAAGCCGATGGCCGAGGGTACCGAAAGATACTGTCCCGTGAGGAACAGGCCAACGATGCCACCGATGGTGGCGAACGGGACATTGGCCAGGATCAGTGCGGCATAGCGCATCGAGTTGAACGCGGTATAGAGCAGGATGAAGATCAGGAAGATTGTCGCGGGCACGATGATCGCCAGCCGGGCCAGCGCCCGCTGCTGGTTCTCGAAGGCGCCACCCCACTCGGTGTAGTAGCCGGCGGGGATCTTCACCTCACGCGCGATCGCCGCATTCGCCTCCTGGACGAAGCCATCGATATCGCGGCCGCGCACATCCATCTGGATGACGGCATAGCGCTGCAGCTGTTCGCGGCGGATGAATGAATAGCCCTCGGCGGTGGTGACCTTCGCCACCTGGCTCAACTGGACGAGGGCACCCGACGGCGTTCGCAGCGGAATGCGCTCGATCGCCTGCACGTTCGCCTTGCTGGCGTCATCCAGGCGAACGGCGATATCGAAGCGCTTCACGCCATCCAGCAGCGTTCCCACCGGCTCGCCGCCAATGCCGTTGCGTACGACCGTGAGCACATCATCGGCATTGAGGCCGTAACGCGCCAGGGCATCCCGGTCCACCTCGATGCGTACCTGCGGCTTTCCGATGTTCGCCTCCACGGCCAGGTCGGCCACGCCCGGCACACGACCAAGCGTTGCCTTCAGCTGCGCGCCGAGGCGGTCGAGTTCACCCAGGTCATTGCCATAGACCTTGAGCGCCAGGGTGGCGCGAACACCGGAGATCAACTCTTCGATTCGCATCTGGATCGGTTGTGTGTAGCTGACGACCGCCGTGGGCAGAAGCGCGGTCAACTCGCTTTGCATCGATGCCTCGAGCGTTTCCAGCGTTTCGCCATCACGCCACTGGTCCTTCGGCTTGAGTGGCGTGTACACCTCCATATAGTTCACATCAGCGGTCTCGCCCTTCTCGGCGCGGCCGATCATCGCCAGTGTCGTATCTACTTCAGGAAACTTCGCCTTGATCCGCTCGGCCACGCGCCGCGATACATCGATGGATTCCTCGAGCGAGGCGGAAGGAATAGAGGTGATGCGCCACATGATGGCGCCCTCGCGCAGGTTGGGCATGAACTCCTTGCCGAGGAAGGGGAACAGCGCCAGCGCGCCGATGAGCGATGTGGCGGCGATGATGATCACGCCGCGCCGGTGCGCGAGCGCCCAGCCCAGCAGTCGCGCATAGCCGCGTTTGAGGTAGGCCACCAGGCGGGTGTCCTTCTCCTCCTTCGGCTTCAGCACCATGGCCGCGAGCACCGGCACGAGGGTGAGCGACAGGAGCAGCGAGCCGCCCATTGCGAACGCGATGTTGAATGCCATTGGCTTGAACATCTTGCCTTCCAGCCCTTGCAGGCCGAACAACGGCAGGAACACGACGATGATGATCAGGATTGCAAAGGCGACGGGGTTGGCGACCTCACGCGCCGCGGCAAGCACCGCCGCGGTCCTGTCGACCGTTTCCCCATGGGCTCGCTTTTCCGCCATGAGCCGGAATGCGTTCTCCACGACCACCACGGCACCATCGACCATCATGCCGATGCCAATGGCCAGGCCTGCCAGCGACATCAGGTTGGCCGACAGGCCTACCTTCTCCATGCCGATGAAGGCGATCAGCATGGCCAGCGGCAGGGTGATGACCACGACCAGCGCGCTGCGCAGTTCGCCCAGGAACAGGAACAGCACCAGTGCAACCAGCACCGACCCTTCGATAAGCGCCCGCACGGCGGTGCCGACAGCGGCGTTGACCAGATCGGTACGCTCGTACACCGGCTTGACGACGGCGCCTTCGGGAAGCGCCTGCTTCACCGTCTCCAGCCGTGCCTTCACGGCATCCACGACATTGCGCGCGTTCTCGCCAATGCGGGCCAGTGCCTGGCCCATGACCACTTCCTTGCCATCGCGGGTCACGGCACCGGTGCGCGGTGCGCCCGCTTCGGTCACGGTCGCGACATCACGCACGTACACAGGGGTGCCGTCTTCCGTCTTGAGCACGATGTTGCCGATGTCGGCCGCCGTCTTCACCAGGCCTAGCCCGCGCACGAGGTACTGCTCGCGGCCCACATCGATGAAGTTGCCCCCGACCTGGGCGTTATTGGCCTCCAGCGCTTGCAGCACATCCTTGAAGCCGAGGTCGTGTGCGATCAGGCGCAGCGGATCCACGCGTATCTGGTACTGCTTTTCCTGGCCGCCCCATGACGTGACATCGTCCACGCCAGGCGCGGTGCGCAGGATCAGGCGCACGGTCCAGTCCTGCAGGCTGCGCAGGTCCATGTCGGATGGGCTGTCCTTCAGGGCTTTATCCCCGCGCTCCACGGTGTACCAGAACACCTGGCCAAGCCCGGAGGTGTTCGGCCCCATTTCGGGCTTGCCGTAGCCGGCGGGCAAGCGCTCGCCCACCTGCTGCAGGCGCTCGTTCACCAGTTGCCGGGCGAAGTAGATATCCATGGCATCGTCGAAGTAGACCGACACATACGACAACCCGAACAGGCTCACCGAGCGGATCTCCTGCACCTTCGGCAAGCCACCCAACGCGGATTCCACCGGGGTGGTCAGCAGCTGCTCCACGTCTTCCGCAGCGAGGCCCGGGGCCTCGGTGTAGACGTTCACCTGCACGGGTGTCACATCGGGGAAGGCGTCGATCGGCAGCGTGCGCGCAGCCTGGTAGCCAAACGCGGCCACCGCGGCGAAGGCAATCAGCACCAGTACCTTGTACTTGAGCGAGAGTTCAACGAGGCGCGCCAGCATCACTCCTCTCCCAGCTGCGAACGGAGCAGGCGCGCCTTCAGCGCGAACGCACCCCTACTCACGTACGGTGTGCCTTCACCCAGGCCGCGCTTGATCTCGGTCCAACCGTCGCGTGTTTCGCCTGCTTCCACCGATACCGGCTCGAACTGCCCCGGCTGTTCGCCACGTACGAAGACGGTGGGCTGGTTTTGCAGCAGCACGATGGCATCGGCGGGAACGGCCAGCTGGCGTGACTGACTCGCCACGTCGATGCGGCATTCCACCAGCTCGCCCTGGTGCAGGAGATCGCCTTCGTTGGGTACCTGTATGCGTACGTTGACCGTACGGGTCTTCTCGTCGGTCTGGTGCGAGCGCTGGATGACACTGCCCTTCAGCGTCTTGCCGTGCGCGGATACGGTGACGGCCGCACCGGCGCGTACCTGTTCGGCGATACTTGGGGCAAGGCGGGCTTCAACCCACACCGATGACTCCGCCACCAGCGTAAACAGCGTGCGGCCGGGCTCGATCCGCTCGCCGAGCATGAACTCATCCGTCGTGACACGCCCCGCCTGCGGCGCCAGGAGCTCGAAGCTGCCATCGGCGGCCGCAGAGCCCCGGCGTATGAGCTGGCCGATCTGCCCCTCGGAGAGGCCATACGCCTTGAGCTTCGCCCGAGCCTGGTCACGCTGCACCAGTGCCTCGTTGTAGCGGCGCGCGGACACCGCCTGGGGCCCCAGTGATGACACGCGCGCCCAGTCTTGGCTGGCGACGATGAGCTCGCCCTGCGTCTCGGCGACCTCCACGCTGGAGAGCACCACCAACGGCTGGCCGGCCTTCACGACATCGCCCAGCTTCGCCTTGCGAGCGACGACCTGTGAGGGCACGCGTGGCGAGACCAGCGCGGTGGCATACGCATCGGCGCGCACCTCGCCCGGCGCGCGCACCTGGTCGGTCAGGGTGCGCAGGCTCGCCGTCGCCAGCGTGATGCCTTCGGCCTTGATCGCTTTCGCGTCGAGAACGAGGGGGTTGGACTCTTCAGCAAACAGCGCGGGGGTAGCGCAAAGCAGCGCGGCGAAAAGAACGGTACGCATCATGGGGAAGTGTCCTTGTCGGTGCCATCGATCCATGCAGGCAAGCGGCCCGCCGCGGCGAGGTAGTCGAACCACGCCTGCCAGGCCTGGTTCTGGAGGGCGATGCCGGAGACGGCGGTATCGAGGCTTTGCTTCAACTGAAGCAGGTAGTCGGAGGTGGTGATCTCACTGGCTTGCCAGAGCTTTTCGAGCAGGCGCGCCCGCTCATCGAAGGCGCCAGCGCGGCCTTTGCCGAAGGTTTCGCTCGCGGTGCGCAGGGCGGTGTAGGTCGCCTGCGCCCTCACCAGCTGTGCATCGGTCCGCAGCGCGGCCGCGCGTGTCGATGCGTACGCGGCATCCGCTTCCGCGCGCGCAGCGCTCACGCTGTAACGCCCCGAATCGCGTACGGGCAGTGGCATGGACACACTCACCCCGATGACACGATCGGTACGCGGGCCGCTACGTACCTGGCCACCGGTGACGCTGATCGTGGGATCAGGACGGCGTGCCCGGTCGGCGACGGTCACCGCGGCATCGGCGCGGTCCTGTGCTGCGCGGGCGAGGAGCAGGTCGGGGCGTTCATCGGCCGACAGGGGGATGATGGTCGTCGCGGCGGGCGGAAGGTCTGTCGTTACGATCTGCGCATTCGCAGCGTTCGCAGCGTTCGGAGCGTTCGCGGTTCCGGTGATCGCTAGCGCCGCACGGGCGTCGGCTTCCTGCGTATCCAGCGACGCCTGCTGAACCAGCGCTTCGCCTAAGGCGAGCGCAGCCAGGTCGCGCTCCGGGCTGCTGATGTCGCCGGTCTTCAGGCGTTGCGCCGCCAGCGCATCGAAGGCCTGCATGAGTTCAACGCGACGGCGGCCCAGCGCAGCCTGATCATGGGCCAGGGCGACGCCGGTCCAGCCTTTCAACCAGTCCAGGGTGATATCGCGGCGCGCCAGCGCCAGCTCGGCGGTACGAGCCCGCACATCGGCATCGCTTTCCGCGATGCGCGCCTTGCGCTTGCCGGTGACATCCAGAGCGAGGCTCGCGCCCGCGGTGCGCCGGTCGACATCGGCGTTCTCGCCCTCCAGTTGCAGCGAGGGGTTGTAGAAGGGTTGCGCGGCGCCGCTCGCACGCTCGTGCGCGGCGCGCAGGTTGGCCTCGGCCGCCTGTACCTGCGGGTTGTCACGCCAAAGGGCTTCGACCGCGGCCTTTACCGGCGGCGGCGAAGGGCTCGCGGCGACGGAAGCCACGAGGAATACGCACACGGCGCCGAACGGCGCAGCACGCATGGGGAACATGGGGGTCTCTCCTGAAACACGGAAAATCCACGCCACGACGCAATGTCGTGGCGCGCCAGTTCACGTGATCAGGCGATAGGTGGGCGCAAGGGCGAAGGGCTGACGAGCGGCGCTGGTGAAGCAGGCAGATGCACGCTAAGCGCGGGCGGGATGGCGACAGCCGCGACGAACGGCGCGGTCGCGGGCAAGGTTACCGCGTGGGCGCAGGCGCAATGGCATCCGCCCACTTCGCCCAGCAGGCAGTCTTCGTCATCGGTGGCGGTGCTGGCGTGCGTCGTCACATCAGCTTGCGCGGTGGCCACCTGCGAAGCGGCAAGGGCAACGACCTTGGGGCCGTCGAGAACACACACGGTGGCCGCGGCCACCTTGAGCATAATCGCAGCGAACACAAGCAACCACGCCCCCTTATGGGAGCGCAGGCGCTGGAACAGGCTGGCGGTGCGAGCATGCATGGCCCAGAGCATAAGCAGCCCCGTGCGTGTTAGACAATTACGCACCGCCAGCGTGCGTTCAGAACGGCAGTTTGCCGATCGAAGCGCCGCCATCGACGAACAGCGTCTGGCCGGTCATGAACGAGGCCTCGTCACCGAGCAGGAACGCGATCGTCGCAGCGATTTCCTCAGGCTTGCCAAAGCGATTCATCGGCACCGAGGCCAGGTAGCGCTTCTCCCCTTCGCTACCTGGCGGGTTGTTCTCACGGAACAGCACGGTCTCGGTCGGACCGGGCGCCACCGAGTTCACGGTGATGCCCGTGCGCGCCAGTTCGAGTCCCCACGATCGCGTGAAGCTCACCATCGCACTTTTCGCGGCGGCATACGCGGTGCGCTCCACCATGCCAAGGATGGTGAGGCTGGAGATATTGATGATGCGGCCCCAGCCGCGCTCACGCATGCCGGGCAACAGCGCCTGCACCGCCTGGACGGTCGGGTGCAGGTTCACACGCAAGGTCAGGTCCAGTTCGTCGAGATCCACGTCGCCGATCCGCTGGGGGCGCACCAGGGCGACGTTGTTCACCACGCCATCGAAGTCATGGCGCGCAACTAACGCCTCCAGCCCTGCATCGGTCGCGGCGCGATCGGAAAGATCGATAGCCACCAGCTCGCCCGGGAAGGTGGGATCGTTCGCGTTCCGCGCGACCCCCACCACCCGGTGCCCCTGCGCCGCAAGCATGTCGGAAAGCGCACGGCCAATGCCCTTGCTGGCGCCCGTAATGAGGAAAGTACGAGTTTTCATGGTTCACCTTTGGTTCTTTGGCTCCACCCACGGCGGCAAAGGTGGGGACGGTAGTCCCCCAACAAAGGCAATGAAATCGAACAAAATGTTCGAAAATTTCGTACGTCCTTGCGGGCGCGGCGAGTTAGGGGCCGTGACGCGTTGTCAGGCCCATTTTCTCCATCGTCAGCACTTCATCCGCGCGCCCCCAACCGCCATCGGCGACTTCGTCAACAAGCACCATGCTGAAAGGGCGTACCCCCTCGCCGAAGTATTCGACGAACATGGCTGTCGTGCGGTGGATGATCTCTTCCTTCTGGGCGTGGTTGAGTACGCCCTGGGGCATTTTGAAGTTTGCGAAAGGCATAATGCAGGTTCCATCGAGTGGGAGTGCAGACATGCTGCACCTCCACCGCACCTGGATCATGCCCTCCGCTCAGCTAACTGCGTTCCACCCCGTGGAACAAAGGCTCGGTTAAAACACCACCTGCGCCCGCATCGATACGGTATTGCCCGCATCCGGCCCCTGGAAGCTGCCGACCTTGTTATCGGTGTTCCAGTGCACCCAGTTCAGCATCAGGCGGGACCAGTCGTTGAGGTACCAGTTCAGGCCAAGGGTGTAGCTCTTGCCCTTGCCGCCGCGCGGCGCATCGGCGTAGTCGTAGTGGTCGACGCGGCCAGCCAGTTCGAAGGCGCCCCAGCCGCCGGAGGTCACGGGGTTGGTCACCTTCACGGCCTTCCAGCTGCCCGATGTCCTGGAGAAGCCTGGCGCTTCGCCGGTGATCATCCAGCCGGCCGCGAACGAGGAGCCGTGCCGGCTCACCGAATCCGCCGTGCTGGAATCGATGGTGCGCTTGCCGTACTCGTTCATCATCCAGAAGTTTCGGTATACACCGCCGAGTTCGAAGCCCTTGCCGTGATCCTGGGTCGGGTTGGCGATAGAGCTGGCGGAGACCGCGAGGTTGTCGTTGTAATCCGCCGCAATGGCAGGCGTGTTGTTGATGCTGGTGACGCCGTCGCTGATCTTCTCGTAGTAGTACCAGGCACCCATGTGGATAAAGCCATCGGCACCCTTCAGCGGATTCCAGTGGGCGCGGGTGAGGTAGGTCGTGCTATCGGTATTCGTGCCCGAGGTTGAGCTGTTCGGCGCGTTGCCATTCACCGACAGGCTGACATGCCAGCCGTCACCATACATACGCATCTGACCACCCATGCCGAAGTAGCTCACCACCGGCTGGCCGACCGCGGTGGCCGCGTTGCGCAGCATGAACGGCACGCGTGCGGACTCGGACGAGCCTTCCGTGCCCAGGTCCTTGAGGAAATTGCCGAGGTAGAACTTGGTCCGGTTGCCGAACACCTGGGTCGTATAGGTCAGGTACGTCTGACGCAGCGCCACCTCGTTATCCGCGAAGTCCGCTTCGATGTGATACCCGAGCGCGCCGATCGTCCCTTCGCCACCAAGACGGGCGCTGGTGATCTGCGAGCCGGTGATGTTGCGTGTCTCATAACCCGAGCCCGAGGTCCGGCTGATGTCGTACAGCAGGCGGCCATCCGGTTTGAAGGTGAAGAAGCCATCGTCGCTGCGGAACACCGGGCCAGCCTCGCCGCCACGGCCCCAGCGCGCGCCCGATCCACCGGATGCCTTGCCCGAACCACGGGCCATGGCCACGGCCATCTCACTCTCGCGGGTATCGGCAATGGCATTGTCGACCTGCGCTTCGCGGCGGGCTGTCTCGTCGCTGACAGGCGTGGCGGCTGCGGCCGGCGTGCCGCTCGCCGTAGTGCCGGTAGCGGCGACTACGGGCGTTGCGCCGTTCCGTGCACCTTCCACGGCAGCGAGGCGTTGCTTCAGTTCATTGATCTCGGCCGACTGCGCCTTGATCAGCTTCAAGAGCTCCGCATTGGTTACTTCATGGGCGGCAAATGCCGGCGTGCAGGCACCGGCGAACAATACCGCGGCCAGCGCCGGGTACAGGCGGGACTTGATGGTCATGTTGGCGATCCCTGCGTTTAGTTGTCGTCGATACCGCCGGCATCGTCGTTCGACGCGGCAGGCGAGGCGGGGGTAACGGCGGGTGCGGCGAACGGCCCGGCATCCACGGCGTTGAAGAAGCCGGCGCGGCGCGCCCACGCGGCGAACAGGCGTGGCCAGGCGGAAGGTGCACTGCCCGGATCGCCCAGGCCCCAGCCATGGCCGCCCTTGTCGAAAACGTGCAGTTCGCTGTCGACACCACTACGGCGCAGCGCATCGAACATCACCAGGCTGTTGCCGATGTTGGCGATGGGATCGTCCGCGGCCTGGGCCAGGAACGTGGGCGGTGTGTCGTGTGTGACGTGCAGCTCCACCGAGTAGGCCTGCACCGCATCGCCCTGCGAGGACAGCTCGCGGAACGAGCGCGTCGTGTCGTAGGGCTTCTGCAGCGACACAACGGGGTAGATCAGCCCGGCGAAATCCGGGCGCGCCGACAACGTGTCACTCGCATCCACCGCGGGGTAGAACGCATCCGCGAAACGCGTCTCGGCAATGCCTGCCAGGTTGCCACCGGCGGAGAAGCCGATGACACCCACGCGTTTCGGATCAATACCCAGCTCCTGCGCGTGCGCACGCACCAGGCGCATGGCGCGTTGCGCATCCTGGAACGGCGCGGCGGCCGGCCAGCGATCAGCGGGCAGGCGGTAATAGAGCACCACGGGCGTTACACCCAGCGCAGCGAGCCAGCGTGCCGTCGGCATCACCTCATGGCCGATACCAATGCGGAAGTAGCCACCGCCACCAATGAGCAGGACGGCGGCTCCATTCGGGTTGGCGGGCTTGTACACCTCGATGCGCGGCCGGCTGATGTTGGATACCGCGCCCACGCCGGTGCCAGTCTGGCCGATGCGCTCGGGACCACTCGGGCCACCGCCGCCCGGCGGCGTGCCCGGCCACAGATCGTAGGTGATCGGTTTACTGGCAGGCGGCGCCGCCTGCGCGAATGTCGCGCTGGTGCTTGCCAACGCCACGGTAGCCGCGAGCAACGCGGTGCGAAGAAGCCTCATGGTTAGTCCCCCTGTGTTGCGATGATCGAAGGTGCGCGGTTGTCACCGGCGCGGTTGGACAAGGCCTGGTGCAGCGCATCGCGATCGAGCGCACCCTCCCAACGGGCGACCACGATGGTCGCCACGGCGTTGCCCACGAAATTGGTCAGCGAGCGGCATTCGCTCATGAAGCGGTCGACGCCAAGGATCAGCGCCATGCCGGCAACGGGCAGCGACGGCACCACCGACAGCGTGGCGGCGAGCGTCACGAAGCCCGCACCCGTCACACCGGCGGCGCCCTTCGAGCTCACCATGGCCACCAGTAGCAGCGCCACCTGTTCGCCGAGCGTGAGCGGTGTATTGGTCGCCTGGGCGATAAACAGCGCGGCCAGCGTCATGTAGATGTTCGTACCATCCAGGTTGAACGAGTACCCGGTGGGCACCACCAGGCCGACGACGGACTTGTCGCAGCCTGCACGCTCCATCTTTTCCATGAGCGAGGGTAGGGCCGCCTCTGACGATGACGTGCCCAGCACCAGCAGGAGCTCGGCCTTCAGGTAGCGCAGCAGCTGGAAGATGGAGAAGCCGGTAAGCCGTGCCACCGTGCCAAGGATCACGATGACGAACAGCAGCGCGGTCACGTAGAACGTCGCGACCAGGTACATCAGGTTCGACAGCGAGCCGATGCCGTATCGGCCGATGGTGAAGGCGATGGCGCCGAACGCGCCGATCGGGGCGGCCTTCATCAGGATGTGGACCAGCTTGAACACGGGTGCGGTCAGCGCCTCGAAAAAGGCAATGACCGGCTTCGAGCGCTCGCCCGCCAGCGTGAGCGAAATACCAAACAGCACAGCGAACAGCAGCACCTGCAGGATATTGCCCGAGGTGAACGCGCCAAACACGGTATCCGGGATGATATCCAGCAGGAAATGCGTGAGCGTCATGTCGTGCGCCTTCGAGGCGTACGTCGCAATCTCCTTGGTGGAGAGTGTGGCCGCATCGATATTCAGGCCCGCGCCCGGCTGCACCACATTGGCCACGACCATGCCGACGATGAGCGCCAGGGTGGAGAACACCAGGAAATACACCATGGCCTTCAGCACCACGCGGCCCACGGCGTTCAGGTGCGGCATGCCAGCGATGCCGGTCACCACGGTGAGGAAGATCACCGGCGCGATCACCATCTTCACCAGCTTGATGAACGCGTCGCCCAGCGGCTTCATCTGCTCCGCGAACCCGGGCCAGAAGTGGCCGAGGATCGCGCCCAGGGCGATCGCCACCAGCACCTGCACATAGGTCTGGTGGTAGAAGGGGACGGGGGCGGCGGGGGTGGTGTTCTGCACGAGCATGGCGGGCGGCGGCTTACAGCATGGGGTGTGGCTTTGTAGCCCGCACGGCGCCAAAGCCCCATAGCACATTCCGGCTAGGTGCCCGCCCGCTGTGCGACCATGCCCGCCAAGAACATGGCCAGAACCCGCTCCCCACGCGCCCTGTGGCTCCTGCTTCTCCTGCTGTTGGTGGCGGGCAGCGCGGCGCTGGGCGGGTGGATGGCGTGGCGACGGGCCTTAGGGGCGATCGGCGACCAGGCCGGCGAGCGCCTGAACCTGCATGCCCTGGCGGTGCAGCGCCTGATCGACCGTTACCGTGTGTTGCCCCGGGTACTGGCCCTGGATCCGGAGCTGAAGGCGGCCCTGGAAGGTGCGCCGGGTGCGGCCGATACCGCGGCGCTCAACGCCAAGCTGGATCGCGCCAACGATGCCGTGCGTGCCTCGACGCTCACCTTGCTCGACCGGCACGGCAAGGCCCTGGCCGCGAACAACTGGAACACCCCGGAGAGCAACGTGGGCCTGGACTACGCGTTCCGGCCGTACTTCCGTGATGCCATGCGCGATGGCTATGCCACGTTCTATGCGCTGGGTGTCTCCACCAATGTGCCGGGCTACTTCATTGCCCAGGCCGTGGATGATGGCGCCGGGCAGCGCATAGGCGTCGTGGTGCTGAAGATTTCGCTGGATGCGCTGCAGGAAGACTGGGCGCCGGGCGGCGATGTCGTCTTCCTGTCCGATGCGCACAACGTGGTGTTCCTGGCCAACCGGCCCGAGTGGATCTACCGCGTGCTGTTCCCGCTTGCGCCTGCCGATGCCGCGGCCATTGCCGCGACCCGCCAGTACGGCACACGTCCGCTGCAGCCCGTGCTCTGGAAGGTGCTGGCACCACAAGGGGCCGATACCTTGCGCGTGCGCATGACCTCGCCTGCGCTCGCGCACGACACCATGTGGCGCTCCCTGCCCATGCCACGCCAGGCCTGGACACTGCATCTGCTGGCCGATACGCGCCCGGCGGTCGCCGCCGCGCGCAACGCGGTGTTTGGCGTCCTCGCGGGGTGGCTGCCGGTGCTGCTGCTGGGCATGTTCATGCAACAGCGCGTGCGCATGGCGCGCCTGCGCCAGCGCAGCCGCGAGGAGCTTGAACGCATGGTGGCGCATCACGCGTCGGCGCTGCGTTCGGCGCAGGACAGCGTCGTGGCCGCTGCGCACGAAGCGGCGCAAAGCGGACACGGCAATCTTGAACACCTGCCGCAAGGCGTGAGCGTGGTCGATGCCGACCTGCGTCTCGTGGCGTGGAACTCGCGCTATCAGCAGATCTTCGGCTTCCCCGACGAGTACATGCGGGTAGGGCGGCCCATCGAGGACATGTTCCGCTTTAACGCCCGCAAGGGCCTGCTCGGCCCCGGCGATACCGAGGAAGCGATCGAGCGGCGCCTGCAATACCTGCGTGCCGGTAGCCCGCACATGTACGAGCGCGAGCGCCCGGATGGCACGACGCTGGAGATTCGTGGCAACCCGCTGCCCGGCGGCGGCTTCGTCACCAGCTATGCGGATATCACGGCATATAAGGCTACCGCTCGCGAACTGCGTGGTCTCGCCTCGTCGCTGGAGCGGCGGGTCGAAGAACGCACGCGCGACCTCATCGCGGCCAAGGCCGAAGCTGACAAAGCCAATCGCTCGAAGACGCGCTTCGTCGCCGCCGCCGTGCACGATCTGCTTCAACCATTGAACGCGGCGCGCGTATTCGCGGGCAGCCTGGCGGCCGGCAAACTCGACAAGGAAGGCCACGAGCTGGTCGAGCGTGTGCGCAGTGCGCTAGATACGCAGGATGAGTTGCTGGCCAGCCTGCTCGATATTTCGCGCCTGGAGGGTGGTGCCGTGGCGCCACGCTTCGCGAGCGTGCCCCTGGATCCCCTGTTACGCGAACTCGCCCGGCAATCGGCCGTCCTCGCATCGACGCGTGGCCTCGCGTTGCACTACGTGCGCACGCGCCTTGCCGTGCGCAGTGATCCACTGCTGTTGCGCCGCGTACTGCAAAACTTCCTCAGCAACGCCATTCATTACACGCCGCGTGGCCGCGTGCTCGTTGGTGTACGGCGCACGGCAGATATGGCGCGTATCGAAGTCTGGGATACCGGCGTCGGCATTCCCGAGGCGAAGACGCGCGCCATCTTCGATGAGTTCCTGCGCCTGGATAACGGTGTAGACCGTGACCGGCGTAGCGCGGGGCTCGGTCTGTCGATCGTGGATCGTATCGCGCGGCTACTCGGTGCCACGGTGGCGGTGCGTTCGTGGGAGGGGCAGGGCAGCGTGTTTTCCATCGCGCTACCGCTAGCGGACACCAGCGAGACGCTGCCGCAACAGAACACACCGGCCGAAGATGAATCGCCCTTCGCGGGTAAAAGGGTTCTCGTCATCGATAACGACCCGCTGACACGACGCCAGGCCATGGACCTGCTGCTGGGATGGGGCTGTGACGTTACCGGGGTCGGCAGTGAGCGCGGGGCACTGCGTTACGCCGAGACCGATGAGGCCCCAGCGCTAATCCTGATGGATGACCCGTTGGATGGCCGCGAAGGTGATGCGTTGCGCGAGGGGCTTGCCTCGCGCTGGGGCCGACTTCCGCCCACGGTGCTCATGGCAGCCGCGCCGCGCCAGGCGGATATCGAACGCGCCACCATGCAGGGGCTTCGCTACCTGGTAAAGCCCCTGGCACCGGCTCGCCTGCGCGCGGTCATGACGCGCCTGCTGATGGTCGCCGGTTAGCCCGGGTGCGAACCCTCGACCCCTTCATCCAGGTCAAGCGACTTCACCAACACAGCCGCCTGGGTGCGCGAGCGACATTCCAGCTTCGATAGCACCGCCGTCACGTGGATCTTCACCGTGTTCTCGGCCAGGCCCAGTTCGCTGGCGATCTGCTTGTTGAGCAGGCCCTCGGCCAGCAGCATCAGGACGCGGAATTGCTGAGGGGTGAGGCTGGCCAGGCGGGCGGCCAGCCTGGCATCTTCCTCGCTGCGTTCGGCGCGCGCGCCGATGAAGGCGGTGCCACCGGCCATCACGGTTTCGACGGCCTCGCGTAGTACTTCAGGCGGTGCGGATTTCGAAACGAACCCGGCCGCACCGAACTGCTGCGCGCGGCGCACATTGCGTGGGTGATCGTTGGAGGACACCACCAGCACGGGAATATCCGGGTGCTCGCCGCGCAGCCACAGCAAGGACGAGAAACCCATCGCGCCGGGCATCGTGAGGTCGAGGAGGACGAGGTCTACCGCTTCGCCACGGGCCAGCACGGCCTCCATGGCGCTGTGGCTGCCGGCTTCCAGTGCGCGGCCATCGGCCAGCAGCGCGCCAAGCGCGTGCAGCATGGCCCCGCGGAACATGGGGTGGTCATCGGCGATCAGGAGCGAGAGGGGCATGCCGTGCAGTGTAGCGGCGCCCCTGCGCGAGGGGAAAACCGGTGCCGCACCCTGCTTGCGGCACCGGTGTCGAGCTTACTTGGCCTCGGGGACGAGGTTCGCGAGCTTGCCCTTCTTGTCGAACTCGCAACTGAAGTTCTTTTTGCCATCCATGCCGGCATCGGCCACGCCGGCAATGGAATAGCCGGAATCGGCGGCCTGGATCGGCTGCAGCTGGATGTAATCGTTCTTCACATCGAACTTCTTGGCGGCCGCGTCAAGGCACTTGGTCGTGAGCTTGCCCGGATCGGGGCGATCCGACGCGAAAGCCTGCGAAGCCATGACAAAGCCGAGCGAAGCGGCCAGGAGGAGGGCGGAATGGCGCATGGGGTTTATCTCCGTACAAGGCACGAGGCCGGGTTCACTGCCTTTTCGAGTCTGCCTTTTAATTCCTTGCGGCTGGATGAATAGCCCTGGCGCCGAAAGCCTGCCGTTCAGCGAAGCCGGGGCCGCCTCCGTCGGCCGGTATCAGCCGCGCGCAAGACTGGCCCTTGCGGCCCGCCACCGTAGCTTTACGGACACGGTCCCTGCAGAAATACGATTCCCCGCGCCACGGGCACCCCGGAGGATGGAGCGTCACCAGCGGCCGCTGCCGGTCGCCTCACCACCTGCCGGGGCAAACCCATGATCACTCCCGCCGATAGCACCGAACGCGAACCGCTTGGCGGCCAGCCACCTCCTGGGTCCAAGCCCTCAGTCACCGATTTCGACGCGCAGATCAAATACCACCGGGCCTTCGAGGCGGTGTTATGGAACATGCCGGCGATCGCCATTTATGCATTCCGTCGCGCGGCCTTCGATACGCTGGGAATGAAAGACAACGACATCATTGTCTATTCGGCGCCGGCGACCCCCAGGCTCGAGGCAATCACCGCCAATTCCACCACACCGTACATTGCCGCCTATACCGATCTGCGGCGCGGGCCCGTCGTGCTTGCCGTACCCGCCGCGGGTGCCGATGGCAGCCTGTATGGGCAGGTGGTCGACGCGTGGCAGTTCACGATCGCCGATGTGGGTCCGGCGGGGCTCGATAAGGGAAAGGGTGGGAGGTACCTGTTCACGCCCCCGGGGTACGCGGATCCCATTCCACCGGGCTACATACACGTTCCCTCGCCCAATTTCCGCATCGCGTTCGCCTTCCGCTCAGTGCCTGCACCCGGAAAGACGACCACGGATGCCTACCACTATGCCCAGGGACTACGAATGCACTACCTGGCGGAAGACGCAAACCCGCCGAAACAGCGTTTCGTCGATCCGATCGACCAGCGCTATCCCACCCTGCCGCATTACGACGAACATCATTTCCATGACATGTACGAGGTCATGAGCGTAGAGCCGGTCCGCGAGCACGACAAGGTCATGATGGGCATGCTGGCGTCACTTGGTATCGAGAAAGGCAAGCCCTTTCATCCCGACCAGGCGACCACGGCCATTCTTCGCCAGGCCGCCATCGATGCCTGGTACTACCTGCAATACTGGTACGACACGCAGGCGTTGAAGAAAGCCTTTTGGGAGGATCGCCACTACGTTGCGCTGCTGCAGGCGGATGCGAACAAGCGCTTCAGCTTCATCTACGACGATCATATTGCGCTGATCGACCGGGCCGCCGAATACTTCTGGTGTACCTACATGCCCAAGGTGCTGGCGGATGTTCCCGCCACGCAATACCTGATGGCCATGGCCGACAAGAACGGCAAGTTGCTGGAGGCGGGCAAGCTATACAAGGTGGATGTGCCCAGGGATATGCCGGTCAAGCAGTTCTGGGCAATGACAGTGTATGACCGCGCAACCTTTGCCTTCATTTACACCGAGACGGGCCGCACTACGTTGTCGTCGTACGACCTGGACAAGATGACGAAGAATGCCGACGGTGGCGTGACGCTTTATATCGGGCCGGAGGCGCCGTCCGGCCTTGAGCAGAACTGGATTCCCACCCGAGGGAAACGACCGCTTCCGGCCATGCGCCTGTATGGCACCACCGAGGCACTGAACAACCGAACGTTCAAGATGCCCGATTTCGAAGAGGTGACGTAGCTGTCGCCACGGGGAGGTTTCCGCTTAACCCTCGGCAACACGTAATTTCTTGCCGTGGTCAACATGACACATGTACCTTGAAGCCGTTCCGGTATCCCCCCAAAGTCGTAGGCAATCGCCACGTACGACGCCAAGGTACCCGGAACCCACCATGCAAAAGCTGCTGTTCTCCCTGATCCTGCTGGTCGCCGCCTCGGTGGCCAGCGCCGCCGATTCGCCGAAGGATGTGCAGGCCTTGATCGCCAGGGGGGACTACTCCGGGGCGGAAGCCGCTTTGCGCCAGGCCGTCGCCGACCATCCCCAAAGCGCCAAGGCACACTATGTGCTGGCCGAAGTACTTGCCCACGTATGTGCTGGCCGAAGTACTTGCCCACGAAGGCAACATCGGCGAAGCCAAGGCCGAGGCCAACAAGGCCGCCGTGCTCGACCCGGGTACGCACTTCACCGACCCGGCCAAGTTTCAGTCGTTCCAGCAGAAGCTGGACCAGGCCCTGGCACCGCCGTCGGCTAGCCGTAACACCAGCAGCCCCGTGCGCTACGCGGAAGCGCGCCCCGCCGGTGCCCGTGAAAGCGGCGGTGGCATCGGCATCGGCGGCATCGTGCTGATCGTCGTCGTGATCGGCGGCATCGCTTTCCTGTGGTCGCGCCGCCGCCGTGTGGTCGATGCTCCATTCGGTGGCTACGGCGCCGTACCGCCCTCGCCGCCGGGTTCGCCGTACGGCGGTGCGCCGGGTGGCTACCCGGGCTACGCCCCGCCGCCGTCCTCAGGCATGGGCTCGACCATTGCCGCCGGTGTAGGTGGCCTGGCTGCTGGCGTGCTGCTCGATGAAGCGCTGCGTTCGCACAACCAGAACGAAAACAACAACGTCGGCGGCTGGGGTAGCGGCGGCAACAACGGCGGCGATGTGCAGCGTGATCCGTCTGGCGATGCGTACAACGACCTGCGCGACGATCCCATCGACATGGGTAACAACGACGGCTCGTGGGATGACAGCAGCTCGTCGTCCGATAGCGGGTCGTTTGACGACAACCAGTGGTGAGCCACCGGTTCTGCTGGGATCAGTTAGCGCGCAGCGTCATGCCTGGATCACTGCGCGATCCCATGTGACCTCAACACCTCCGAGATATCGAACCGCCACAGGTTGCGTGAACCATTCAACGCGGAGGCGAGGCGATGCTGGAGCGTGAGCAGGGTGTCGCGCACCTTGGGGTACTGCGGTGCGTCGGAGCGGCTGCTTGAGAGATACAGCTCGCCGAAGGCGCGTCCGGGGGTGGGCGCGTTCTCCAGCCCGGGGCTGTTGATATCGCCGGGCAGGTGTTCGGGCTTGCTCCACTTGCCATCCGGGCCGCGGAAGCTGATGTAGATATCCGCGCTACCCAGTGAATCCGGACCGCTGCCCGCGAACACGATGTAACGCTCCTGCGGATCCACGCCAGGGTCCATGCGGTTCTGGTCGGCATCGCCCAGGTCCAGCCGCTCCGGCGTGGCATAGCCATTCGCCGTGCGGCGGGCGACGTACACCTGGTAGAACTTCCCGGAATCCGGGCGGTGTGCGGAGAAGTAGATATTCCCGTTCGCCGCGATCGATGGGTTGTAGACCTGGTTGCCATCGTTCATCGCACCGTCGACGTGGACGGGCTCGCCCCAGTTACCGTTTGCCTGCTGCTCCACATACCACAGGTTCGTACCCGGATAGCGTTGGCCCATCATTTCAACGGTAAGGGATTCACCACCTGGTGTGACCGGGCGATTGGAAACGAAGTAGAGCCGCTTACCGTCCGGCGACATGGCCGGCTCGGAGTCATGCCATTGGCCCGAGAACGAGGCGACCTCCGGCACGGACCACTGGCTGCCCTTCAAGTACGAGACGAGGATGGTGTCATCCTTTTCGGAGAAGTCCGAGCGCATGAAGTACACCGTGTGGCCATCCGGGCTGAAGGCGGAGGAGGTCTCCTGCAGGCCAGTGGAGATCACGCCCGGGGCGAATAGCTCCCCCGCGCTCACTGGCGCGGTGATGCCGGCCAGGGCGAAGCAGATGGAAAGGATGATCGAGTTCGTACGCATGGGTGGAAAGTCCTTGTCAGCGGGTGTCTGCAAGGCGAACGATGACGGCCGGGGCCGGTAACCGCATCCATGTTGTGTCTGGTGGTGGCGCTACAGGGACGAGCGGTGCGTAGCGTGCGACGAGCGGTCAGCTCATGCCCAGCGCATGGCGGGCGCTCGCGCGGAATCGTCGGCTCAGGTTCAGGCGGGTACCATCGTGCAGCACCACTTCGGCGCTGCCCTGGAACAGTGGATGCACCTCGGCGATGCGGTCCACGTTCACCACGATGCCGCGGTGGATGCGCAGGAAGCGCGCGGGGTCCAGGCTTGCCAGCAAGCCGGTCAAGGCCTCGCGGTGAAGATATGCCTTCCCGTGGGCATGGATATGCACGTAATTGCCATCGGCGCGGATCCAGTCGATATCCGCTGTGGCGATCACCCGTACATGTTCGCCGCAGACGACGCTGAGCCGTTGCAGATAGGAAGGCTTCGCTACCGACACCGCGTTGGTCAGCCCAGCCCAATGCTGGCGCACGCGAACCATCGCCTGGTCAAAGCGCGCCTGATCGATCGGCTTCAGCAGGTAATCGATCGCATTGGCATCGAAAGCTTGCAGCGCGTGCTGCCCGTATGCGGTGGCGAACACCACCATCGGCAGGGCCGTATCACGCCGCATGCCATGCAGCAGGCGGAAGCCATCCATGCCCGGCATCTTGATATCGAGGAACACAAGATCGGGGGTAAGCGCATCGATCGCCTGCTTTGCCTCGGCGGCGTTGCCGCATTCGCCGACGATGGTGATATCGGCATGCGCGGCCAGCGCCTGACGGATTGCCAGCCTGGCCAGTATCTCGTCATCCACCAACAGGGCGCGAATCGAAGGCGCGTTCATGCGGCCTGCTCCTGGTACGGGAAGCGCATCTCGACGCGCGTGCCGCCGTCGTCACGGCGAGACAATTGCAGCGTGGCCAGGTCACCGAACAGCATATCCAGCCGCGTACGCGTATTGCCGAGACCGATGCCATCCTTCGGGCCACCGGGAGGCAGCCCCAGGCCATCGTCTTCGATCTGCACATGCAACTGGTCGCCCTCGCGGCGCGTGGCGATGCGCAGGGTGCCGCGTTCGGGTTTATCCAGCAGGCCATGCCGCAGCGCGTTCTCGACCAATGGCTGCAGGATCATGTTTGGTACGAGAGCGCGAGTGCTGTCACCCGCCACATCCATCTGCGTCACCAGCCGGTCCTGGAAGCGCACCTGCTGGATGCCGAGGTAGCACTCCAGGAATTCCAGCTCCCGGGAAAGCGGCACTTGCTGCGCATGCCGCTCCTCCAGCGTAAGCCGGAGGAAGTCGCTTAGCCGCGAGATCATCAGGCGCGCCTGCATCGGATCGGCCAGGGCCAAGGCGGAGATGGCGTTCAACGTGTTGAACAGGAAGTGTGGTTGCAGCTGCACGCGAAGGGTTTGCAGCTGCGATTGCACCAGCTGGGTCTCGAGCAACGAATTGCGTAGGCGCTCGTCACGCAGGCGCTGTTGCGATTCGATCGCCCGCAATGCGCCCAGCAATACCCAATACGTGATCAGGCCCAGGTGGGTTTCATAGACGATGCTCGTCTTCAGGAACACGACGAAGGTCATGCCCTGCATGCTGGGCGGCGCACCGAAGGCCCACCAATAGACCGAGACGGTGAAAAGCATCTGCCCCGCGGCGAGCACCAACCCGGCCGGCACATGCACGGCCACGAAACGCGGCCATCTCCCCTGGCTGCCCACCCGCCCCAGCCAGCCGACCAGCGGCGTCATCACCATCCACAGGTAGAAATCGCTGAAGGTCCACACGAGCGGCCGGCCCCAGGTGGCCGGGTGCCCTTCGGCGCGCGCGGAGATCACCGAGCTGGCAGCATAGGACAGGCCAAGCACCGTCCAGAAGGCCAGCACGGCCAGGTATTTCTTCCAGGTAGGCCAGGCCATGGGATCGTTCACGAGGCGCCCCTCCACGCAACGGGCCGAGTATGTAATCCGTCCCAGACCACGGGCCAGTGTCGTTAGTTGGCCCGACCCGCGCCCGATCCCACGGCCCGCCTGCCACCAGCGTACGCAGCAAGCCCACCACCATCATCCGCGCTGGGCCAGGCGGCCGCCCCGCGTGACCAGCGGTCGCCACGCCGTGACAAACGGCAACCCAGCCCACGTCCCCACGCCCAACGCCCCGCCGCCCCTGTAGGAGCGCGCTCGCGCGCGATCCGCCGCCAGGCGGCCCTCCACGATCACGCACCGGATCATTGCGTCACGCCCCGTCCGCTCCGCCCAGGCGCCCACGAACCGCAAAATACGCCTCAGCCAGCCGCACCCCCGCCCGCTTCAACGCCACCTCGGCCACGCCCGCATAACTCAACACCAGCGTCACATGTTCCGGCGGCACACGGTACAAACGCTCCGCCGAACGAATCCGCACCCCATGCGCCAACGCCTCGCTGATCAACGCCTCGGTCGCGCTACGCGGCAACCCCGGCAGGTGGACGAACAACGACCCGCCGGCGACCGAGCCCGTCACGCTCATCGCGCTGCCCAGCCGTGCCTGCAACGCATCATGCAACGCGCGGTGCCGTGGCGCCAATCCATGCGCGATACGCCGCAGGTCACGCAGGTACTGCCCGCTGTTGATGCACGCCGCAAGCACGTGCTGCTGCATGGAGATACTGCCGCGATCAGCCAGCCATTTGACCGCGAGAAAGCGCTCGCGCAACGAACGGGGCACCAGCATGTAGCCGAGCTGCAGGGCCGGGAACATGGAGCGCGCGAAGCTGCTCACATGGATCACCCGGTCATGCCGGTCGAGCGACCACAACGAAGGTGACGCGCGCACGCCAAAGCGATGCTCGCAATCGAAATCGTCTTCCACGAGGCACGCATCGTTCGCGTAAGCCCACTGCAACCACGCGCGGCAACGGTTCTCGGACATCACCACACCGGTCGGAAACTGGAACGATGGCGACACATTCACCAGCCGCACACCTTGCAGCACCGAGGCATGGCGTTCGATATCCAGACCTTCCGCACCCACCGCGCATGAGACAAGGCGCGCACCCATGGCCTCATAGGTATGCCGTACGCTCCAGTGGCAGGGCTCCTCCACCCCCACGCCATCGCCCTCATCGAGCAGCACGCGCGCAATCAGGTCATGCGCTTGCTGGGCACCGCTGACGATCAGGATGTCGTCCGGATCCACCGCGATGGATCGCTCCACGCTGAGGTAACCCGCGAGGGCCTTGCGCAGGTCAAGCACGCCTTGCACCTGTGGGAAATCCGGTACGTCGCGGCGGCGCAGCAGGGCCAGCAGGTTCTGCTTCCAGGCCCACAGGCTGCGCGGATCCGACTTCACGCGCGGCTGGGCCAGGTCGATCACATCGCTCTCAGGCGCGGGCGCTTCCTGATCGGTGGTGGCGGGCAACACGGCCCGTTGGGCCAGCCGCGATAGCCGCAGCGGCGGTGGCGTGGGCGCCGGTTCCGCGGGCGGTACATCCATGGCGGGCATCGCAAGATTTCGCGCGCTGACATACGTGCCACTGCCGGAGCGGGAGTCCAGGTAGCCCTCGCCCTCGAGCTGCTCGTAGGCCATAAGCACCACGGTGCGGGAGACACCCAGCGCGAGCGCCATGGAGCGGCTGCCTGGCAGGCACGCACCCACTTCGAATCGCCCGGAATCGATATCCCGGCGGATCGATTCAGCGACCTGGGCGTACATGGGGTCGTCGGCATGGCGGCGCGCCGCCGTCCATCCCTGTTGTGACCGTTCGAAGTGGTCACATCGAAATACCCTGCCACCGGTCATTTACCTTGCCCCCGCCCCTGAACATGATCCCGGCCAGGCTGGCAGGGCACGGCTGCTGCGGTCCCCACCGCCACTTCCGCCCGCATCGGGCAGATCTGACCAAGGATGCACCAAAATGAAGCGTATGACCTTGGCCGCGTGCAAGCTCGCGGCGTTGATCGGTTGCATGGTGGGGCCAGGGTTGGCCAGCGCCCATGGCATCGACGATTACAGCAACGATCCCGCTTACGCCCGGTACTACCACCAGCAACTCACTTGGGGCGGTTGCCCGCCGTCGCTGTTCACCGATGGCAGCACGATCCAGTGCGCGTTAGTGACCGTGCCGGTGGATTGGGCCGACCCGAAGCAGGGCGATATCACCATCGGCATCTCCCGGCCGCTCAACACGCAGCCCTACACCCGCCTCTTGCTCGTCAATGCCGGCGGCCCGGATAACTCCAGCGCCTCGCAGGCCGAACTGCTGGAACAGCTGCAGCCGCAGGTGATGGACGATCACCTGGTGATTGGCGTGGACCTGCGCGGCCTGACCGATGGCACCGGTACCCAGGTGAGCTGCGACTACGCCACCCGCAGCGGTGGCGAGAACTTCATGGATGGCGACAGCCGCAACCCCACCGCCACCAGCCTGCGTGCGCAGCAGGATTGGTGGAACCGCTCGATCAGTGCGTGCCTGAAGAAGAACGCCACGTTCCTGAAGGGCATCACCACGCCCAACCACGTGCGTGACCTGAACCTGGTGCGCGCCGTGCTGGGCTTTAAGCGCGCCGACCTGATGGGCATCTCCAGCGGCAGCAGCCTGATGGCTTACGCCGACCGCATGTTCCCCGATACCTTCGATCGCGTCGTGCTCGACAGCAACATGAACTGGGTGCACCTGGACTGGCAGCGGCAGTCACTGACGCGCGCCGCCATGGACCAGCTGAACATCCAGCAGGCCTTCATTCCCTTCATCTCGCGGCACGATGATCAGTTCCATATGGGCACCACGCCGCAGCAGGTGCTGGGCACGTTCCAGCAGATCTACAAGGCCACGTCCGAGCACCGCATGGGCACGGTCACGCCCGATCAGGCGCTGGGCGCCATGGACGGGACCGGCATGTGGGTGTTCTGGGACCTGCTGGTGGCGCCGTCGCTCAGCAGCATGGCCCAGGCATTGGATGGTGACCCGGCGCATATCGCCGCCGCCGAGCAGATCGCGGCGGTGACGTACACCGACCTGCGCACGACGCCCAGCTTCAACCCCATGCAGTACGCCCTGCAGTGCAATGACTCGGGCTCTACCGATCCGCGCAGCACCAACCAGAAGATCGCCGATGTGCATACCTACTGGGCGATCGGTGCTTCCACGCTGATCGACACCTGCGAGAACTGGCCGTGGCGCCCGGTGCTGGATCGCGTGCTGGAAGCGCGTACCACCGTGCACGCGCTGATGCTGCAGAACGAGTTTGATCCATCGACGCCGTATTCCGAGGCGCTGAAGGATCGCCTGCTCAGCGGCAACGACGCGCGCATGGTGTTCGTCAATAACGCCGCGACCCACGCACTGATGTACGACGATAACGCCTGCGTGAAGGCCGCAGAGGTTGCCTATCTGAAGGGTGGGACGATGCCTTCCCGGGATGTGATCTGCCAGGGCCAGCCGATGCATTCGTTCTCGATGCAGGACAGCGTGACGTATGAGTACGGCTTCCCGGCCGCCGGGTGGTTGTTGCCGCCGCCGCCGCTCGTGCAGCAGGTGAGCTGGCGCCTGGTGCCGTAACGCGCCCAGGCATGGTGCGCACCGAGGAGGCTGGGGCCGCGCTGACCCCAGCCTCTTTTCTATGCGCGTTGGTCAACGGTTGGCTCAGCCGCCCTTGCTCGCGGGCGGCTTTTCGGCCACGCGCACCAGCTTCATCGGCGGCGCGCCTTCGATCATGGTCATGCTCGAGAAATCCGCTGCGTACTCCACCGTGACGCCGAGCGACTCGGCCCGAAAGCGCGTCGGTGAGAGTGTGATAAGGCGTTCCGCCACGGGTGCACCCGCGTTGGCGTACAGCCCATCGGGGCGCGCCTCGATCATCACATCGAGGTCGCCGCCGATGAAGTGGCCGGCAGCCTTTGACAGTTCCGCGAGCGAGAGCGTCTTCTCTTCGGTAGCGGGTACCGCGATATCGATCATGCCGTAGTCGGTGGCGATCGCGCGAACGATTTCACCGATCAACCGCCGGCCATCCCCGCCATTGGCGAGTGCCACCACGCCATCGCCCTTGTCGGTGTACGCCACCATGAAGGAATCAAAGCCGGGATTCACGCCGTCGTGCATGAAACGCGGTGTGCCTTGCGGATACACCGCGACGCCGAGCCCCCAGTTGTCCTTCACCGGCGTCATCATCGTATGCGTCATGGCGGGCGAAAGGCGGTGGCCTTGCTTACCTGCGGCGGAAGCCTGCAGGTCCAGCAGTAAGCGGGCGAGATCACCTGCCGTGGTCCACAGCCCGGCGGGCCCGAGCTGCGGGGTCACCACGTAACCGCCTGGGATAAGGCTGCCATTGGAGTGGCCCAGGGCCATGTTGGCACGGACCGCCGGTGTAGGTGGCATCGCGAAGGCGCTTCGTTTCATGCCGAGGGGGCCGAGCACCTCGCGTTGGGCCAGCTCGGCGAACCGTGCGCCCCCCACATCGGCCAGAGCCAGCTGCGTGATGACGTAACCACCGCCGGAGTACTCGAACTGCGCACCGGCCGGAAGCACACTGCGTACCGGTGGCGTGCCCGAGGGCGGCAGGCCATCCAGGATCTGCACGGTGGTGGGTAGCGGGTCGCCGGGTTTGTAGCCGTTGAAGCCGTGCACGCCGATCCCCGCCGTGTGGCTCAGCAACTGGCGCAGGGTGACACCGTTGGGTGCCAGTTTCGGATCCACTGGCAGCTTCCAGGTATGCAGCGCATCGTTGATGTTACGGTCCAGGCCGATCTTGCCCTGTTCCACCATGCGTAACGCGAGCATGGCGGTCACGACCTTGCTGATCGATGCCGCCTGGAAATCCGTGTCAGGCGTGACCGGTGCGCAACTGGCGATATCGCGCACACCCCAGCCACGCGCCCACTCAAGCTTGCCGTTGTGAATCACGGCGACGCTCAGGCCGGGCACCGCGTATTGCTGCATGCGCTGGGCGAGGCTGAAGGGCTTGTCGCCCTGCTTGATGATCGCGGGTTGCAGGTGCATCTCGATGTAGCGGGTATGCGCATTGCTGGGCCCACCGGCCGCCTCGGCGGGCGCGGGGCAGTTATCCGCCTGTGCGGCCATGGGCATGGCGAGCAAAACGGAGGCAAGCGCTACCGAGCCGCGCAAGGCGACTGTCTGAAACCTGAGCATGGTTCGTTCCCTCGGGGGAGTGGGGTGAGCGGAGCGTCTTACTGGCGGCGTTTGACCGAGCTGACCATCAAGCCGTTCTTATCCATCTGGATGAATACCTGTTGCGCACCGTGCGCATGCTGCACGTCGTAGATGTCCCAGCCGTAATCCGTGACACCTTCGAACTTGTACGACTCAACGGGACCAAGGCGCGCGTAGTAGTCCTTCTGGGAGTCAGGATCGCCCGGGCCGCCCTTCGCGTAGTGCGACATCATGGCGGCGTCGTATTGATTGTTGAGGATGAGCTGGAGCGCCTTCTCGCTGTTGGGGAAGGCGACCTGGTTCTTCACGTGCGCCACCAGGTCACGGCGGATCTGCTCGGCAGTCGCTTCATCCACGCGGTCAGCGGTGGCGACGAGCCAGCCATGGATATACACATCCATCGCGCTACCGTGGCCGTTGGCGCCCTTGGCGAATGTGAGCTTTGCGTCGATGCTCGGAATCGAGAACTCGGTATCGCTGAGCGTGGGGGCATCGATCACACCCTGGGCCATGAACTGGCCAATGGGCGCGACGGTGAGGACGTCGCCTCTCCGGGCCACGGTGACCAGCGAGTAGTCACTGAGGCGATATTCGCCGGTATACGCATCCAGAAGCGCGGGATCGATCGCTACCGTGCCGGGGGTGGGTGGGGTGGATGCCGCAGGGGGTGTCACCTGCGCTGCGAATACCGCCATGCCGATGGCGAGACTGATCAGGACGAACGCGAATGCACCTGCCCATTTCCTGGGTTTCGACAGCATGATTCTTATCCTCTGTTCGAGAAACGACCGGGATTCCGACATCGCGGTGACCGCGCCCATGTACTCCGATTGGTTCTGCCCTACCTGGATCAACGTTTCGCAGTAGTCACCGATATCACCGCCGCCGCGCAGCACGCGGGCATCGCAATCCACTTCGATGGCGCGGCGCAGGCGATGGCACTGCCACCACAGCAACGGATTCCATGGCATGGCGCCGAGAAGCACCAGGGCCGTCGCAACCAGCAGCGGATCGCGCGCGTTCAGGTGGGATTGCTCATGCGCCATGACGTAGCGCTGTTGCGCGGCCGATTCCTGCAACACCCAGGCGGGAACGACGATGCGCGAACGCATCAGGCCGACCACCGCTGGCCCGACATCAGGCGATACCAGCACGGGCACGTCACAGACCTGGCCGGTGGCCCAGCCGCGCTTGCGCCGATGAAACAGCGTGGTGCTCACGCCGAGGAACAGCAGCAGCGTGATCGAGCTGGCGAACCAGAGATCCTTCAGGACCAGGTTCACCGGTGCGGATGAGGTGTACGGCCTGGCGCCGCTCCAGTCGATGACCGCCGATGCCAGGGGGATCGCTGCCTTGGTGTGCAGGGCCGCGGTTGCCGTGGCTGGTGCCGAAGCATGGGCCTCTGGCGCGCCAGGCGGCACCATGGCCATGCCGACGGGAAGCAGCAACGAGAGCGCCATGGCGATGATCCACGGCCACCGCGTGGGCATCCGCCGTGCCCTAAGCGCCTCTTCGGCCAATACCGCCGCCGCACAGAGCGCGAGCGCGACCAGCGCGGCGTAGATCATCCAGGCCAGCATTACGGCTTCTCCTTGCCGTTCCTCTCCGCCAACAGTTCGCGCATGCGTGAGATCTGCTCCGGGCTGAGCTTCTGATCGGACACCAGGTGCGTGAACAACAACTCTGCCGAACCCTTGAACAGCTTATCCGTGAGGTGCTGCAAGGCGTTCTTGCGCGCCGCCTGCTGCTTTACGCTGGCAAAGTAGCGGTGGCCCCGGCCTTCTTCCTCGTAACCGACATAGCCCTTGGTCTGCAGGGTGCGCAACACGGTCAGCACCGTGGTGTAGGCGAGGGTATCGGTCAGGCGTTCGCGCACCTCCGACACCAGCGAGGGGCCGTGGTCCCACAGCACCTGCATGATGTCGGCCTCACGGTCGGTGAGTGAGATCTTCATGGGGGTCCCTGACCTGGTTATCTACTATAGGTGTAGTAGATATAGGCCTGGGCGGGGAGGGTTGTCAACTATGGCTTTAGTAGATGAGGCGGGTGGGGATTCGTTGGGGCGATCGCCGCCATGCAGGTCGACGCCTGCCGTTAGCTGCCGCAACCCGTGCTGGCGTCGTTAAGTACCGCCCCTTTAGGACAGCGCTTCCTTATTTCCTCAACGATCGCCGTAGAGGCCGCGTGTGCGCGATCGATCTTCGGGCGGTACTCGGTCTGGATGCGCTCGATCTCCGAGGTCAAGGCGATGGTCGCCTTGGGCCCCCGGCGTGCCCTGGCTTCGGCAATCTCGCGGTTCATGTCATCGACCAGGTGCCGTTCGGCATCGCTCGACTCACGCAGCCGGCTGCTCATCTGGACCAGGCTCATGGAATGAATGTCCCCACCACCCGATGCGGCGGCGCCCACGACCGAACCCGTGACTTCAATCTTTTTGCCGTTAGCGCAGGGCTTGTCCTGGAAAACGGAGGAGCTGCCGACGGTGCACTTGTAGACCTCGCCTGCCGACGCGGCGGTAGGCAGTGCGACAACGAGCGAGAAGAGCAGAGCCTTCTTGAGCCACATACCTGAGCGTCCCCTGGCCTGAGATTGAGTCGCCGTGCCAGGCGATCGTAGCTGGGGGGCTGAGAGTGTGTCGAGGGATATGGCTCCATCGCCCAGTTCAGGGGGCATCCTTCCCGCCGAGAGTAATCACCGATCGCTCACGAGGCTCACCTGCCCCGTTATGCCGACGTGGCGCGGGCCTCGGCTGCGAGGGTGATGTCCGGCCCAGCGTGATGTTCTTCGAGGCACGCACCTCGCGATTGGAGAAGGTCCAGATCTCGCCCGTCTCCGTGATGAAGACCGTCCAGTAGAGGTCGGACTCGGGGCCATAATCAATCAGGAAATGAGCGAAGCCCTCGCCCTTGGGCGTGTTCAGGGGTAACGGGGGATTGAGTTGCAGCATGGGGTTATCCGGCCTTCTTCGCCCGCGTGCGGGCCGCCTTCGTTGCCGCTGCCTTGCGACCTGCTGCGCCCTTGGTGTGGGCAGCCTTCTTGGCCGCCGCGGATTTGCTCGCTGACGTGCGCTTGGCGGCGCTCTTGCGTGCCTGCGTCGATACCGCACGCTTCGATGCGGCTGCCGTGCCCTCGCGCTTAAGCGCCTTGGTGGAGGCGCGTTTGCGCGCCACCGATTTCTTGGTGGCGGTGCCGGCCGAACGCTTCTTCGCTGCCTTCGTATCCTGCGCGGCCTTCTTCTTGGTGGCCGCGCTTGCCGTCTTCGAGGGCGTTGCCTTCACACCGGCACGGCGGGCTTTCGACAGGCCAATGGCAATGGCCTGCTTCGCCGAGCGGGCGCCATGTTTGCCTTCGCGGATGTGCTCGATCTCCTCGCGCACGTACTCGCCGGCCTGGGTGGAAGCGGACTTGCCTTCGCGTCTGTCTCTGGCGGCCCTGGCGGTGGTCTTTCTATCGGGCATGGGTCTGGCCTCTTCGGTGCAGGGGCCTAGGAGGCATCTACCGTCGTGAGCGGCGTGTGGCCTTGGTGTTCATAGTTTTGCGAAAGGCCTTCACCTCGGTGTTACCCGCGAGAGGCTGCGGCGCGCTGAGACGCATTACGAGGCGGCGCCTTCCGCTTGACGAATCCGCCGTCAAGCATGATCGAGTAGGACAGCATGTGGCCCCTCCTGGGCACAAAGTTGGCCGCCAAGCAGGTGGAGGTCTAGCCTCTCTTATATGTCACCTGCAGGGCAGCCGGGTCTTCCTTGACGCGCTTTGCGTCGAGCGGAAGTATGTACGTCGAGATCTGTCCGTCAAGCCCTGTTGCGTCTACTTTGCACAGAACTGAGCTAGGGCGCGGCCTCGCGCAGCGTATGGTGGCGCCGATCGGTAGCGGGTTAGCTGCGACCGTGTTCAGATACGCACGAATGTTCCCAAGGGATGACGTTTTCGCGGCCGCCAAGCCGAGCAGGACAGTTGTCGAGCCGGCTTCGCGTAGCCCGTCCGGGGCTGTGTGCCAACGCGCGCCCGCTATAGGTCAGCGTCTAGCCACTTGGCCGGGCAAGAGATTGCGGTGCCGAGATCGTCAATGATATGCGTAGGGAACTGCGAGTGCGTGAGGTGAGCTAGTCGGACTGGGCGGACGAAATGCGCATTCTTTTCGAGTTCGACTACAGGGTCCTTGGCCGGACAGAGAACGCCGACGACCTTACCCATATCGCGGACAAGTCGAAGCGCCTCTGCAAGGTCAGAATCGTTCGACAGAACCACGGCGCAGTCGTACGCATCATTCCATGCGTCATGCAGCATGTGGACAGCCAAATTGACGTCTGAACCCTTCTCCTCGCGGGAGATAACGCGAACGTAAGGATCCCGCGCGTCACCTGGCACTGCGAGCCGCATCCGCTTTTCGCGCTGCCGGAATGTGCCGAAGTGAATGGACACACCACTGGCCGCCAGCGCTCGGAGATACACATCCTGGCGGCTTGCCTTATTGGGGTCTGCGGGGGTATCGGCGACACGCGCCGTGAAGTAGCGGAGCATCGTCACGCTATGGTCGTTTCGAAGCGCCGCTCGGGAAAGCGCAAACAGGTCCAGCCACTTCACGCCTTGGCGTCCATCAAGCAGCCGGTGAAACAGGTTGAACCCGTCAACGTAAACGGCCGTCCTCATTTCCATTCCTTAGAAAAGGCAACGCCACCCTCGAGGGGGTGGCGTGCGACCCGGCGACCGAGACCGACGGGGGTGTGGCCGTAGTATGCGAGAAAGGTCAGCGACGGGTCAAGGTTGTCCCGCCGGGGGACCTGCGAGTGTTCAGATCACCTTGCTCGCCACACCCGCGTAGCTCGATGCGGGCGTTGCCGATTGCGGGTGGAGCCCAGTGCCACGCCACGGTGTCGCCACCCGCAAGAAAACCGGCACGGAGCGCTACGCGCGGTAGCCTCCTACCATGGCTTACCGACACTGCTTCATCACACCAGCCATATCACGCTGTGTTCTCAACGAAAGTCCGGATGCGCGGAGCGTTACCAGGCTCTCACCTCCGTTACGATTGGCTACGCTCATTTCGGCCAGCGCATTCGCCTGGTCGTCAGGCGCGATAAGGATCTGCCGGCCGCTGGGATACGTCGCGGCATGCGTGCCCGGCCACTGCTTTGCATAGCCTTGCGTGACGCACGCGACGTACGTGTCTACATCCCTGTGCGTGGTAAGGCCATCGATGATCGGGGGTTTGCCTTCGGCTGACCATGCGGCCGTCGGTGAAAGCGAGAGTAGAACGGAAACAACGATGCTCAGGCGCATGGACAGTCCCTCGTTTTGATGGAGCGTCAGATCACGCTGGCGCGACTGCGCCGGGATCTCCGTATTCGCACATCGATGCGACCATAGAACACGATTTGTCCTAAAGACAACGCACATGTGATTTGTTACGGTCGCTTCGTTGCCTGCGTGCGCTTCACCCCCGCCACGCAAGCAACCACCGCTTGATGCGGTGAGAGTCGCGAGCCAGATGTGCGTCAACACACCTGGCCCGCTAACCAAACCAACTGACAAAGAGTTGATTATGGCTACCCTTGATCATACGGCACCCGCACGCCCGCCGAATCCCCCCGGCGACACCTCAACCGGTAACGGGCCGCCTGCATAAGCCGCAGGCACGGTTGAAGAACCGCAGCGGCACCTTTCTTTGAGGCAATTCTTGATCGAATGAGGCAGGCATTGCGCCTGGTACGCCTCACGGACGGTCGTCGCCGCTCTCTACTTCGTCAATCAAGCCACCCGGCGCCCGGATAGGGCGGCCGGTGAACCCGCGATCGTATGGTCCGTGGCATGGCAGGTCGTGTTGACTGTCGTGCCACGTTAGGTCGCGTGGTGGCGGTATAGGAACTACCTAATGAATGAGCGGAACGAACGTGCCGACAGCTCAGAGCCTTCGGTGAATGATCTGCTGAACCAGGCGATTGCGTGGTTGCAGTATTCGCGTGGTGTTACCGCGATGCTGGCCGATCTTGTGCATGAGGCGGAAGGCCTCGATTCGAAGCAGCTGGGTTTGTCACTTGAGGCGATTGCAGCGATGACCCAGGCAGGTGTGGAACAGGTGGGGCAGGCCCATGCGAAATGGACGTGGGAGCAGAGGCAGGCGGCAGCCCTGGCCTAACCGGATGGGCCTTTGCAGGTAGGGCGCCGGGCAGGGTAGGCAATTACTAGCTTTGACAGCTATGCTCGCCCCTCCTTACATCGACCCCGCCCCGGGTATTGGCTTTTACGGGCGAGGGGCCTTGCGGGGTTGGGGAAAAGCCTGCCTGTAAAGACATTCGAGGCCTTCGAACGTCTCCATGCGTGGCCGTGTACGTCTTTCGTAGTCCGAAGTCGCAACCTGTTTACTCGGGCGGCCCGTTGCCGCCTTCATCACGGGAGTGTTCGGCATGGCACGTATGAGCGTTTGGGCGTCGGTTTCGAAGTTCCTTGTCACAGGTGCGCTACTGGCCGCCCTGAGTTCGCCCGCCGTGGCCGATATCACGCCGCTGCCGGCCACCTTCCACACCCAGGACATCGCCACCGATGGGGCGACTATCCACGTGCGCGTAGGCGGCACCGGTCCGGCGGTCATTCTGCTGCACGGCTTCGGCGACACCGGCGATATGTGGGGCCCGCTGGCTACGGACCTTGTTCGCGACCACACCGTGGTCATCCCCGATCTGCGCGGCATGGGCCTGTCCTCCCACCCCGAGGGCGGTTACGACAAGAAGACCCAGGCGGCCGATATGCGCGCCGTGCTCTCCAAGCTCGGTATCGACAAGTCCGTTGTCGTCGGCCACGACATCGGCACGATGGTCGCCTACGCCTATGCCGCACGTTACCCGGACAAGACGGTGAAGCTTGTCGTGATGGATGCGCCTGTCCCGGGCATTCCGCCGTGGGACCAGATCGTGCGCAGCCCGCTGCTTTGGCACTTCGACTTTGGTGGCCCGGATATGGAGCGCCTGGTGGCCGGGCGTGAGCGGATCTACCTGGATCGGTTCTGGAATGAATTCGCGGGTACGCCGTCGAAGATCGATGAGGGTACGCGTAGCCATTACGCCGCTATCTATGCACGGCCTGGTGCCATGCATTCGGCCTTTTCGCAGTTTCGTGCCATTCGCACCGACGCGGTTGATAACCAGGATGCACCGAATCACAAGCTCACGATGCCTGTGCTCGCTATCGGTGGCGAGAAGTCGTTTGGGGCGAATGAGGCGATTGTGATGCGGAATGCGGCGACCAACGTGACTGAGTTGGTTGTGCCTGGCGCTGGGCACTGGTTGATGGAAGAGGCGCCTGCTGTCACCACGAAAGCGATTCGGCAGTTCATTGAAGCGAAGTGATTGCTCTCCCTTCGGGAGCGGGATTGCTGAAATGACGGGTCTTGCTCGATCAAGACTGGCGCCAGATGTGGCACCATGCTACCCGGGGCCTGGTCCATGCGGGTACACGCCTTTTCTGATCTTCGAATGGGCCTATCGGAATTTGAAGGGCGTCGGAAAGTACGGCCAGCCAGGGCCCGCTATCAACACCTTGGCGCGATGGTGACGACACAGTAAGCAGTGCCTCGAAAATTGACCAGAGCCGATCAAGCTCAACAAGAGAGAAGCTGGATATGCCGAATGCGCACAACCTATTCTTCTGGGTGACCCTCCACGGGCACGGCTTCGATGCTTACTCATACGCGCAGCACGCACACGCCCCCTTAGGTGAAGTTCGGACCAGACGGCATTCAGGACCGCCGTTACTCGACGACTATCCACCAACGTACTGGACTAGCATCGATCATCCCTCTGCGCGCGATAGGCTTGGATCTGATGTTGAAAGCATCCTCCAACAGGTGAAGCAGACGGATCCGGGTGCATGGCATGGGAAAGTCAGTGTTCAGATCGTCGACAAGTCAAGGTCTAACGAAGAACGAGGTGGATACTACCTCCCAATCTCCCTGATAAAACTCCTTGCTGAGATGGAGGCCGACATAGACATTGATGTGGCTTCCGGGGATCTGGTGTAAGGACGTCATAGCAACGAGTGGGATCTGCCCAACGCGTAGGAGATTCCTCGCGTATCGACCGACGAATGCTCTGGAAAGGTGGTGAGAATGACTTTCGAATCTGACCACCGCGCGCATCGTCACGCAGGAAAGATATACCCCTGGCTAGCGTGGATTCTGTGGCTGCTCATCGTGTGCTTCGTACTGGCGCCATGGGCACCGTTATACGTGAACGCTTTCCTTACGGTCGCCGGCACGGCGCTACTTGTGAAGGCGACCGCCCGTTATCGTACCTTCGGTTGGAAGGGTGTCTTTTCTCGGCAAAGGCAGAGTGATCTTGACCTGAAGTAGGCCGCTTGACGCGGCAAGCAGCCGGGCGGTCAGTGAAGCTCGCCTTAGGTGCACAGTCTCGTGCGATTCGGGCGGATGCTATCGATAGCCACGATGCGCTGAGTCACAAGATCACGTGACGACTCAGGCGATTCGGTAATTCATTGAGGTTAGGCGATTCCTCAGTGCCGCGTAGTCCCGCGCCGAACCAGCGTCGGCGGAATCGTGATCGTCAGCTTCGCCGGATCATCCGCCAGCAACGCCACGCTGCCTTCCGCCAGGGCCTGCATGTCCTGGTGGAAGGTGGTGATGTCGTAGGCGCGCCAGCCGGCCATGGGGATGTCATCGAAGCCGATGACCTGCACATCCTTCGGCACGGACAGGCCAAACTCCGTGCGCAGCGCATCCAGCGCACCGATGGCCACGAGGTCGTTGACGCAGAACAGGCCATCCGGGCGGCTGCCCGAGCTCATCAGCGCCACCGCGGCGGCATAACCTTCGTCATAGCTGTAGCCCGCCACCAGCCGCTCGGGTTCCGGCATGCCGCGCTCTTTTAGGCGCTTCAGGAAACCCTTCTCGCGCTCACTCTGCGATTGGCTCTCGCGGCCCGCCAGGTACGCAATGGACGTGCAGCCGCCATCGATCAGCAGGTCAGCCGCGACACCTCCCGCGGAGCGGTTATCCGTGGATACCGTACGCAGGCTGCCCACGCGCTTTGAATTCACGGCAACGATGGGAATCCCGACGCTCTCCAGGGCACGCACCACGCGCGTGGAACCGATGGCCATGGCGCTGATCACGCCGTCGATGCGGTAGCGCGACAGCTCACCCACGATCTCGTCGATGTTCGCATCGCTGTGCGTATCCACCAGCATGATTTCGAGTTTCCGCGCGCGCAGCAGCTCGGTGACGCAGCGCAGGAACTCGGTGAAGAACGGGTTGTAGAAGCCGCCGACAATGACCGCGATGATGCCGGAGCGGCCGGTTTGCAGAATGCCGGGCAACGCGTTGGGCCGGTAGTTGAGCTCGGCCGCGGCCTTCATCACCTTTTCGCGAATGGCCGGGGATACTGCGGCACCACCCGCACTGAACACGCGCGATACCGTGGATTGGGACACTCCGGCCAGGCGGGCTACGGCGGTTGAAGATGGCTGGGCGCGATGGGCACCTGGCGGGCTAGGCGGGGTCCGGGACATTGCCCAGCCTAGCATTTCCTTGCACAGCAGCAGACACAGGCGTACCCTTGCATAGCTATGCAGACGCGGCACATGGTCAGGGGCGCCTGCGCGGACTTGGAGCCCACAAGGGGTGGTCTCCGGTTTCCATCGCCAGCACGGCGACGACGAGTGCCAACGCATCCGCCGCCCCAGCTGGCACCAGCCAACGCTCGGCGTGGGATGACGCCAGCGGCGGCGATTCCTCAGCGAGGATCCATAAATGAGTACATCGGAGAGTGCCCTCGCACGTGGGGGCAGGCTTTTGCTTGCCCTCGTGTTGGGCCTGTTTGGCCTGGCCATGGTGGTTGGCGGCGTTCGCCTCATCACCCTGGGTGGTAACTGGTATTACGCGATCGCCGGCCTGTTGAGCCTCGCGAGTTCGATCAGCCTGTTCCGCCGCCGCACCAGCGCCACGCTGTGGTTCGGCGTGCTGTTCGTCCTCACGCTGTTGTGGACGATCTGGGAATCGGGCGCGGATTACTGGGGTTGGGTGCCGCGCTTCGCGCTGATCCTCATCTTCGCCATCGCCTTCTCGTTCCTGCTGCCCAGCCTGCACCAGGGTCGCCTGTCGCGTGCTGTCACGCGTGGCATCCCTGCGTTGCTCATTGCGGCCTTCGTGGTCGCGGGCGCCCTGGCGTTCGTGCCGCACCACGTCACGGCGGCCAGCAACGTGCCGGAGCCGGGTGATAACCCCTTCGCCGCCGACACGGGCCCGAGCCCGGAAAGCGGTATCCCCGGTTCCGACTGGCCCACCTACGGTGGCAACCAGGCCACGCAGCGTTACAGCTCGCTGACCCAGATCACGCCCGCCAACGTGAAAGACCTGCAGGTCGCCTGGACCGCGCAGGTCGGCGATGTGCCGACCGACACGCGCTGGGGCGTGCAGAACACCCCGCTGAAGATCGGCAACATGGTGTACGTGTGCGGTTACCTCAACAAGGTGGTCGCGCTCGACGCCGCCACTGGTGAGCACAAGTGGGAATTCGACCCGGGCATCACGCCGAAGTCGGTGCCGTACACCCCATCGTGCCGCTCGATGAGCTACTACGAGGACCACGGTACGGCCACGGCCAGCACCGATGCACCGGCCGCTGCGACCAGCACCGCCGCTGCGGTTGCCCCGGCCACGGGCGCCATGTGCGACCGTCGCATCATCGTCGGCACGCTCGATGCCCGCGTCATTGAACTCGATGCCGCTACCGGCAAGCGCTGCACGGACTTCGGCCAGAACGGCGAAGTCAGCCTCACGGTCGACATGGGCAAGGTCTACCACGGCTACGTGGCGATCACGTCGCCGCCCATGGTCATCCGCGACACCATTGTCGTCGGCCACACCACGGTCGATGGCCAGCGTGCCTTTGGTCCCGCCGGCGTCACCAAGGCGTACGACGTCAAGACCGGCAAGCTGAAGTGGGCATGGGACGCGGCGGCGCCGAACGATCCCGCCCCGCGTACCGGTGATGACCTCTACAAGCGCGGGTCGCCTGATGTGTGGACCTCGTTCACCGGCGATAACAAGCTGGGCCTGGTGTTCCTGCCGGTGGCGAATGCCTCGGGTGATTACTACTCCAGCAGCCGCACCGCGGACGAGCTGAAGTACTCGCCGTCGCTCACCGCTATTGACGTGGAGACGGGCCTGCCGCGCTGGTCGTTCCAGAACACGCACGACGACGTGTGGGATTACGACCCGGGTTCGCCGCCCACGCTGGTGGACTACCCGCAGAAGGATGGCACCAAGGTGCCGGCCATCATCTTCCCGACGAAGAATGGCGAGTTCTACGTGCTTAACCGCGAGACCGGCAAGTCGCTGTTCGGGGTGGAAGAGCGTCCCGTGCCGCAGGGTGGCCTTGAGCCCGCCGCGCGCAGCAAGACGCAGCCGTTCTCGAAGTTCAACTCGGTAGCGCAGCCGGACCTCACGCCGGCCAGCATGTGGGGCCTGACCCCCATCGACCAGCTGTTCTGCCGCATCCAGTTCGCGGAAGCCGACTACCGCGGCAAGTTCACGCCGCCGGATACCAAGCACCCGATCATCGACTACCCGGGCTACAACGGTGGCGTCGACTGGGGTGGCGTGGCGTTCGATCCGGCACGTGGCCTGATCATCTCCAACTACAACGACATGCCGAACTACGTGAGCCTGGTGACGCGTGCGGAAGCCGACAAGCTGGGCTGGAAGGCGCGTGACGTGCTGAACGACCCGGTGCAGGAAGCCAGGGCCGAAGGCGCAGGCGACCCGCAGGAAGGCGTCCCCGTGGCCGTCAATGTCAACGCAGGCTGGCAGGTGCCGGCGACCGGCATGCTCTGCAAGGAACCGCCGTACGGTGGCATCCGCGCCATCGACATCCGTGATGGCCGCACCGTGTGGGACCGCCCGTTCGGTACCGCGCGTGAAAACGGTCCGTTCGGCATGCCCACCGGCCTTCCGATCCAGATTGGTACGCCGAACAACGGTGGCTCGGTCATCACGAAGTCGGGCCTGGTGTTCATTGCCGCCGCCACCGACAACCTGATCCGCGCGATCGACATCACCACCGGCGAAACCATCTGGTCGGCCCCGCTGCCCGCTGGCGCCCAGGCGATGCCGATGGTGTATGAGCAGGATGGTCGCGAGTTCGTGGTGATCACGGCTACTGGGCACCACTTCATGCATACGCCTAAGGGCAATTATGTTGTGGCTTATGCGTTGCCTAAGCGGTGAGGGGTTTGCGGGCTCTTGTTAGACGAGAGCTCGCCTTTTCTGAGTCGAAGTGATGAAGGGGCTGGGATGATTCCGGCCCCTTTTTGCCTTGTGGTGAGGTGTCGTCGCGGCGGCAGGAAAATGGGCAGAACGCAAAGGCATTACTCTGGCCTTTAACCAGCCTGACCACCCGTCCGCCCAGGCCGATCGCCAACCATCCCCGGCCAAGTCAATAACCACCCGGCAGGGCGTAGTACGTAAATTCAACGCCTATCTCTGAAAGCTGCCGTTTGGCGGCTTCCAGGAATCGCGTTCCTTCATCATCGGGCAGAAACTGATGGATCAGCTCAATGCGTACGTGCCGATAAAGTGATTCGGCGAGGGCATCGTAAATCTGTCCGCTACGAATAAACCCCAAGTAGTTTCCAAGCTTCCGTTCAATCATCCGCAGGTGATCGGGCTCAGAGACCCAGTCCAAGTGGTCGACTATGGTCAGGATTGCCTTACCGTCGGCCCGCGAGATCCCTAAGCCATCGACAGACGAAGGATCATCTATAGCCATTCTCGGTATCCATATGCCCTCCTGTGGCGATAAGGCTACCGCGAGTCTTGGCCCTTCGCACCCGGCAGCATCCAAAGCACTGCGACCTTGTTACCAGCGTTAGGTGCAATGGAGGGAATCCAGTGGCCGTAAGCCGCCGAGGCGTCCGAGCGCCAAGCCGAGGTCGGGGCCATTCAAAGCCGCCTGGCTACGGCTCGGGGTTGGGTTCATGCGGCAGCTGTGGAGCTGGGGCCGGATTACCTGCCGTGCCTCGTGGCGGCGCTGGCACCGGAGCAGCGGGACGAACTGGTCCCGCTGGCCGAGGCGTTCGATCAAGGGAACGAGCAGGTCGCCGTTCGACTGGACGAGCAGTTGACGTATCTGCCGCCGGTCCCGGTCCCGGTCCCGGTCCCGGTGCCGCGGCCAAGGCCAAGGCCAAGGCCGTGATCCGCTAGATTGCTCCGTATCGTTTGAGGAGCGCCAACTGCTTCTCAAGCTTCTCGGTGTCTAGACTCGAATCCAAACTCACGTTGACATGAAAAACGGCACGCGGCGTAGCACCCGCAGTTGCCTTGACCTTTCCGGTTGGTTCCTGGTCTCCGTCGGCACCGTCACCAGAACCTTCGTTCTCGTCAGTTTCGTCAATCTGTTCGTCGACCGATGACTCCCTGCCTTTCTCAATAGGTAGAGGATCCGGCTTAGCGCCCTCTGCCAGCTCAGCCTCACTTATGTGCAGGACCTTTTCGCCGCTCACCGTAGCGAGGTTCGCCATGGTCATTGCGGATAGGTAGGTTTCCACGCAGTCATCGGTCGCCTCAGGATGAACTTTAAGCTCAGCGGCCCTTTGCTTAAGTTTGCCTTGGTAACCTCATCTCCATGGAATACGTCAAAGATCTTCCTAAATACAGGAGGTTTCAAAGCGGCTTCACGAAGAAAAGGGCGTAGTTCATCATCGGGTGACGACTCGATTTTCTTAGCTAGCTCCGATGCTGAGAAATGCGAAGTCTTATCGCCTTCCATGAACCCATATTGCTTAAGCGCAGACATCTTGATTCCACCCTGCGGCCCTTTTGCTCCGACAACAGCAAATATGGCGGCTTCCGACTGTGGAGATGTATGCGTCTTTGAAACCAGTTTCCTGGCATTTTTTACGGCATCAGGAAGGCTCATGCGAGGGTAGATCGTTCCACCTTTACGTCCGCCTTTTGGCATCACGCGGTTGGTTTTCTTGGTGTCGATCATGCGTCATTCCTCATCGCCGTAACTAACTCTTCGAGGCCGCTTTTGTATGATTTTGAGAAGTCCGCGTATTTCTTATCCCCAATGACCGCTGGGACTGGGGTGGCATCTAGCTTCAATGGGAGAATATGAACCTTGCGTCGTTGGACCTCACTAACCAAGGCGTTATTTAGCTCTTTCCTCACCCACTCAGATTCGGCAGAGTTTTCACTGATGGCCAAGAGGAAGTAGTCGGATCCAGCCAAGCCTTGCGCGATCTTTTCAGGGATTGAATCGCCAACACGTATGCGTTGCTCGTCTAGCCATACGTCGATGCCGCGGGCTGTTAGATCGGCGGCGAGTTGACGAATGAATGGCTTGTCAAGCGAGCTATGAGAGATGAAGGCGATGCGCTTGGCAGAATGCTCCGTGTGCCGTTCTTCCTTTTCTTTCTCTGCTGCGTCGACCAGATCCTCTGCGATAAGGTTGGCCTTCATCGCTCCGAGCGCTTGGGCCCAAGCCATGAGTGGGGCGAAATCGTTAGCGGAAAACGGAATGATGTCGAGCATGGTGGCGGCTTTGCGCAAGGCCACTTCGGTCTTGTCGCCTAGTTGAATGAACTGGCGAACCCTGACAAGAAGGGGGTGTTTGACTAGGGCTTCTCTAACAACCGCCTCTTTTTGCTCCTTCGAACCCTTGAATGGATAGGGTAGGGAGAGGACGTAACCTCCTCCGACTTGTTCCGCCAGGCCAATCTGGGATGCGTTCTTCAATAGCTTTCCGGCTACACGCCGGTCAACAGCGGCAAACTGGGCAACCTGCGTAATGTTGGGGCTGTCCAGCCAAGCGATGGCATCCAGAGCCACAAATAGATCATCGAGCTTCACCGGTTCGAACCGCGGAGTGGTTGGCCCTTTTGGTTTCTTTGTCCGAGTAACCGCCGATTGCTTGGCGGTCGCTTTCTTTGCGGTTGCCATAGCTCTGATTGTCCCTGTCCCCGGCCAGTTGGCCTCCTACAGATAATCGTATCCACAAAGTCGGCGGTTCGCTATGCGGGAAGCGCGAGATTTGGCTGAGTCGCTGGACGAGGTCCCTTCCGCGCCTTGAACTCCTTACCTTCCACCTTTTCGCGCGCTTCCCGCTCCCGCTCGGCGGCCGCGTGTGTGAGGTATCCAGCAAACCGATCCGACTCATGCGGCTTCAGCGGAAGCTCGGGGAAGGGCAGGCTATCGAGCACCCGTTGGCACTCTAGGACGGTCCCGCCCGCAATGTAGTTTCGTTGATCAATAGAGTCCCCCGTTGAATGACCGTTGATGGCGCAGATGATGCTCTCTGGCACCTTGGTGCGGTCCATCAGGGTCGTCAGGTTGTGCCGAAAACAATGAAGCGTCTTGCGCTTGCTGGTGATCTGACAGCCCTTGCGCAAGTGGGTGCCATTGAACCACTCGCTGATCCCCTGGCCCGGGCCACCCTCCGCCCACCGCAGACCGGGGAACACGAGCTCCGAACCACTCGCCCTGACATCGGCCAGATACCGGTCGAAGCCAAGGTCCAAAATGGCCCGCGGGACGGCGTGCGGCGAATCGCGTAATCGGTTTTGACGCTCTGACCGGTGCGGTCCGGGGCGATGTCGAACGTCAGGACGTTCCACTCTTGGCCCGTGTCATCGAGATACGGATTCAACCGCACATCTTCGACGTAGAGTTGGGCGATCTCATTGACCCGCATGCCTGTGAAATGGGCAATGAGCGGAGCCCAGTATTTGTGCGGTGCGGTGAGCTTGGCTAGGTGTTCCGGGGCGAAGATCTGGGCCAGATCGGCGTGGTGGAAACTATCCTTTTTCTTCCGACGCCGGCCGTGCTCGTCCTTCGAATAAAGGGCCAGGTCGACGTAGCGGAATTGGTTTTCAACCAGATCGCCTGATTTGATCGCCGCGTTCATAAGGGCGTTGATGTGGCCAAGATACTTGCGCTGCGTGCCCAGGCTGATGGGTGGCAGTTTCTCTCGTTTGGCCCGCGCCGCCACGGCGGGCGCATCCAGGCCATCGAGCTGGCGCAGGTGCCGCCGGCGCGCTGGCCAGACTGCCAGAAGATCAGCGAACGCACTGGCGTCGTCCGAAGTGAGCTCCTGGATCGGGCGATCGCCGACGGTCTGGAGCAGCAGGTCGAGAGCATATCCACGGTCCCGGGTTGCCGGGGAGGCGCGCTTCGGACCCCGGGGCGATGTTGGCCATGTGGAGCTTGATGAGGTGGCCCAGGCTTTTGCTGGCGGGTACTGCCTCCGTGGCGAATTCGGTGGCTGCGGGCGACAACGCCACCGCGGTTAGAGTGCCTAGGGTATTCGGCTCCCCTGGAGCTGGCCCCGGAGCGGGTGCCATGTCCGGGGAGGCGGGCGCCGGTGGCGGGGTTACCGGAACGACCTGGCGGGTGACACCGCGCTGTCCACCTCGGACTTCCAAGTGATCACTGGGCTGTCTCGCCCGATGGTGCTGGAGGGGGGCGTCGCGCTGGAGGCCTTGGGCCGGGTCCAGATCGAAGCCCGTGCTGCGGCCAACACCAATAGGTGCTGGCGTCGCGGTAGACCACCCGGATATCTCGCAAGCAGGAGCCCGGCGGCACGACGACGGCCCCCTGGCCCTCGCGGCCCCCGATCAGCGGCGAGGGGAGATTGAGCGGTTAAAAAGCGGCCGACCCGGAAGGCGCCAGCTCGACGAACTGGACCGCACGGCTGTCGTGGTGTAGCCAGACCGCGCTTGTCTTCCACCAACGACCAGTGTCCGGCATGCGGCCCATGTCACGGTTGGTGGTCACGTCAGCATAAATTATCTGGTATCGATAGCTTAAGACGATGCATCACCATTTCTTGGCCACAGAAGGCAATGTGAAGCGCAATGCAAGGATGCGCACCAGCATCTCGCTTGAAATAGTCGGAAGCGATTCCCCCCGCCTCCACCAAGCAAGCGTCCTCGGACGTGCCTAGAAGGACGAAGATACCTATAAATAAAGGACTTCGACATTTCCTTTTCCCGGCGCGTCCCATAGCATTCCTTGAACGCGCGGGGCAACTGGGGGCAAGATTCGGGGCAGCACATGCGCTGAGGTCTATAGTTGCCCCGATGCCCTGTCTAGACGGTCTTCGAATGAAGCCGTAACTGACCAAGCGAAGCACTGCGAACTCCAACTCTTGCAAGGACGGCGACTATGAATGATGGCATCACTCAACCTGAGCAAGAAGATCTGGAAGCGAAGCACTTCTTCCCTCTCGAAGTCCGAGCGCAAGTTCAAGCCGGAAAGGACGCCGTAGAACATGTCCTGGTGTTGCATAGCGGCCTCACTATTCTCCTCGGACCCAACGGAGCCGGAAAGACCCAACTAATGCGCGCGATGAAGCCTGCATTACAAGAGTTAATTGGGAGAAAGAAAGTTCGCTTTCTATCCGCTGGTCGCATGGGCTTGCACGAGCAGTACCGAAGCGACTATGACGGCTATCGTGGCGGGATGCTGCGCTATGACTAAGCGCAATTTGGTCAAGCACACGAAGCGAATCTACGGCACTTGCAGGAAACCCTTTCTGGCGACTTTTACACCCTCGCAGTGAGACCAGACATTCTTATTAAGGTGCGCGAACGCCTAAGAAAGCTATTCCGTCGAGACATTAGTATCGAATGGCAGCAAGGCACGCTTCGGGTGCAGTTCACAAGCGAAGGAAGCACCGAAGCTAAGTACACCTCCGGTCGCGAGGCGTCGGGCCTTATTCATCTAGTCGGTATCCTAGCTGCCATTTACGATGATGACGTAGGCGCACTACTGCTCGACGAGCCCGAAGTATCGCTCCACCCCCAATTACAATCGTTCCTTCGCCGCGAAATCGAGGAAGCTTCGGGTGCTCCGGACGACGCGAGCTACAAAAAAATCATCGTCCTTTGCACACATTCGACCGAGTTCGTGAAGATAAATACTCCGCTCGATCTCACGACAATCGTATTGTGCCAAGCGCTCAGCAAGCAGCCCATTCAAATCAACCCCGAAACGCCCGAACTTCTCTCAAAAAAAATGTACGGACTTGCGGCACGGCTAGGCCACGAACATAAGTCTGCATTCTTCGCCAACCGTCCGCTTCTGGTTGAAGGACCCTCGGATGCAATCATTTGTGGCGCACTCTCGGGAAGGCTCGACCTGCCGCTTGAAGCCGCAGGCGTACAAATCGTTCCCGTGATAGGAAAGGGTGAGTTCCCCTTAGTCTCGAAGCTTTTTCGGTTGCTCGGAAAGAATCCTGCGATTCTTCTGGACGCCGATGGCATTGCTGATGGGTTATCCACGGTGAATTCATTCTTGCATACGCCATCCGCCGTAGAGTTCGCGAACTCGAAACTCGGCCAAGAGAGCGCGATACACTTCTCTAAGCAGGTATATGACGCATTCTCGAAGCTGGTGCAAAATCGCTGGCACGAGATTGAGAGTCTCGCCGTCAAGCATCCTTACTGGAGTGCTCGAAGCAGCCAAGATGATGACCTCACGCCCAAGCTACGCGCGACATTCTCAACGCTGTTTCAATGCCAGAACGATTCGTTAAGCTGTCTCAGCAGTGACGGGGCATGGCAGAAGATAAAAGCGCGTCTGACGCTACTTCTTGACCTTCTCGAGTCCCAGGGATGCTTCGTCCTCAGGAAGGGAACAATTGAATCCTACTACGCGAATATCGCGTCGTCAGAGAAGGTCCTTTCGGCGGCAACTGAAGCATCCAGCCTTGGGGGGCGGAGCGTCGAAGAAGTTAGCGCGCACTTCGATGACATCGTCCGCTGCCTCACTACAGTGGCAGCGGTCCCGTCGATCGTTGAGGCCGACTCATTACAGGATACGCTTCTGCGGGTCGCAGTGCCTATCCTCGCAAGATTTCAGAACGGGGAACGCGGCGAAGACCTTGTAGCCAGCATAGGAAATGCGCCAGATCGACCGGAAGCGATATTCAGCTTCACAGCATCCAACGACAAGATCGAGATCGACCTCAACAGCAAGGTGTTGAAGGTTCCAGGATTTCCCATGTCCTTTACAAGGAAGTCAAACATCGTCGCGGAAATCACCCGATCCATCGGCACGCGAAGAAAATCCAGCGTAGACGCAAATGAATAGATCGGAAAGTCGAGCAATTTGGCGTGCGGACGAAATGCATTCGCTCAACCAACTCAACCTAAGGACCAAGGTAAGTGGACAAGAAGCGTGAAGGCTTAGATCTGGAAAGACAATATTCTCGGATCCTTTTCCGCCCACGACGGCACGTCGGCCGTCGGCGAGCTTCGCCTAAAGGGTCGAAACACGATCCTTCAGCTCCATTTCGATGCTAGCTTGGATTCGTTATCCCGGTCTAGCCATATCGTTGGCACATCGGTAAAAGGCGAGCGAGTCACACTGATTGACTGTCACAGTCCATGTGCATCTCGCACACACCTCAAGGATGAACCTAGCCGCTACCACGCAGATATATTTCCCCACTATGCCGCGGTTGGGCGAGTTCACTTCGACCCTGGGATGTCGCTCATTCGATCCATTCGGTTCTGCGTAACAGATTCGGCGAAGCCTTTTTACGATTTTGACGCCTTCAGTCATCTTATCGTTGCGAAGACGCTAATCGATGCCGTCTTGTAAGAACGCCGGGGTATGAGGTCTGTCGAACGAGGCGATTCCCCGCAAATTGCTTACTTCACCGGTAAGACTTCAATGCAAGGGTAGATAGTGCTATCGGTGAGGTTAGCGTCAGTCATCAGCCGAGTTACAACATTGGCGGTCCGGAAGGCGTCTTCATCAAGAGCAGAATCTTGATCTCTATCGATCTTGGTACTCCGGCCTCCTTCCAGGATGCGCTAGACGGGATGCACGTAGTTGCGACCTTTCTGTCCATGGCAGCAGGTCGTGCCCAGGGGATTTCTAGAATCTTCGCTGATGTAAATGAAGGCATCAGAGATGCAGCTCAACCTCTAAGTATTTATCGTAGCTACAGGTGGAGATCGCCGAAACGTAGCCTAGACACGCCTCATCCTTCAGAGATTCCAATCGATCCATGACAACATCGCGAAGGATTCGAAACAGTTCTCGATCGCTGAATTGCTCGGCACGAGGGATGGCGGACAGCATGTAGCAGGTACATTGTCTGCCTGCAGAAGAGCAATAGATATGATGTCGATAGGCTAGTCGCTGCTGCGCGTATGTTTGATATTTCGCCGCTCATGCGACGCCCCTTGCAACAGAATTGACTAGCGAGCTGGCGGAAGCAAAGAATCAATGCCGCGCATTATTTCGTGAAATTCCAGCCGACGTCGACAGAAATGGTGCTCTGGGCGCGCTTGGTAGACTCGGTAAGCAGTCGTTGTCGAAGAAGGCTGCTTACCGCGCATCGGTCGTTGAAGCGTCGCTAGCCATCAGTTTCCTGAGCTCCAATTCCCAGCCTCCATCGCAGTGAAGTGCCGGAACTTCTTCGTGCACGGAAACTCTGACGACATCAACTTTGCGGACGTAGAAGCATTTCTTCCCTTCTTGACCGATGTGCTGGAGTTCATTTGTGCGGCATCGGACTTCATCGACTGTGGATGGGAGAGCAAACGCTGGGCCGTACAGCCCTATGGATGGGGACACAGCTTCAGTCGATTCAGGAGCGAATACTCTAAAGCGCTAGCAGATTTACGAAGGGCCATGCCAAATAGCGAGCTTCCCTACCTGGCCCATGTCCGCTCGCACCACATCGTCGAGTGAGTCCCATAGTCGGCGCAGGTGTCGCAACTTAGGGAATCCGTTGTGTATGGACCGATTCCCAAAGTAGGTGCCTGCAAATTCCCATAGTTGTTGCGCGTCCAGTCTCAGGGCGCCGATGGCCGACGTTGTGTCGCGCCCCCGCCTTGCATTAACAAACAAATAACGTACATGCCTCGGTCCGCTTTCACGGCATTAGCGCTTGCCGCGTTTGTTCGGCCGCTCGTCGACGGCGCGGAGGGGAGCTCGCCAGGACAGGAACTCGCTTCGAATGTCTGGTGTCGGCGTCAGCTGGATCGAGCGGCAGTGCGCTCATCTGGGGAGAGTCGCCCTCAATAATCGCGACTTTCTGGTCTGCGTCCATCCGACCTCGGCGCTATATGTTCGGCCACGTAGGGTGCAAGTCATCGACAACAAAGGGATGGGCATGCTTCCTGTCTCCCACCTGCTCCCCCTGGGCCAAATGCGGATGATCTGACGGCAGGTCGTCATGACTATGAGCGACAACGTCCGGATCCGCCGCTGGCCAGAGCAGTGCGCTCAGTGCCACCGATGCCAGCACCACGCCGAGCATGACGGCGCCGCCCAGCAGCGGGCCGCCCAGCGTTCCGAGCCACCCCGCAATGGGATACATCACCAGCCAGCACCCATGCGACAGCGAGAACTGGGCGGCGAATAGCGCTGGCCGACCCTCGGCGTCGGCCGAGCGGCGAAGCAATCGTCCGCCAGGTGTGAGGATGGCCGCATAGCCGGCGCCGATCAGTGCCCACGACATCCAGAGCACCGCTTCCCGGGCCGAAGAGGGTATGGATGCTGCACCGGCGACAAGAACAACCAGGCCGGCCGCTGCCACGAAGGCGCCACCCTGCATCACGTGTCGATCGGCAAGTCGGTTAAGCAACCTGGGCAAGCTCAGGGCCGCGATCATGGAGGCTCCACCGAAGATCGCCATGCTGAATGCGACCGTCCGGTCGTTTCCGCCGAGCCACCGGTGGGCGTAAATCACCGTGTTGACGATGACCAGGGATCCGGCGGCCGCCTCGGCGAAGCTCAACGCAAGCATGCCGCGCAGGCGTGGTGTTGCCAGGTAGCGGCGCATGCCCTGCAGAACCGGCGCACGCGGTCCGGCGGCGTTTCGGCGGCGGGGAATCGGGACGGTCATCACCAGGATGGCAGAGCTGACAAACCCCGCGAGGGTGAACCCGAACAGTCCGCGGAACGAAATGACACCCAATAGAAGTGCCGCCAGCAGGGGGCTCAGCAAGTTCTCCAGGTCATAGGCGAGGCGCGACAGTGAAAGCGCCCGCGTGTACTGCGCTTCGTCCGTGAGCACATCCGGAATCGTGGCCTGAAAGGTTGGCGAGAACGCGGCAGAGCAGATCTGCACAAGCGCGGTGAGCACGTAGATCTGCCAGATAGCGGTCACGAATGGCAGGCAAAGCACCAGCGCTGCGCGCACCAGGTCCATGCTCACCAAGAACGGCTTGCGCGCCCAACGGGCCGTCCATGCGGTAGCCACGGGGGCGACCAGTACGTATGCGACCATCTTGATCGCGAGCGCCGTGCCGAGCACCGCTGTCGCCCGGTCGCCCGCCAGGTTATAGGCGAGCAAACCCAGTGCAACGGTCATCATCCCGGTACCGATCAGGGAAGTGGCCTGGGCGGCGAAAAGATGGCGGTAGGTCCGGTCGGTGAGGACTTCGAGGAACATGTGGCGTGCCGTGGCGGGATCATCACCACGCTACCGGTCCACCCCGCATCCGGCAAATCGAAAATATCCATCGTGGAACCCGAGGGGACAGTCCCTCGGGCCGCGTATAGGCAGAGCAGACAGGAGAACCTGATGAACTCCGTAGACCAATGGCTGGCGAACGCCTCGCGCGTGACGCACCCGACCCAGCCGGTGCAGGGCGAGGAAATGGCGCTCATGGAGCGCCTGGCGCATGAGCGCACGCCGGCGGCGTGGGCCAGCCGCCGTGAGGCGCGCCGGGCAGTGCTTTGTGCGGCGATGGCCGCCGTCATCACCTTTGGTGGCGCCGGCTGGCTTGCCCGTGCCGAATTTGCTCCGGAGCGACCGACCTGGGTAGCGGCGCCGTCCGCGTTGTCGCCGTATGCGTTGCTGGTGGGTCGCTGATGAACCCGGGCATGCGACTACCGCTGGCGACGTTGGCAGGAGCCTTGATCGGCATGGCCGGTGCGCTCGCGCTTGCGTGGGGCTGGCACGCCTTCCATGGCGACCAAACCGAGTTGCACGCGCTTTTGCACAAGGCGGTGCCACTCGACCCGGATGAGCAGCGGCAACTGGATGAAAAGGAACGCCAGTTCGTCTTGCGCCGCTCCGCGATCGAGGCGCGCCTGCGCGTGGCCAACGGCCAGCTGGCCAATGCCATCGCGAGTGATCCGGAATGGTCACCTAAGGTCGAAGCAGCGAGCCGGGAGGTTGAACAGGCGGCGGGAGACCTGCAGCGCATCACCCTGGAGCACATCTTTGAGATGCGAGCGGGCCTCAAACCTGAGCATCGCGACGCCTACGACAAGGTGCTCGTTGAGGCCCTCCGTCGCGGATCCCGGTGACGGACGGCGCAGACAGCTGGGTTGTTGCCGCCGTCGCCGGCGATACGGCAGCGTTCGCCGTGGGCGTGCGCGCGCATAGCGCAGCCATCAAGCAGATGGCGCGTGGCATGGGCGTCCCCGAAACCGATGTGGACGATATTGTCCAGGACACCCTGGTGGCAGCGTGGCGGGCGCTGGCGGACTTCGACCGTAGCCGTGCCTTCCGCCCGTGGTTACTGCGCATCGGCGTAAACAAAGTGCGCGATCTTCAGCGGTTTCGTCGCGTGCGCCATTTCCTCTTTGGTGCTGCGCCGATAGACCAACTTGAACCGCATGCGTTACCCGATGAGGCAGCCGATCCGGCCCGCGCATCACACGCCGTGCGGGAATTGCAGCGCGTCACGCACGTACTCGGGCAGCTGGCCCCGGATCTGCGCGAGGCCATCGTCCTGATTGGCATCGTTGGTCTTTCGCAGGTGGAGGCGGCAGCCACGCTTGGTGTGAGCCTCAAGACGATCGAGGGGCGTGTCCTCCGCGCCCGGGCCAAGCTGGGCCCGTACGTCGCCGGGTGAGCCCATGCGCCGGTAGGCCGAGGGGAAGGCGTGGGCAGCCGCGTAGGTAAAGGGACGGTCCGTTTCGACCTTTCCCGCGAGGCCCCCGGCTTTCATGTCCACCCCCACTCAACGCGGCCTGTTGCTTGTGCTGCTCGCCGCGGTGCCCGCTGCGCATGCGGCGGAAGCGCCGGCATATCGCACCTTGCTGCAGCAAAGCCTCGAGCGCGCGCCCTTGCTCCTGGAGCAATCGGCACTGGTCGATGCCGCGCGCGGCGATGCCCGCCAGGCACGCGCATGGCAAAACCCCACCATCGATGTGCTCGACGAGAACCTTAGCGCCCCGGCACCGGGTGGCGTCAGCCAGCAGCAGATCACCTATTCGCTGACGGTGCCGCTGGAGCTCGGCAAGCGCGGTGCGCGCATCGCCGCAGGCGAGCGGGGCGTGGATGCAGCGCAAGCCCGACAACGCCAGGCCGAAGTGGATTTCTCCGCCCGGTTGGCCGAGACCTACGCCGTGGCCGAAGCGTCGGTTCGCCGTCACGACCTGGCGATGGAGGACGTGGCCCGCGCCCGCGACGATCTGCGCGCGGCAACCGCACTGGTGTCGTCTGGCCGCGAAGCCAGCTTGCGCCAGGCACAGGCCCAGGCGGGTGTGAGCGGCGCACAGGCCGTCGAGGCGGCGGCCAAGGCTGATGCTATCGAAGCCCTGGAGCGGCTCGCTGCCCTGGTCGGCGCCCCGGAAAGTTACACCGCCATCCCCACGTCGCTGTTGGACGCGCCGGCAACGCCGGTGGCGGGCGAAGGTGACTCCCTCGCCGTGGCCACTGCTGAAGCCGAGCGTGCGGCGCAAATAGCGCAGGTGAAAGTGGAACAACGCAAGCGCCTGCCGGACTTCGGTGTCACCGCTGGCACGCGTCGTTTCGGTGGTTATAACGGCAGCGGCCTGGTGGTTGGCATCAGCGCGACGGTGCCGCTATTCGATCAGAACCGCGGCGGCATCGCCGCAGCCCAGGCCCGCCTCGACGCTGCTGATGCGCGCCTTGCCGCGGCACGGCTCGACAGCACCGCCGCTCAGCGCGCGGCGGCGGCACAGGTGGCCGCCAGTGCCGATCGCCTGAGCGCTGCCGAAGGCGGCGAAGCCGCGGCCGCGGAAGCGTACCGGCTGGGCCGGGTTGGATACGAAGCCGGTCGTACGCCCCTTCTGGAACTACTCATTACCCGGCGCGCGCTGACCGACGCACGCCTGGCAACGGTGGATGCCCGCCTGGCGCGCGTACGCGCGCTGGCCGAGTTCGCCCGCGCCAACGGCCGAATCGCATTTGGAGAGTGAACGCATGAGCCCTGTGGAACGCAAGACAAACTGGCCCGTGGTCGTTGGTGTCGGTGTCGTCGCCCTTGCCCTTGGGTTTGGGGCGGCGCGCTGGTCGGCCCCCGGCGCACCGGCTAGCCCGCCCGACACGAAAGCGGAGGCGTCCGCAGAGACATCGTCGTCGACCGTCACGATCCCGGATGCGTATGTGCGCTCGGCAAATATCGCCGTGGAGCCGGTGGTCGCCGGCAATGTGGGCGCCGAACTCCTCGCGCCGGGCAGCGTCGTGACCGAGCCGGGCAGTGAGGCCGCCGTCGTATCGCGCGCGGCCGGTAACGTCACCCGTGTCGAACGCGTGCTGGGCGAGCAGGTAAAGGCCGGCGACGTACTGGCCCGCGTGGCAAGTGAAGACGGCGCTCGCATGGCCGCCGACCTGCGCACCGCGCAGGCCCGCGCGGTACTCGCTCGCAAGGCCCAGGCACGCGATGCGGACCTATTTCGCCAGGGCGTGATCGCGCGGCAGGAAGCCGAGGCCAGTGAAGCGGCCTTCACCGCGGCGCAGGCGGAGGCCGACCGTGCGCGAACGGTAGCGAACGCGGCTCATGTGGAAGGTAGTGGCGACATCGCCATCGTCAGTCCCATCGACGGCACGATCACCGCTGCCGATGTGAACCTGGGTGCGTACGTGGCGCCGCAAACGGCGATGTATCGGATCGCGGCATCCAGGGGCAAGCGCATCGAAGCTTCGGTGCGGGCGGCCGACACATCACGGGTGAAAGCGGGCGACACCGCGACCATCGTCCGCGCCGACGGCCGCGTCATACCGGCCACCGTGCGCGGCGTAACCCCGACCGTCGATGGGATCACTCGCGCCGCTACCGTCATCGTCACGCCGACGGCAGGCGGCGAAGGTCTGGTGATCGGCGATGGCGTGCAGGTGCGCCTGGTCGCGCATGCCGGCGGTGGTGAATCACTCACCGTGCCCGAAGAGGCCGTGCAAAACCTTGACGGCAACGATGCCGTGTTCGTGCGCACCAAAGAGGGCTTTCGTGCGCAGCCGGTTCGGATTGGAACGCGTAGCGGTGGCATGGCCGAGATCCTTTCGGGCGTGAAGGCTGGCGACCAGGTCGCCACGCGCAACGCTTTCCTGGTCAAGGCCGAGTTGAACAAGGGCGGCGGGGACGACGAAGAATGATCGAGCGCATCCTCTCCAGCGCTGTCCGCCTGCGTTGGCTCATCCTGTTCATCACCTTTGTCGTCGCGGTGATCGGCGCATGGCAGCTCAACCTGCTGCCGATCGACGTGACGCCGGACATCACCAACAAGCAGGTGCAGATCAACACCGTCGTGCCGACGTTGAGCCCGGTGGAAATCGAAAAGCGCGTTACCTATCCCATCGAAACCGCGATGGCCGGCCTGAATGGCGTCGACAACACGCGCTCCATGTCGCGCAACGGCTTTAGCCAGGTCACCGTGATCTTCAAGGAGAGCGCGGATCTGTACTTCATGCGCCAACAGGTGACCGAGCGCCTGGCGCAGGCACGTCCGCAGTTACCCGAAGGTGCCGAGCCGCAGATGGGGCCGGTGTCGACGGGCCTGGGCGAAGTCTTCCACTACAGCGTCGAGTACACGCATCCCAACGGAAAGGACGCGCCCAGGGTCGCCGGCAAACCCGGCTGGCAGCCGGATGGCAGCTTCCTTACCGCCGAAGGTGACCGCCTGACCGACGATGTATCGCGGCTGGCCTACCTGCGCACGGTGCAGGACTGGATCGTGCGCCCCCAACTACGCACGACGGCTGGCGTCGCGGACGTCGATAGCCTGGGTGGGTACGTCAAGGAATTCGTTGTCGAACCGGATGCGGCCAGGCTTTCGGCGTATGGCGTCTCGTACAGCGAACTGGCGGATGCACTCGAGGCGGCCAACCTTTCCGTGGGTGCCAACTTCATCCAGCGCTCGGGCGAGGCATACCTGGTTCGTGCCGATGCGCGGCTGCGTTCGACCGATGAACTGGCTCGCGCCGTGGTGACCAACCGCGACGGCGTACCGGTCACCGTCGGCGACGTGGCGAAGGTCACCATAGGTGGCGAACTGCGCTCCGGCGCCGCCAGCCGCGATGGTGTGGAAACGGTGGTGGGTAGTGCACTGATGCTGGTCGGTGCCAACAGCCGCACCGTGGCCAGCGCAGTAGGCGATAAGCTCAAGGAGATCACCAGGACCCTCCCGCCTGGCATCACGATCGTGCCCACCCTGGATCGCTCCCAGCTGGTGGTTGCCACGATCAGCACCGTTGTCCGCAACCTCGGCGAGGGCGCGCTGCTGGTCATCGCCATCCTCTTCTTCATGCTCGGCAACTGGCGGGCGGCCGTTATTGCGGCATTGGTCATTCCGCTATCCCTGCTCATCAGCGCCATTGGCATGAACCAGCTGGGTATCTCGGGCAACCTGATGAGCCTGGGCGCGCTGGACTTCGGGCTCATCATCGACGGCGCCGTGATCATCGTCGAGAACGCGATGCGTCGGCTGGCTGAGCGGCAACACCACGAGGGCCGTGTACTCACGCTACGGGAGCGGCTGGAGGAAACCCTCGAATCCTCCCGCGAAATGGTGCGTCCCACGATCTATGGCCAGGCGGTGATCTTCCTGGTGTTCGTGCCTTGCCTGACCTTCCAGGGCGTCGAGGGCAAGATGTTTTCGCCCATGGTCATCACCTTGATGCTGGCGCTGGCGTCGGCTTTCGTGCTGTCGCTGACCTTCGTGCCGGCGATGGTGGCCGTGCTGCTGAAGGGCAGGATCGCCGAAAAGGACGTCAAGGTCGTGGCGGTGGCCAAGGACCGGTACCACCCGTGGCTGATTCGCGCGATCCGCCGTCCGACGCCGTTCATCGCGGCCGGCGCGGGCGTGATCATCGCAGCGGGTATCGCCTTCGCGTTCGTCGGCCGGGAGTTCATGCCCACGCTTGACGAGCAGAACCTCAACCTGTCGTCGGTGCGCATCCCCTCCACTTCAGTGGATCAGTCCGTGGCCATGGATCTGCCGCTGGAACGCGCCGTGCTGGCATTACCCGAGGTGAAGACGGTGTACTCGAAAGCGGGTACAGCCAGCCTCGCGGCCGATCCCATGCCGCCTAATGCCTCGGATAACTACATCATCCTGAAGCCGAAGAGCGAGTGGCCGGACGGTGTGACCACCAAGGAACAGGTCATCGAGCGCATCCGCCAGAAGACAGCGGTCATCGTGGGTAACAACTACGATGTCACCCAGCCGATCGAAATGCGCTTCAACGAGTTGATCGGCGGTGTGCGCAGCGATGTCGCCGTGAAGATCTACGGTGAGGACCTGGACAAGCTGGCCGCGACGGCGCAAAAGGTGGCCGCGGTGCTGCGCAAGATACTCGGCGCTTCCGACGTCCGGGTGCCGTCTACGGGTGGCTTCCCCACGTTCGACATCGCCTTCAACCGGGCGGCCATTGCCCGCTACGGCCTCACCGTGAAGGAGGTGGCTGACACCATCTCGACAGCGCTGGCGGGTCGGCCTTCCGGGCAAATCTTCGAAGGCGATCGACGCTTCGATGTGGTGGTCCGCTTGCCGCGCGAGCAGCGCGACAACCTGGATATTCTGGGTGCCTTGCCGGTGATGCTGCCACCCGATGACAAGAGCGTGCGCGGCTCGGTACCACTGCGCGAGCTGGTCGAATTCCGGTTCACCCAGGGCTTGAACGAGGTGACGCGCGACAACGGCAAACGACGCATCTACGTCGAAGCCAACGTCGTGGGCCGTGACCTGGGTAGTTTCGTTGACGACGCCCAGAAGGCGATCACGGCGCAGGTCACCTTGCCCACCGGATCGTGGATCGAATGGGGTGGCCAGTTCCAGAACCTGCAGGCGGCGTCCAGGCGTCTCGCCATCATCGTGCCGTTGTGCTTTGTGCTGATCGCCGCCGTGCTGTACATGGCCATCGGCAGTGGCCTGCTGACGGCAACGGTGCTTACCGCCGTGCCCCTGGCGCTGGCCGGCGGTGTGTTTGCCCTGGTCTTGCGTGGCATTCCGTTTTCTATCTCAGCCTCTATTGGCTTCATCGCGGTCTCCGGTGTCGCTGTGTTGAACGGCCTGGTCCTGATTTCCGCCATTCGCAAACGGCTGGCCGATGGTGCCAGCCTGGATGAAGCGGTGGAGCTCGGCGCGATGGAACGCGTGCGTCCGGTGCTCATGACGGCGTTGGTCGCGTCGCTTGGTTTCGTACCCATGGCGATCGCCACGGGGACCGGTGCTGAAGTGCAGAAGCCACTGGCGACCGTGGTCATCGGTGGCCTCCTTACGGCCACAGCGCTGACCCTGTTTGTCTTGCCTGCCTTATGCGGCCTGATACTTCGGCGGCACAAGGCGCAGGAGGCGGTCGCAGCGGGGCCCGTCACATCCCGGCATGCCGAAGGGTAGTCGCTAACCGACGGTGGGATGGCGTAACCCGCCGCCGTCCCACCTATCCATCTGGCGGGCCGCGAGGTGTGTCATGGCTGATCTTCAGGCGACACCGATCTGGCAAGGAAAACCCAGCCGTATTCCATTCGTTCGCAGGTGGCAGGATGCGTGGTACGAACGGCGCTTCCTGGCCCACGTTGCCCCTACCCATCACATCTACAGAGGGGTATACGCCTCATTCGATGAGGCGAAGGCCAGCATCCCTGCGGGCCGGACTGCCGGATACGACAACGCTGGCGCCGCCGATATGTATCGCGACCGGACGCGCCGTGTCTTCATCAACGACTACCCGATGATCTACTGGCTTGAGCGTTTCTTCGGCCAAGGCGCGCGAAGTGTCTTCGACCTGGGTGGGCACATCGGGATTGCTTACTATGCCTACCAGCGTTACCTCGAGTATCCCGATGGCGTCGCGTGGACAGTCCAGGATGTCCCCGCTGTCAACGCTGCAGGGCGTGCATGGGCGGACACGCATGATGCAAGGCGAACGCTTGCCTTCGTGCCCTCCATTTCCGAAGCGTTGGGCGCAGATATCCTGTTCGCGGCCGGGTCGCTTCAGTATCTCGAATACACCCTGGTGGATGCGGTTGAAGCGTTGCCGCGGCGACCACGCTTTCTGCTGCTGAACTCGGTGCCCGTCCATGGGACGACAACGTACTTCACGGTACAGAACATGGGTGTGACGTGCTGCCCATACCGGGTCACCTCCGAGCGTGACTTCCTGGGAAGTTTGACTGACGCCGGATACACGCTGCTGGATCGTTGGGAAAATCCGCACCGGCACTGCACCGTCCCCTTTCACCCGGAACTCTCGCTCGACCGCTACTTTGGCTTTGCCTTTGCGCGGGGTGCGGGCGCCTGACGGACTGACGGTCGAATCCCAACCTTGAGAACACGTTCACACCCCCTAGGAATCCCTCCAGTTGCACCGCAACAAAACCCTCCCTAGATTGGTGCAATGCATGCACCCGAACAGGCTGAGCTTCTTACGCTTCTAGGCACCGGCCTCGCCGTGGTCGGGCCGGACCTGCGCGTCCTCTGGATCAACCCCGCCCTGGGCGAGGTGCTGGATGTCGGGCCCCGGACGGCCGTAGGCCAGCCCCTGGCCCAGCTCCTGCGGGAGCCCGCGCTGGCCAGCCAGCTGGAGCGAACCCTCGACGAAGGCCGGGGTTTCAACCTCCGTGGGGTCACCTTTGGGGTGGCCCGGGGGCGGGAGGTCACGGCCGACCTGGCCATGCAACCCATCGGCAATGGCAAGGTACTGGTCGAGGTGCATGCCCTGGCGCCCGACCTCCACGGCTCGGAGACCCCCCTCTCGGCCACCCTTCGCGGGTTCGCCCACGAAGTGAAGAACCCCCTGGCCGGCCTGCGTGGTGCGGCGCAGCTGCTGGAGCGTCGTTTGGCCGAAGGCGACCTGCGCCAGCTGGCCGCCATGGTCATCGCCGAGGCCGACCGGCTGGCCGCGCTGGCCGATGGCCTGCTGCGCCACGGCGGTACCGCCCGCATCGGCCCGGTGAATATCCACGAGCTGCTGGAACGGCTGGAAGGGCTGGTCACTGCCGAGCCCGGTGCCCCGCGCGTGCGCCACGACTACGACCCCAGCCTGCCCGATGTCACCGGTGACAACGACCGCCTGCTGCAGGTGCTGCTCAACCTCACCCGCAATGCCGGCGAGGCCGGTGCACAGCAGATCACCCTGCGTACCCGCATCGAGCATGGCGCCCGCCTGGGCGAGCGCACCGTCCGCGCCGCCCTGCGCGTGGATGTGATGGACGACGGCCCCGGCGTGGCCGATGAACTACGTGATGTGCTGTTCCACCCCCTGGTAAGCGGGCGCCCCGATGGCACCGGCCTTGGCCTGGCCCTCTCGCGCGAGATCGCGCTGGAGCACGGTGGTGACCTGCGTTATGTGAGCCGACCAGGCGATACGGTGTTCTCCCTTTATCTCCCCATGGAGCGTGCGCATGAGTGAGATCTGGATTGCCGATGATGACCGTGGTGTGCGCTTCGTATTGGCCGAAGCCTTGCGCGATGCCGGCCACACGGTGCGCGAGTTCAGCGCGGGTGATGCGGTGCGTGCCGCGTTGGAAGAAAGCCGCCCCGCGCTGCTGGTGACAGATGTACGCATGCCCGGAGAAAACGGCCTGCGCCTGCTGGAAGACCTCACCCGGCGCAATATCGGCCCGGTGATCGTCATGAGTGCGTTTACCGACGTGGCGACCACGGCCGCAGCGTACCGCGCCGGCGCGGCGGATTACCTCGCCAAGCCGTTCGATCTCGACCAGGCGGTGGAAACGGTCGAGCGTGCCCTCGCGGCGGCGAACGAAGAAATCAGCATCCCGCCGCAGCGTGGCGATACCCACGCGCTGATCGGCGAAAGTGTCGCCATGCGCGAAGTGTTCCGCCTGATCGGCCGCGTCGCCGCCAGCGACCTCAACGTGCTGATCACCGGTGAAACCGGCACCGGCAAGGAACTGGTCGCCCGCGCGCTGCACGAAGAAAGCGCCCGCGCCGGCAAGCCCTACGTCGCCTTGAACACCGCTGCCATCCCCGCCGAATTGCTCGAAAGCGAACTGTTCGGCCACGAAGCCGGCGCGTTCACCGGCGCCACGCGTCGCGTCGCCGGCCGCTTCGAACAGGCCGATGGCGGCACGCTGTTCCTCGATGAAATCGGCGACATGCCGCTCGGCCTGCAGACGCGCCTGCTGCGCGTGCTCGCTGGCGGTGAGTTCTACCGCGTGGGTGGGCGTGAGCTGATGCACGGCAATGTGCGCATCATCGCCGCGACGCATCAGGATCTGGAATCGCGTGTCGCGCAGGGTTTGTTCCGAGCTGACCTGAAGCATCGCCTCGATGTGGTGCGCATTCCGCTGCCGTCGTTGCGCGAGCGCCGCGGCGATGTGCCGTTGCTGGCCCGCCATTTCCTCAGCCAGGCCGCGGCGGAACTGAACCTGCCGGCGAAGCGCTTTTCGCGCGGTGCCATGAAACTAATTGAACAGCGCGATTACCCCGGCAACGTCCGCGAGCTGGAAAATCTCTGCCGCCGCCTGGCGGTGATCGCACCGGGCCTGGAGATCCAGGCGGCCGACCTGGGCGCGCTGCCCGCCCGCGGCAGCCGCACCGGCGAATGGACCGAGGCGCTGCGCATGTGGGCACAGGATGCCTTGGCCCAGGGCGAGGCGGATATCCATTCCCGCGCCCGCGAGGCCATGGACAAGACCCTGCTGCAGGCCGCGCTGGTCGCCAACGATGGCCACCGCCAGCAAGCAGCCATGGCGTTGGGCGTGGGCCGTAATACGCTTACGCGAAAACTCGGCGCGTCGCGCAAGCGGCGGCCATCAACGGAAGTGTGAGATGAGCCTTGACGTAAGACGGGCGGCCCTTGAGGACGCCGACCACATCGCCGCGTGGAATATCGCGATGGCGTGGGAGACGGAACAGAAGAGGCTGGACCCGGACACCATCGGTCGCGGTGTGCGTGCGGTGTTCGACGAGCCGCGGCGTGGCTTCTACCTGGTCGCCGAGCTGGATGGCGTGCGCGTGGGTTGCCTGCTGGTCACGTACGAGTGGAGTGACTGGCGCTGTGGGGATTTCTGGTGGGTGCAGAGTGTGTACGTGGCGCAGGAAGCACGACGCGCGGGCGTGTTCCGGGCGATGTACCACCATGTGAAGGCCATGGCGGAAGGCGCGGGTGCGGTAGGCCTGCGGTTGTACGTTGAGACCGAGAATGAGCGGGCGCAGGCGACGTACAGCGGCCTGGGCATGGAGCGGTGCCATTATTTTATGTATGAGGCGCCGTTGGGGCGTTGATTCCTGGGGCGGCGTCGCGGACGGCGTCGCCCACAGGGTGGGCTCCTACACGGGGTCGCGTGGGTTGCCGGTGTCGATCTGCGCGATGCGTTCTTCGAAATCGCGGGCAGGGACGGCGCGGCCGAAGAGGAAGCCTTGCATCTGGGTGCAGCCGGCGTTGCCGAGGAAGGTGGCTTGTTCCACGCTCTCCACGCCTTCGGCGAGCACCATCTTGTTCATGCCTTTGCCCATCGTGATGATCGCGCTGACGATGGCGGCGCTGTCGTTATCCCAGGCCACATCGCGGATGAACGCGCGATCGATCTTCAGCGTATCGACCGGGAAGTGCTTCAGGTACGAGAGGCTGCAATAGCCCGTGCCGAAATCATCGAGGCTGAGCGCCACGCCTTCGGCCTTGATCCGGTGCAGCAGGTCGGCGATGTGGTCGCCGCCTTCCATCACCGTGCGCTCGGTGACTTCCAGTTCAAGCAGGGTGGGGTGCAGGCCGGTTTCCACCAGGATCGCCTGCATGGATTCGAAGAAGCGGGTGTGCTGGAACTGCAGGGCCGAGACGTTCACCGACACGGAGATGGGCCGGTACGCGGCGGCCCACGCCTGGGTCTGCCGGCAGGCTTCGCGTAACGCCCATTCGCCAATCGGCACGATCAGCCCGCAATCTTCCGCCACGGGGATGAACTGCTCGGGCGTGTACACATCCTCGCCATCCACCTGCCAGCGCAGCAGCGCTTCGGCACCGACGATGGTGCCCAGGTCCACATCCACCTTGGGCTGGTAATGCAGGCTGAGTTCGTTGCGGGCGAGTGCCTTGCGCAGTTCCACCTCGATACGCACGCGCGCGGTGTTGCGCTCGTTCATGCTCGGGTTGAAGAAGCGGTAGCCGTTGCGGCCCTGCATCTTCGCTTCGTACATGGCGGTATCGGCGTTGCGCAGCATGGATTCCGCATCGAACGCGTCATCCGGGTACAGGCTGATGCCGATGCTGAAACTGATCGCCAGCGCCGACGCTTCCAGGCCAATGGCTTCGTTGCACGCCTGCAGCACCTTCTCGGCGACTTCGGCGGCATCGGTGGCATCTTCCACGTGCGGCAGCAGCACCACGAACTCATCGCCGCCGAGGCGGCTCACGGTGTCATCCGCGCGCACGGCGGAACGAATGCGCCGGGACACTTCCTGCAGCAAGGCATCGCCGGCCGCATGGCCGAGCGTATCGTTGATCTGCTTGAAGTGATCGATGTCGACGAACAGCAGCGCGCAGCGTTGTTTGCGCCGCGTGGCCACGGTGACGGCGAACTCCATGCGCGATTGCAGAAGCGCGCGGTTGGGAAGGCCGGTGAGCGTATCGTGGTGGGCCAGGTGCGCCATCTTCAGTGCGAGCGCACGCGTTTCGCTTACGTCGTGGAAGACCACGACACCGCCGACCACGTTGCCCGCGTGGTCATGGATCGGTGCGGCGGAATCCTCGATCGGGCTGTCGAAGCCGTTGCGGTGCACGAGGATGGCATCGGTGGTGAGGCCGATGATGGTGTTCTTCTGCACCGCGGTGAGCAGCGGGTTGGCGATGGGGCGGCGGGTGAGCGGATCGCGCAGCTGGAAGATATCGTCCATGGGGCGGCCCACCGCTTCGTGGCTGGCCCAGCCGGTCATCGCCTCGGCGATGGGGTTGAGCGAGGTCACGCGCAGGTCGGGGTCCGTGGTGATCACGGCATCGCCGATGGATTTCAGCGTGACTTCGGCCAGCTCGCGCTCGCGGAACAGCGCGTCTTCGAAGGCCTTGCGCTCGCTGATGTCCTGCACCTGGGAAACGAAGTACAGCGGCTCGCTGCGTTCATCGCGGACGAGCGACACGGTGAGTAGCGCATGCACCACCTGGCCGTCGCGGTGCAGGTAGCGCTTCTCCATGTGGTACGACGCGCGCTCGCCGGTGAGTACCTGCTGTAGCAGGCCCAGGTCGGTGGCGAGGTCATCCGGGTGGGTGATGTCCTGGAAGCTCAGCGCCAGTAGTTCGGCTTCGCTGTAACCGAGCATCGCGCAGATCGCATCGTTTACCTGCAGCCAGCGGCCATCGGGCAACACCAGCGCCATGCCGATGGCGGCGTGGCGAAAGGCTTGCGAGAAACGCCGTTCGCTTTCCTTCAGGCGTGCTTCGAGGGCGCGGCGGTCGGAGATATCGGCCAGTACGACGAAGGCACCGCGCACATGGCCGTGCTCATCGGTATCGGGCGAGAAGCTGGCTTGCGCGTAGCGGTGCATGTCTTCGCGGCGCAGTTCGCGGTCGGCGATGACGGGCGTGCCGGCCAACGCTGCAGCCACGCCTTGTTCGATCCGGGGGTACAGGTCGGGCGGGATCAGCTCTTCGAGCTTGCGGCCTTCGATGTCGCCATCGCCGATACCCATCCACGTGCGGTAAGCCGGGCTGGCGTAGCGCAGCCGCTTATCCGTGCCGACGTACGCCAGCATGGCCGGTGCGCGTTCCAGGAGGAACGTAGGCCAATCGGTGGGCGAGAGCTCGTCGGGTGAAGCCGGGAGGGGCATAGGAAAAGCCGGGTTGCGTTGGCTCACTCTAGTGGCTTGGCGCAATGCCGTACATGACCGCCACGTGTAGGAGCCCACCCTGTGGGCGACGCTGTTCGCGAAAGAGCCACAGATCCTGCCGCCTCATCGCGAAAGATGTCGCCCACAGGGTGGGCTCCTACCGGGGCTTAATGCAGGGCGGGGGCTGGGGCGGTCAGGGCGCCTTGTTCGTCCAGCAGCATGCGGCCCAGGGTGTGAAGCTCGGGGTCGGTGCCGTAGCGGGTGGCCAGGGCTTCGAGCAGGGGGACCAGGGCATTGGGCTCGAGGGGGTAGCCGTGCGCAAGCACCCGGGCCTTGCCGGGAACGGGCTGGGCCACGGTGACGGCGGCCATGCCCAGGCCGGGCGCCTCGTGGGCGTACAGCTGGGGCGCGGGCTGGGCCGGGTCGGCCTCGGCGACGGCTTCCACCAGGTAGCCAGCGCTGGAGGCCGGGTCGCCTTCCAGGTGCAGGGGCACGTGGTGGGCGGCCAGCAGGGCGGCGTACTGGCGCAGCTCGAACAGCGTGCCGGCCAGTTCGTGGGCGGCGTTCTTGCCCTGGTTGCCTTCGCGAGCGAACCAGCTGGCGATGCCCGGCACGCTCACCCGGCCCTCGCTGTAGTGCAGGGGCAGGCCGCGCGAGCCCAGGGCGGTCTCATCGCGGTAGGGGGTGAGCAGGGCGGCTTCCAGCATGGTCCACAGCGGGGCCAGGTTCACGTGCTCGTACTGGACGCAGGTGAGGGCCAGCAGGTCGTCGCGGGTGAGGTAGCGGGCGTGTTCCAGGCGGATGCCGAGGGTGCGCATGAGGAAATCCGCCGTCCGGGGGCCGGCCTCGCCCTTGGCGGCCAGCTCGCGCTCCATGGCCTGGCTGAGGTCATCGGAAAGCTCGGCCGGGGCCAGCAGCACCCACGGCACCAGCCGCATGGGGCCGCCGGCATAGCGCGGATCCGGCACCAGCGGCTGGGCCGGCATGTGGCCCTCGTGGGTGCCAAAGGCCACGACACCGCCCTGGGTGGTGACCCGGGGGATGCGCTTGGCCAGCTCATCGAGCGTGGCGTACACCGGAAAACCCGGGCGCAGCAGCTCCACGCCATCGAACAGGGCGCCGGCCACGGCGAAGCGCGAGGCCTCGACGCCCGGCAGCAGGGCCTTCAGGTCCTCCGCCATCAGGGCGGCCAGTTCCTGGGCTTCATCGCGCGTGAGCTCAAGGCGATCGGGGGCCTGGCCCGGGACCAGTTCCAGCGCCAGGACGGCGGGGCAGGCGATCAGCGGCTCGGACACAACGCAATTCCACAACGGCAAAGGAACGCAATTCTACCATTGGGCGCCTTTGCCCTTTCGTTGGAAGGTGATGCGGGTTAGCCTTGCCGATACCCGGTTCGTCGGCGAACGTCGGCGTCCGCGATCCCTTTGGCTTCGATCGTTTATCGGTCGGCCCTTCCTTATTTTGGTTTTCGGACAGTCCCTAGAGCATGGAAAAGTCGCAAAAGCGCGTGGGTGTGGTCGGTGGCGTCCGCATTCCCTTCTGCCGCAACAACACGGCGTACGCCGAGGTCGGCAACTTCGGCATGTCGGTCAAGGTGCTGGGCTCGCTGGTCGAGAAGTACGGCCTGCACGGCGTGGAGCTGGGCGAAGTGGCCATGGGCGCGGTGATCAAGCACGCCTCGGACTGGAACGTGGCCCGCGAGGCGGTGCTTTCCTCCGGCCTGGCGCCCACCACCCCGGGCATTACTACTGCGCGCGCCTGCGGCACCTCGCTCGATAACGCGATCATCATTGCAAACAAGATCGCCACGGGGCAGATCGAGGCCGGTATCGCCGGCGGCTCGGATACCACCAGCGATGTGCCGATCGTCTACGGCCAGAAATTCCGTAAGCGCCTGCTGGCGCTGAACCGTGCGAAGACCTTGAAAGAGAAGTTCCAGGTCGCCACGCGCGGTTTCTCGTTGAAGGAACTGAAGCCCTCGTTCCCGGGCGTGGCCGAGCCGCGCACGGGCAAGTCCATGGGCGACCACTGCGAGATGATGGCCAAGGAATGGCACATCGGCCGCGTGGAGCAGGATGAGCTGGCGCTCGCCAGCCACAAGAAGCTGGGCGCCGCGTATGACGCCGGTTTCTTCGATGACCTGGTGGTGCCGTTCCGTGGCCTGAAGCGCGATGGCTTCCTGCGCGCCGATTCCACGCTGGAGAAGCTCTCGTCGCTGAAGCCGGCGTTCGACAAGACCTCCGGCCAGGGCACGCTCACTGCGGGCAATTCCACCGGCCTTTCCGACGGCGCGGCCGCCGTGTTGCTGGCCAGCGACGAATGGGCCGCAGCGCGTGGCCTCGCCATCCAGGCGTATTTCCTGGATGCCGAAGTCTCGGCGGTCGATTTCGTGCACGGCGAAGGCCTGCTCATGGCGCCGACCGTGGCCGTGCCGCGCATGCTCAAGCGCCATGGCCTCACCCTGCAGGATTTCGACTTCTACGAGATCCACGAGGCGTTCGCGGCGCAGGTGCTCTGCACGCTGCGTGCATGGGAAAGCGAAGACTATTGCCGTAACCGGCTGGGCCTCGATGCCCCGCTGGGATCCATCGATCCGGCCAAGCTCAACATCAACGGTTCCAGTCTCGCCGCGGGGCACCCCTTCGCGGCCACGGGTGCGCGCATTGTCGCCACCCTGGCAAAGATGCTGGAGCAGAAGGGTTCGGGCCGCGGCCTGATCTCGATCTGCACCGCCGGTGGCATGGGTGTCACGGCGATCCTCGAGCGACCTTAAGCGTCACCGCATGTTTGCATTCCGGACCAGCACCTCACTCAGCGCCTTCGGGCTACTTATCGGTATTGCCGGCACCAGCTGGCTTACCGCGCTTACCTACGAGCGCGCGCCGGCGACACGCCGGCTGGCTGAAGTGGTGATGCCGGGTTCGGCACCGGCGTTCATGCCGAAGACGGTGAGCGACCGGCCGATGACGGCGACACCGCCGGAGCGCCTGCGTACCCGTGCGGTGGTGGATCTTGCCGCCGAATCCGCCATGCATCGCGCGGCCGCGGCGAAGGTGGCCAGGCCGGCCGCGATGGCATCGGATGCCGCCCCTGCGGCCCCGAAGGCCGAGCCGCTGGTGCCGGTGTACATGCCGTCACCGCGCTACCCGATGGAGGCGCTGCGTGCGCACCGCGAGGGGCAGGTGGTGCTGAGCGTGACCGTGACGCCCGATGGCGATGTCACCGCCGTGAGCGTCGGCCGTTCCAGCGGCGATCCGTCGCTGGATGATGCGGCGGAAGAAGCGGTGCGGAACTGGCGCTTCGCCGCCGCCGACCGCGCGCCGCGCTACACCTCCGACCTGCCGATCCGCTTCGAACTCACCGACCCGCTCTAACGCATCACCGGTAGGAGCCCACCCTGTGGGCGACATCTTTCGCGACAAGGCAACAGGCCCTGTGGCGCTTTCGCGAACAGCGTCGCTCACAGGGTGAGCTCCTACATGCGATCCCACAGATGATCTGGGCAGGTTTTTACAGGATGCCGGAGGACGCGGAGCCGAAGGCCGTGATCATGCGGGTGTAGATCACCTTCAGTGACACATCCACTTCCGGGAAGTCGCCGACGGGTTCGTAGCATTCGAAGAACTTCGGATCCGACCAGCGCATGGGAATGCAGCCGGGCTTGAGGTCGTAGCTGGTGGCGTAGCGGAACGGCCACAGGTCGAAGAAGGGCAGGCGCTCGGAGACATCGCCGATGAATTCGTTGATCTCCGACAGCACCGGGATCTTCTTCTCGCGCGGGCCGATGACCCACGCGTTACCGGGCTCGGTGTCCTGCATGATCGAGCCGCGCAGGCGATCGGCGAAGCGCTTGTCGTAAATGATCACGCCAGCTTCGGTGTTGTAGTGGTCCGAGCGCGGATCGAAGTTGTGCGTGCCGACCATCGAGAAGTTGTCATCGACCACGATGGATTTGGCGTGCAGGCCAAAGCGCACGCCGGCGGTGAGCAAGGGCGCGGGGCGGTGCCGTGCACTCGGGCCGTAACGCCGGCCGGCGGAGAGGAAGCCTGTGCTTTCCGAAGGACCGTTAGCCGCGGCCAGCTGCTGGCGCTCGGCGCGGGTGAGCCGGCGGCCACCGCCGCCTGACCCCACCGGCCGGTTGATGGGCGGTGTATCGATCGCGGCCGAACGGCCTTCCAGCGCATCCGCGTCGGCATTCGACGGGTGCGGCTTCATCTCGTAGATCTCGAAGCCGTAGTCGGTGAGGTAGCGTTTGCGGTGCTTGTACGACATGGCATACACCGCGAACGCATCGGTGGAGGCCAGGGAGTTGGTGGAGACGACCACGCGCGGCGGGTCGGGCTGGTCGTGCAGCGTGCTGAAGATCTTCTTCGCCGGCCGGCTCATCACCAGGTAAGGCGTCTGCAGCACGATCTCGCTCTTGGCATTACGCACCAGGCCCATGATGTGCCGGGTCAGCGCGCGGGCCTCGCGACGCTTTGGGTTATCGGTTTTGCCGGGAAGATCGGAGAGGTACTCCACGCGGTTCAGGCGCAGAGAGGCACGCACCAGCCGTTCGTCGAGCCACGCTGGATCTTCGGCGTGGGCTTGCAGCTCGGCAACACGCTCAGGGTTGTCGTACTTGGGTACCGCCCACTTCTTCTGGTCGTCGGTGTCGGCGACCAGCTCGCGGTTCACATCGCGCAGGTGGGTGAGCGGCACCGAACGTTTGTGATCCCAGAACTGATCGAAGCTGACGGCCATGGCCTTCGCGGCAGGACCACCAATCATCACGTCGCGGTCGACGTAATCGAACACCGGGTCCCAGTCGAAGTAGCGGTCCTCGTAGTTGCGCCCGCCGGTAATGCCGATCAGGTCATCCACCACGATCAGCTTGTTGTGCATGCGCTGGTTGAAGCGGAAGAAGCAGCAGATGATGCCGGCCGCGAATTCCAGTGGCGGCGTGCGCGCGCTGGAGAACGTGGGGTTGTAGAGGCGGATGGCCATGTGATCGCTGGCGCGCGCCAGGCCGGCGAGCAGGCCCGGATCGCGGAACGAGAACAGCTGGTCGGCCACGATGCGCACGTTGACCCCGCGCCGGGCGGCGGCGATCAGTTCATCGAGCACCAGCTTGCCGGCGTCATCCTGCTCCCAGATATAGGTCTGCACGTCGATGCTTTGCCGCGCCGCGCGGATCAGGTTGATGCGTGCGGCCAGGGCGGCTTCACCATCTTCCAGCAGCGTGGCCACGTGCACGGGCTTGTCGGGCGTGGAGGCGCTGTTCGCTTCCAGCGCCGCATCGACCAGCGGCGAGGGCAGGGCGCAGTGATCCGCCTGCGTGCAGGTGAGCTGGCGATCGACCGTAAGGGCCACCACGGCATCGGCTTTCTGGATGCGGGCCGCCGAAAGCGAGCAGCCGCCGGTAGCCAGCGTGGCGGCAAGGGTGAGTAACACGAGGAGGCGGCGCATGCCGCGCATGATAGGGGACGTGGCGCAACGGCACGTGAGCCGCGCGGGGGCCGAAGGGCTTTACATCGACTCGATGACGATGGCCATGCCCAGGGTGACCCGATCGGACAGGGCGCCGCGGCGGCCGAGCATGCCGAAGTCCGTGCGATCGATGATGCCTTGCAACTGCAGGACGCAGCCGGCCATGGCCTCGGGTGGGCAACGGTTGGCCATCAGGCGGAAGGTGACCGGGCGCGTGACGCCGCGGATGGTGAGGTCACCTGCCACATCGCCACCCCGGCTGAGGAGTGCCAGCGAGGTAGGTTGCGAGACGAAGTGGATGCTCTTGTGGTGTTCCGCATCGAAGAATTCCGGCGCCAGCACCCAGCGGCGCAGGCGGCCGGATTCCATCTTGATGCTCTCGGTATCGATATCGGCCCGGACCACCGCGGTGGCGGTGGCCGGATCGGTAGTGAGGTCGCCCCGTATGCCCTCGAAGTGGCCCGTCACCGAGGTGACCCAGAGCAGGCGCACCGAGAACTCGGCTTTCGAGCGGACGGGGTCGATACGCAGGTCGGCGGCGATCGCAGGCGACGCCAGGAAAAACATTGCGATCGCCGACAACAGGAGGCGCATCAGGAACTCGTCGTGCGGTAACTAGTTGGGTGGGGACCAGAAGGTCTCGAGCTTGGCGGAACCCGGCTGCAGCCCGCCAGCGAACGACAGGCGAGCCATGCCGCCCGGCGGCATGCCACGGTAATCCTCGGAGCGGCCCTCGACGAGGAAAGCTACCAGCTGTTCGATGCCGGGATTATGACCGACCAGCACCACGCGTTCGGCGTCGCCCTGCTCATCGAGCAGTTCGTACAGATCGCCCGGGGTGGCGTCGTAAATCTCTTCGGCGAAAACCGGCTCGACCTGGCCCAGGGCGAGGGCGGCGGTTTCCTTCGTGCGCTGCGCGGGTGAGCACAGCACCCGGTCGTACTTCACATGGTGTTCGGCCAGCCACTGGCCGGCGGCCTGGGCTTCGCGCTTGCCGTGTTCGGTGAGTTTTCGCTCGCGGTCGTCTTTGCCATCCACGCCGGGTGCTGCTTCGGCATGGCGCAGGAGAATGAGTTCACGCATGGGTACCGCCCTCCGCTAAGGCCACTGGTGTGTGGCGTGATCCGTCGCCGCGGTTGCCCTTACGTCAGGTGCTTCGCTTGATCCAGCGGAGCAGTTTCGCCCAGTCGTCCTGGTGGCCGCGTACGTTTTCCGAGTGATAGTCGAAGATGCCCTTACCAAGCGCCGTGAGCAAGACGTAAGCCTGCGAATCACGCAATTCAGCCACCACGGGGAACGGCGCCTGCTCGGCGAGTTCGGCCATGGCCTGCTGGCTGGCGTTGGTCCACGGCTTAAGGCGGTTGCCCACCAGGCCCACGGGCAGCTTGCCACGCTTTACCCGGGGGATGCCTTGCAGGATCTTGAGAAAATCCAGCGTCGCGTCGAGATCGAACGTGGAGGGCAGCACCGGGACCAGGATGACATCGGCCTTGTCGAGGTACGGCTCCATGTCCTTTTCATCCATGCCGGCGGGCATGTCGATCATCACCCGCTGGATATCGTCCGATAGCCGGTCGAACGCCTTGCGGCTGCCTTCGATGGCGGTGACGGACGGGACGTTCTCGGGGCGGCGGCCGGCCCAGCGCAGGCTGGAGTGTTGCCGGTCCGCATCGATGATGGCCGCGTGCTTGCCGGCCTGTGACCAGTAGGAAGCGAGCTGGGTGACCAGCGTCGACTTGCCGCAACCACCCTTGCTGCTTGCTACGAGCGTCGTAAGCATGCGCGACCACCTGCCATGGGGAGTGCCCCTAGCCTACACAGCCGCGCGATGGATCAAAATAGCTTGGTACGAACCTTGGGCAGGATGACCAGGATAAGCGTGGCGATAGGCCCCAGGATGAGGGAAAGCAGCCACCAGAGCAGGCCGCTGCGGTTCTTGCCCTGGGCCAGGCCGGCGTTGATCAGCGTGAGGGTGCCCCAGCCGACGAAAAAGCCCGCGCGCTCGCTGGCGAAGATGGCGAATTGGTCCATTGTAAGCTCCTGTTCTGTCGCAGGATTGGTGCATCGGTCATGCGGCATTCCACAGGCATGTTCCCCCCGCGCTGTGCCCGATGGTAACAATGTAGGGCACGTGTGAAGCCAAACCCCGCAGCTTCCGTTCATGCTGTGGCCGTATCCTTGTCGTTTTATTTCACGGAGATGTCCCATGCAGGGACGCCGCGTCCTCACCCTGGCCCTGGCCAGCCTGCTTTCCCTGCCGGCCCTCGCCACCTCGCCGTGGCCCGGCGCACCGGCCGCGCCGAGCAAGGCGGAGCAGAAAGCACAGAAGGATCAGACCAAGGCGCTGTTGCAGTTCCAGAAGGACCTGGCCAGCGTGCTGGCACTGCGTACCGAGGCCGAGCCGCTGCTGGGCGCCGCCCTGCTGGCGCGCCCGCTGACCGATCCGCCGGCCGTGCTGAGCTACCACGCCCTGCTTGAGCGTGCCTCGCGCAATGCCGATGCCGGCCCCCGGGTGACCTGGGTGAGCCTGGCCGATTGCGACGCGAAGGCGGGCGAGTGCCCGAACGCCGAGGCGGTGACGCAGCTCCAGACCCAGGCGCCGGATAACGCCGCGGTGTGGCTGCTGAAGCTGGGTATCGACGACCACAACGGGGATGCCAACGCCGCCCGCACCGACCTGGCCAAGGCCGCCAACGCCAAGACCTATGATGATTACCTCGGCGCCAGCCTGAAGGCGCTGGCCAATTCGGTCAGCCAGCTGCCGCCGCCGCCCAATACCTTCAACGCCCTGCAGGGCGCCGGCGCGGCCGGTGTGCAGATGGTGCTCGTGTTCGGCCTGGCCAGCGCGCAGCCGATGCCCGGCTTCCAGGCCACGGCGAAGTTCTGCGAGGCCAACAAGGAAAACAGCGCCATCGTCGGCGACTGCCTGAAGCTGGCCAAGGTGCTGGAATGGGGCAGCAGCCCGCTGGGCCGTTCGCTGGGCCTGCACCTGCGCGAGACCCTTTCGCCGGATGCCGCCGACCAGCAATCGGCCAAGACCGCCCGCCTGAACCTCATCTGGCAGATGCAGCGCTTCGCCCAGCTCAACGTGCAGGCGCAGGGCGACAAGACCACGGCGCAGAAGCTGCTGATGCTGGCGCGCAGCGGTGGCACCGAGATGAGCGTGGTGCTGGCGGCGCTACGCGCCTACGGCATGCCGGCGGAAGCGCCGGCGGGGTGGGAGCCTTCGCACGTGGAAAGCAGCAAATAAAAAAAGGGCGCCTCAAAGGCGCCCTTTTTCTTTACTGCAGCAGCTCATCGATCTGTATGTAGGAGCTCACCCTGTGAGCGATGCCCTTAGCGAAAGCGCCACAGGTCTTGCCGCCTTATCGCGAAAGATGTCGCCCACAGGGTGGGCTCCTACCGCGATGCTTATTCGCCGAGCGCCTCGCGCATGAACTCCGGCTGGGCCAGTGCGCCCTTGTGGATATCGGCGTTGTAGTACTTGGTGGCGAAGCCCTTGCTGATGGCGCCGCGCTCGCGGAAGCCGGACAGGTCGCCATCCTTGCGGGCCATGGTGCAGCTCCACCAGCCGGTGGGGTAGCACGGCTGCGGGAACGGCAGGGTGCGGACGGCCTTGAAGCCCGAGGTGCGCATGGCCGAACGCATGGCCTTGATCAGCTCGATGTGGGCCAGCGGCGATTCCGACTGCTGGACCAGGATGCCGCCGTGGCGCAGGGCCTTGTAGCAGCTGGCGTAGAAGGCGGCGTTGAACAGGCCTTCGGCCGGGCCGACCGGGTCGGTCGAATCGACGATGATCAGGTCGATCGATTCCGGATCCGCTTCGGCCATGTACTTGATGCCGTCGATGAACAGCAGCTCGGCGCGCGGATCGTTGTTGGCATCGCACAGTTCCGGGAAGTACTGCTCGGCCAGGCGGGTGACGCGCTCGTCGATCTCGACCTGGGTGGCCTTTTCGACTTCCTCGTGCTTGAGGACCTCGCGCAGCGTGCCGCAATCGCCGCCGCCGATGATGACGACGCGCTTGGCGCGGGCGTGGGTGAACAGCGCCGGGTGGGTCATCATCTCGTGGTACAGGAAGTTGTCGCGGCTGGTCAGCATGACGCAGCCGTCGATCACCATGAGGTTGCCCCAATCGGTGGTCTGGTAGATCTCGATGGTCTGGAACTCGGTCTTCTCGGCGTGCAGCAGGCGCTCGACGCGGAAACCGATGGAGGAGCCCGAAGCCTGGTGGGCCTCGGTAAACCAGCTGAGCTGCTGCTGCGACATGACGCTTGTTCCTGGAAACGGGTAGGGGGTGTAAATCGGTGATTGTACCGGCATCGGGGCAAAAAGCGGCCAAGTCCCTGACCGGATTGCTTTGTAGGGCTTCGCCGACCGATACACGGATGTCATCCCGGCCCGCTACAATAGAAGGTCAGCCGCCCTCCGTCTTGGATGGCTGGCCCCGTCTGGATGGCCCCGCGGCGTGCGAGGCTCCCGGCTGTCCAGGCCCGTTTCAGGTCAAAGTTCGCCGCTGCGACTGTTCCGCGCCCCCTCAAGGGGACACGACAACACCTTTGGAGAACGCCTGCCCATGGCGAACTGGTCCATTGATCGCGCCAAGCTGACCTACGCGATCCCCCACTGGAGCAACGGCTACGTCGACGTGGCCGCTAGCGGCCACCTGCAGATGCGCCCGCGCGGTGACGAGGGCCCGGCCCTCGACCTGCCCGCCATCGTGGCCCAGGCCACGGCTGAAGGCCTGCGCCTGCCGCTGCTCGTCCGTTTCCCCGATATCCTGGCCGACCGCCTGCGCCGCCTGCAGGAAGCCTTCGGCAAGGCGATCGAGGATGCCGAGTACGCCGGCCAGTACACCGCGATCTACCCGATCAAGGTGAACCAGCAGCGCGGCGTGGTTGGCGAGCTGGTGGCCGCCGGCGAGGAGGGCTTCGGCCTGGAAGCCGGCTCCAAGCCCGAACTGATGGCCGTGCTGGCGTATGCCCGCCCCGGCAGCATGGTGGTGTGCAACGGCTACAAGGATCGCGAGTATGTGCGCCTGGCGCTGATCGGCCGCAAGCTCGGCCTGCGCGTGCACATCGTGATCGAAAAGCTCTCCGAGCTGGACCACGTGCTGGCTGAAGCCAAGGCGCTGGATGTCGAGCCGCTGCTCGGCGTGCGCGTGCGCCTGGCCTCGATCGGCGCCGGCAAGTGGCAGAACACCGGTGGCGACAAGGGCAAGTTCGGCCTCAGCCCCGGCCAGGTGCTGGAACTGATCGAGCGCCTGGATGCCGCCGGCCTGAAGCACACCCTGCGCCTGCAGCACTTCCACATGGGCTCGCAGATTTCCAACGTGCGCGATATCGCCGCGGGCATGCGCGAGGCCGTGCGTTACTTCGTGGAACTGCACCGCCTGGGCGTGCCCATCGATGTGGTGGACGTGGGCGGCGGCCTGGGCGTGGATTACGAAGGCACCCGCTCGCGCAGCTTCAACTCGATCAACTACAGCATGGGCCAGTACGCGGCCAGCATCGTGCAGCCGCTGGCCGAGGCCGTGGCCGAGTACGGCATGCCCGCGCCCACCATCTTCACCGAATCCGGCCGCGCCATGACGGCACACCACGCCGTGATGGTGGTGAATGTCAGCGAAGTGGAGGAGGTGCCGGAAGGCGCCGTCGCCGCGCCGCGCGCCGATGAGCCCACCGTGCTGCGCCACCTGCGCGAGACCCACGCCGAGCTCGATGAGCGCCCGCCGCTGGAACTGTTCCACGAGGCCCAGCACCACTTCGCCGAAGGCCAGGCGCTGTACGCATTGGGCCAGCTCGACCTGCGCGACCGCGCCACGCTGGATGATCTGTTCTACGCGATCGCCAACGCCGTGCGCCCGCGCCTGCTGCCCGCCGAGCGCGCGCACCGCCAGGCGCTGGATGACCTGGACGAGAAGCTGGTCGACAAGTACTTCGTGAATTTCTCGGTGTTCGAATCGGTGCCGGATATCTGGGCGATCGACCAGATCTTCCCCATCGTGCCGATCAACCGCCTGGACGAAGAGCCGACCCGCCGCGGCGTCATCGCTGACCTCACCTGCGACTCCGATGGCCGTATCGATCATTACGTGGATGCCGAAGGCGTGGACGTGAGCCTGCCGCTGCACCCGCTGAAGGAGGGTGAGTCGTACCGGCTCGGCATCTTCATGGTGGGCGCGTACCAGGAGACCCTGGGCGATATCCACAACCTGTTCGGCGACACGGATGCCGTGAACGTACGTGCCACCGCGACGGGCTATGAGTTCGCCCACATTCGCCGCGGCGATACGACCGACCTGATGCTCGATTACGTGGGTTACGACGTGAAGGCGTTGCGCACCACGTACGCCGAGCGGATCAAGGCGGCCGGGATCGAGGGCGCGCTGGCCGATGAGCTGGCGGCCTCGCTCGACAAGGGCCTCACCGGTTACACCTACCTGGCGGAAACCACGCGATGACTTTGAAAGCGGCATTCATTGGGCTGGGTGCCATGGGCGCGCCCATGGCGGGCCACCTGCACGCGAAAGGCCTGCTCGCGGCCGTGAGCAACCGCACGCAGTCGCGTGCCGATGCACTGGCGAAGGAACTTGGCGTGCAGGCGCCTGATCTTGCCACCATCGCCGCGCAGTGCGATGTGATCGCGCTTTGCGTGAGCGCCGATGCCGATGTCATCGGTGTGGTCGAAGCGCTGGCGCCTTCGCTCAAGGCTGGCGCCATCGTGGTCGATCATTCAACCGTCTCGCCCGATACGGCCAGGCGCGCGGCGCGCATCATCAGCGAGGCTGGCGGTGCGTTCCTCGATGCCCCGGTGTCCGGCGGCGTGGAAGGCGCGAAGAACGGCAAGCTCTCGGTGATGGTGGGCGGCGATGCCGATGTGCTCGCCAAGGCGCAGCCCGTGCTCGACGCGTACGGCGTGCGTATCACCCACATGGGCCCGGTCGGTAGCGGCCAGGCCACCAAGGCGGTGAACCAGGTGCTGGTGGCGGGTATCGCCCACGCGGTGACCGAAGGCCTCGCCCTTGGCGAAGCGTTAGGCCTGGATCCGGAGCGCCTGATTCCCACGCTCGGTGCAGGCGCGGCCGGCAACTGGTTCCTCGAAAAGCGTGGCGCCACCATGTTGCGCAACGAGTTCTCGGTGGGTTTCAAGCTGGCGCTGCTGCACAAGGATCTCGGCATCGTGCGCGGCATCGCCGCCGATGCGGGTACCGACCGCACGATCATCGAGCAGTCGCTGTCGGATTTCGCGCAGCTCATGTCCGAAGGCTACGGCGATGACGACATCTCCGCGCTGATCCGCCTGAAGCGCAAGAGCTAAAAAAGGCCCCGAGAAGTCCCGGGGCCTTTTTTTCGCTCTCCTGTAGGAGCCCACCCTGTGGGCGACGCTGTTCGCGAAAGAGCCACGGATCCTGCCGCCTCATCGCGGAAGATGTCGCCCACAGGGTGGGCTCCTACCGTGGCCGAACGCCGGCAGCCGGCGAAATGCTTAGGAACCTTCCTTCAGCGCGATGGCCTTGATGCCGGCCGACTGCAAACGCTGCTGGGTGCTTTCCAGCTCCGTGGCCGACTTGAACGGCCCCAGGCGCACGCGGTTGTACGTCTGCGCGCCGACTTTCACCGGCTGCACGTTGGCGATGAAGCCCTGCAGGGCCAGCTTCGCCTTCAGCGCTTCGGCATCGGCCGCGCTCGGGAACGCACCCACCTGGAGCAGGTAGCCACTGCCGCCGGACGATGCCGGTGCCTGGGCCTGTGCGGGCGCGGCGGTCACGGTCTGCGTCGTGGCCTTCGGCAGGTTGTTCGCGGCGGTTGCGGCCTGCTGCGACTGCTGCTGTTGCTGCGCGGCGGCCGCCTGGGCCTGCTGCGCGGCCTGCGCCTGCTGTTGCGCCGCGGCCTGCTGTTGCTGGTTCTGCTGCGCCTCGGCCTTGGCCTGGGCGTGGATCTCCGCATCCGGGATACGCACTTCCTTCTCGGAAAGCACCGAGTAGAAGTCGTACGACGGCTTGCGCGGCTTATCGCTCTTTTCCGGCTCGGCCTGGTCGGCGACGCCCGGCTCGCTACCCTTCTGCGCGGTGGCCTGCGGGTTCGGCTCCGGGCCATCCTTCTTCATGGGCATGAAGCTGCCCTTCATGGCGAAGGCCATGAGCAGGGCGCCGGCAAGGATGCCGATCAGCGCCCAGCCCCAGCCCGGCATGCCGCCGGAGCTGTTGCGGACGGCCTGGCGGCCTTTGCCCTTCTTGCGTGTCGCCATTTACATGCTCTCCGGGGCACTGATGCCCAGCAGGTCCAGACCGTTGCGGAGCACCTGCTGCGTGGCGGCCACCAGGGTAAGGCGGGCATCGCGCAGGTCGGCGTCGTCAACGATCCATTTGTGCTCGTGATAGTAACTGTGCAGCGCGCCCGCGAGTTCGCGCAGGTATTGCGCGATCAGGTGCGGTTCCAGATTGATGCCGGCGGCTTCAACCACTTCCGGGTAGCGCGACAGATCGAACATCAACGCCTGCTCGTGCTCGGTGGTGAGCTGCGACAGCTTGGCCAGGCCGTTGCCGCGATCCGTGGTGAGGCCGCGATCGGCGAGTTCACGGAACACGCGGCTGGCGCGCGCATGGGCGTACTGGATGTAGTACACCGGGTTGTCGTTGGTCTGCGAGCGGGCCAGGTCGATATCGAACACGAGCTGCGAATCGGCCTTGCGCGCGATGAGGAAGTAACGGGTCGCATCGCGGCCCACTTCATCGATGAGATCGCGCAGGGTGACGTACGAGCCGGCACGCTTGGAGATCTTCACCTCCTCGCCGCCCTTCATCACCGTGACCATCTGGTGCAGCACGTATTCCGGCCAGTTCTTCGGAATGCCGGTATCGAGCGCCTGCAGGCCGGCCTTCACGCGGGCCAGCGAGCCATGGTGGTCGCTGCCCAGCTCGGTGATGGCGCGCTCGTAGCCGCGCTGCCACTTGGTGCGGTGGTAGGCCACATCGGGCAGGAAATAGGTGTAGGTGCCGTCGGACTTGCGCATGACGCGGTCCTTGTCGTCACCGAAATCGGTGGAACGCAGCCACAGCGCGCCGCCTTCCTCGTAGGTGTGGCCGTGGGCGACCAGCTCGCGCACGGTCTCGTCCACCTTGCCCTCGGAGTAAAGCGAGGATTCCAGGTAGTACACATCGAACGAGACGCCAAAGGCCTTCAGGTCCAGGTCCTGCTCGTGGCGCAGGTAGGCCACGGCAAAGCGGCGGACATCGTCGAGGTTATCGGCATCGCCCGAGGCCGTGACGGTCTCGCCATCGGCCTCGACCGATTCCTTCGCCAGGAAGGCGCGGGCCACGTCGGCGATGTAATCGCCGCGGTAGCCCGATTCCGGCCAGCCGGCCTCATCCGGGCCGATGCCCTTGGCGCGGCATTGCGTGGACAGGGCCAGGTTGGCGATCTGCACGCCCGCATCGTTGTAATAGAACTCGCGGAACACCTTGTAGCCGGTGGCGTGGAGCAGGCGGCCGATGCTGTCGCCGATGGCCGCCGCGCGGCCGTGGCCGACATGCAGGGGGCCGGTCGGGTTGGCCGACACGTACTCGACACCCGCCGTGCGGCCGCCACCATCGCGGTTGTGGCCGTAACGGTCCGTCTCCGCCAGCGCGCGCTCGATCTCGGCGTGGAAGGCGGCCGGGGCGAGGAAGAAGTTGATGAAGCCCGGGCCGGCGATCTCGACCTTGCCCACCAGCGGCGAGGCCGGCAGGGCCTCGACCAGGTCGGTGGCGATATCGCGCGGCTTCCGGCCGGCCGCCTTGGCCATCATCATGGCGGCGTTGGTGGCGAAATCACCGTGCTCACGGCTGCGCGTGCGCTCGATCACGAACACCGGGGCTACGAAATCGGACGGCAGCTTGCCGGACTCCCGCATGGCGCCGATGGCCTGCAGGACGAGTTGTTTGAGCTCTTGTTTCACGGGCTTCGCGACACGGATATGGAACCGGTAATCCTAGCAGAAAGGGGCTACAGGCCCGCCCGCGAGGGGCGGGGCAGGTTCTCCACAGGCCTGTGGATAACTCTGTGGGCAATACCCGGCCTTTGCTGCATCTGCGTGGCCGCGTGCCCCGTGACATCGCTGCGTAACAAGCTAAACCTCATCAAAACAATGGCTTGATGGCGTGACCTGCGTTGGGACAACAGCTGTGACGGGCAACTGAGAAAAAGCGCCGATGTGCATAAGTCAGATATTGCAAGCCCGCGAACTACCCGGAGCCGGCACGTCACGGCCTTGTCATCGGCCGCTGTCACACTTTTCCTCGTGCCCGGTGTCTCCCCGGCCCACGGCACGCACGGGTTATCGATGCCCCTCCCTCGACAGGTGACCCATGACGGCGCGAGCGGCACTCGCGCCGTCATTTTTTTGCCCTTGGCTAGACCATGCCAAGCCTGGCCATGGATACCGGCGTGCCCGCGCCGACCACGATGTGGTCCAGCAGCTTGATGTCCAGCAGCGCCAGCGCATCGCGCATCGAGATCGTAAGGGCCTGGTCATCGGGGCTGGGCGTGGCATCGCCCGAGGGGTGGTTGTGCACCATGATGATGGCGACGGCGTGGTGGCGCAGGCAGGCCCGCGCCAGCTCGCGCGGGTAAAGGTCCGCGCAGTGGACCGTGCCTTCGGCCACGATCTCGAAGGTGATCACGCGGTGCCGTACATCGAGGAACAGGCAGCCGATCACTTCGTGCTTCATATGGAAGAGCCGGGCCTTCAGGAAGGCGAAGCAATCCTCCACCCCCTCGATGCATGGCAACTGGGCCAGGTTCTCACTGAGCGAACGGCGTGCCAGCTCGATGGCGGCGATGAGCCGCGCGCGCTTGACCGGCCCCACCCCGGGCGCATGGGCCATCTCCGCGGCGCCAGCCAGCAACTTGCCGACGCCACCGGCCCGGGTGAGCAGCGCGCGGCCCATGGTGACGGCATCGACGCCGCGGCTACCGTTGCCCAGCAGCACGGCGACCAGCTCGGCATCGGACAGGGCCTGGGGGCCGTTGGCCAGAAGCCGCTCGCGCGGGCGATCGCGTTCGGGCCAGGCGTGGATGGGGCGCGACCAGATCGAACCCGCCGACGAGCCATCGCGGGCGGTGTGTTTCGTAGGGGATGGGTTGGGCATCGCTGGCGTCCTTTGCAGATCCGGGGAGGCCGTCCACAGTACGGTTGCCCGGCCCGCGCCGACGATGGAAGGATTCGGAAAACGCCCCGGTCCGCGCTCACGGGGTTGTGTAGGGGAAATCCGTTAAGCTAACGCGTCCAGCCGCTATGCCATGTCTCGCCATGACCCTCCGCCAGCGTCGCATCCTGATCGGCGTCACCGGCGGCATTGCCGCCTACAAAATCTGTGAGCTTGTACGCCGCCTGCGCGACCTCGATGCCGAGGTGCGCATCGTGATGACGGAAGGCGCCACGCACTTCGTGACCCCCACCACGTTCCAGGCTCTTTCGGGCCAGCCCGTGCGCGTGAGCCTGTGGGATGAAGCCGGCGAAGCGGCCATGGGCCATATCGAACTGGCCAAATGGGCCGAGCGGATCCTGATCGCCCCAGCCAGCGCCGACAGCATCGCGCGGCTTGCCCACGGCTTTGCGAACGACCTGCTCTCCACCGTCGTGTTGGCCACGGCCGCCCCGGTATACATCGCACCCGCCATGAACCAGCAGATGTGGGCCCATCCGGCCGTACAGGCGAACGTGGGCACGTTGCGCGTTCGTGGCGTGCAGGTGCTCGGCCCGGCAGATGGTGACCAGGCCTGCGGCGATATCGGCTCGGGCCGGATGCTCGAGCCGCATGAACTACGCGACATCCTGGTGGCCTCGTTCGGCGACCAGCCCTTGCGCGGCCGCCGGGTGGTGGTCAGTGCGGGACCCACGTACGAAGACATCGACCCGGTGCGCTTTATCGGCAACCGGAGCTCCGGCCGCATGGGCTTCGCGGTGGCCGAAGCGGCCCGCGATGCGGGCGCGGACGTGACGCTGGTGGCCGGCCCGGTGTCCCTCGCGACGCCCCCGGGCGTACGCCGTGTGGATGTGCGTAGCGCCCGGCAGATGCATGAGGCTGTCCTGGCCGCAGCGCACGGCGCTGACATTTACATCGGCGCCGCGGCGGTGGGCGATTACCGCCCCGCCGGCACGGCCGAGCACAAGCTGAAGAAGGCCGGCGGCGAACCGCTGCGCCTGGAACTGGCGGAAAACCCGGACATCATCGGCGCACTGGCCGCGCAGCCGGCGCACCCGTTCCTCGTTGGCTTCGCCGCAGAGACCCGTGACGTGGCCCACTATGCGCGCGACAAGCTGGCGCGGAAGGGGCTGGACATGATCGCGGCCAACGAAGTGGGTGGCGGCCGTGGGTTCGAAGTGGCCGATAACGCCCTGCACCTGTTCTGGGCCGATGGCGACGCCGCGCTGGCGCGCGCTCCCAAGACCGAGCTGGCGCGCCAGCTCATGGCCCACGTGGCCACCCGATTCCTCGCCAAACACGGAAACGCCTCTTGATCGACATTGAACTGAAGATCCTCGACGCCCGCCTCGGCGACAGCATCCCGCTGCCCGAGCCCGCGACCGACGGCAGCGCCGGCATGGACCTGCGCGCCGCGGTGGAGGCGCCGATCACCCTGCGGCCGGGTGAAAGCGTGCTGGTGCCCACGGGCCTGGCCATTCACATCGGCGACCCGGGCTGGTGTGCTCTGATCGTCCCGCGCTCCGGGCTGGGGCATAAGCAGGGGCTGGTGATGGGCAACCTGGTCGGCGTGATCGATGCGGACTACCAGGGGCCCCTCACGATTTCGGCCTGGAATCGCGGAACTGCCGAATTGACCATCGCGCCGGGGGACCGGATTGCGCAATTATTGCTGGTGCCGGTCGGCCGGGCGCGGTTGCGTGTCGTCGACGGCTTTGCACCGTCCCGTCGGGGCGAGGGCGGCTTTGGTTCCACCGGCGTCAACTGATACTCCGGAAGGGTAAGGGGCAACATGGCTCGGATTGCGGGTGGGGAGGGGCGGGGGCCTCGCGTCGATGTACGGCAGCTGCTCACGCTGGTGGGCGCGACCGTACTCATTGTCGCGGGCGCGTTCTGCGCATGGCAGGCCTGGCTGATCGCGGATGAGGAAAACGCGGCCGCCAAGGTGCGCGAAGCGCAGGCGCAGGCCGTGCGTGATCTTTCCAGTGAGTACGCCAGCCTGCGCCAGCAGTTCCAGGCGGCCGTGAACGATCCCGCCCTGCTGGCTGCGATAGATGACCATGCCGCGGCTGCGGCACGCCTGCGCGCCCTGTTGCCCACCGCCCAGGTCGTCGAGGTGTACAGCCCGGGCCTGGATGAAGTGGTGCGCGCCAACTACCGCGAGTTCGGTTACGCGAAGGCCGCTCAGCTCATGGCGGCCCTGGGTTCGACCGAACCCCCGCCGGCCAGCACCAGGGGCGGTGAGGGAAAGCGCCGCCTGAGCGTCGTCGAGCCGATGCAAGTGGGTGGCGTGACGCGCGCGTGGGCATGGCTCGAGTACCCGTTCGATGGCCTCGCCTCGCGCTTCGAAGCCGTGCCCCCGCGTGGTGGCCGGCTGGAGCTACGCCAGGGCGATGGCCCTTATAGCCTCAGCCTGATGGCAGAGGGCAGCAAGAGCGGTGACGTTGGGGCCGAGGGTCAGCGCATCGCCGGCACGGCGCTGTACGTGTTCGCTGCGATGCCCAGGGCCTTCATTGTCATTCCGCATTCGGAGGTGCTCGCGGCCCTGCTGGCATTGATCGGCCTGGGCGGCGGTGCCTTCCTGCTCTGGTCGCGCAGCCGGCCTGCGCCGGTCGCCGCGCCCGAGCCCGAAGAGAAAGAGGTGATGGTGGCCGATGTACAGCGCAAGCCGCGCCTGCCGCCATCACCGGCGCCGGGCGACATGGGCGCTGCGCCGGAGGCCCCGGCGCGCGCCGCACCTGCGCGGGCACCCGTAGCAACACCGGCTGCCGTGGACCCCGCCATTTTCCGCGCCTACGACATCCGGGGCGTGGCCGGCGACACGCTGACCGTGGATGCGGCACGCCAGATCGGCCAGGCCATCGGCGCGGTCATGCTCGAGCGTGACCTGCGCGAGACCGTGGTCGGCCGCGACGGGCGGTTGTCGGGCCCTGAACTGGCCGGCGCGCTGATCGATGGCCTGCGCGACGCGGGCATCGATGTCATCGACCTTGGCGTCGTGCCCAGCCCGCTCGTCTATTTCGCCTGCTTCCAGTTCGGCACCGGGTGTGGCGTCGCCGTCACCGGCAGCCACAACCCGCCGGACCACAACGGCTTCAAGATCGTCGTGGGTGGCGAGACGCTTGCCGAAGACGCCATTGCCGACCTTTACCGTCGCATCGCCGGCGGCGGCCTGCCCACGGGCGGCCATGGAAGCTGGCGCGAGCAATCGGTCGTGGATGCTTACGTCAACCGCGTGGCCGATGATGTATCGACCCAGCGCCGGATGAAGATCGTGGTCGATGCCGGCAACGGTGCCGCCGGCCTCGTCGCGCCCCGCGTGCTCGAGGAAATCGGCTGCGAGGTGGTGCCGCTGTACTGCGACGTGGATGGCCGGTTCCCGAACCACCACCCCGATCCCTCCGATCCGCATAACCTGGGCGACCTGATCGCGGCGGTCCACACCATTGGCGCCGATCTCGGCATCGCGTTCGACGGCGATGGCGACCGGCTGGGCGTGGTGACGCCCGGCGGGGAGATCATCTTCCCCGACCGCCTGCTCATGCTTTACGCGCAGGATGTGCTGGCGCGTAACCCCGGTGCCACGGTGATCTACGACGTGAAGTGCACCGGGCACCTGCGCAAGGTGATCCAGGATGCCGCAGGCGTGCCGCTCATGTGGCGTACGGGGCATTCGCTGATCAAGGCCAAGATGCGCGACACCGGCGCCGCCCTGGCGGGTGAGATGAGCGGCCATTTCTTCTTCGCCGACAACAACCGCTGGTACGGCTTCGATGATGGCGTGTATGCGGCCGCCCGGCTCATGGAGATCCTGGCCGCCGACCTGGAGGACCGCACGCCGGCGGAAATCTTCGACGGCTTGCCGAAGAGTGTATCCACGCCGGAAATTCGCCTGCCCATGGCCGAAGGCGTACCCGCCCGGTTCATGGAGGCCTTCCGCGCGAAGGCTTCGTTCGACGAGGCGCGCATCAGCACGCTTGATGGCGTGCGCGCGGACTGGCCGGATGGCTGGGGCCTGGTCCGTGCATCCAACACGTCACCGGCGCTGGTATTCCGTTTCGACGCGGATAACGCCAAGGTGCTGGAACGGGTGAAGCAGGCCTTCAGGCTGCAGCTCCACGCCGTGGACGCGAAGCTGCCCGTGCCTTTCTGAGCGGTGCGATAAACGGCGGCGTCAACCGCCGTTCGGGTTGGCCGCACGCAACTGGCGGTAGTGCTCTACATCGGCGGCCATGCTGGCCTTGGCCGCTGTCTCGGCTGCCTGCTGGCGCTGCAAGGTAGCTCGCAGGCCCGATACCGTGTTCCGCTGCTCGCCGATGCGGGTGGTGAGGTACGGCGGTACGGGCTGTTTGGCGCGCTCGAGGTCGCCCGCACGGTTGAGCAGATCGGCGAGGGTCTTTTCCTGGCCCTGCAGGTTCAGCTGCGTGGTGTTCACCGCCTGGTGGAAGTTATCCAGCTGCGATTGCCGGGCCGCGGTGAACGCCTGTTCCGTCGGGTAGGCATTCAGCGTCTGCATGTCCTCGCGCTGGCGCTGGTCGGCCGCGGCCTTGGCGGCGGCTTGCTGGTCGGCGATTTTCTTGGCGGCGGCGCGCTCATCCGCGGTGAGCTGGCGGTTCACGTGCTGCACCACCATGCCTTGTGCATTGACCACGTCATAGCCCGCCTTCATGGCGTCCGGGGTCAGGCTATCGCTGAAGTTCGACTGGCCGGACGCATCCTTCCAGCGGTAGCGATAACCGTTGTTGTTCCTGTCGTTCGTCTGGGCAACGGCAGCGGATGTGGCCACGACCAGCACCGCTCCCGCCATGATGTAACGCACTGCACGCATTGGTATCCCCTCCTGTCACCGGAGTATAGCCAGCCGTGCACCCCGTTCGGCGCACGGACGGCAACGAAGGCGCGTCCGGCGCGTGACGGGGTCGTGGGTTTTGTCAGGCACTCACGCCGTATTGCGCGCGGTAGGCGAGCAGCCGTTCATGTTCGCTGGCCAGTTCAGGGCGCTCGCCGGCGTAGGTGAGTACATCGGCCAGGCTGGCGATGGCGATGACGGGGATGCCGAATTGGGCCGCCACCTCCTGTGCCGCGGAAAGCTCGCCCTGGCCGCGCTCCTGGCGGTCCAGCGCGATCAGCACGCCGGCCGGTTCGGCGCCCTGGGCGCGGATCAGCTCCAGCGATTCGCGCACGGCGGTACCGGCGGTCATCACGTCATCGACGATGAGGACGCGGCCCTTCAGCGGGGCGCCAACCAGCATGCCGCCTTCGCCGTGATCCTTGGCTTCCTTGCGGTTGTAAGCCCAGGGCACGTCACGGTCCTGGGTATCGGCCAGCGCAATAGCCGTGGCGGCCGCCAGCGCGATGCCCTTGTAGGCGGGCCCGAACAGCATGTCGAACGCGACGCCCGAGCGCACCGCGGCGGCGGCATACGAGCGCCCCAGCCGGGCGAGTGCCGCCCCGGAATCGATACGGCCCATGTTGAAGAAGTATGGGCTGGTGCGGCCCGACTTCAGGGTGAACTCGCCGAAGCGGAGGACGTCGCGGGCGAGCGTGAGCTCGATGAATTCGCGCTGGTAATCGTGCACGGCGGGGTTCCCGGTAAAAGCAAAGGCGACCATGGTACCGCGCGGCGCCCGGGCTCGCCTCGGTTGCTATCATGGGCCCATCGCTTATCGACCCGAGATCCCATGCGCATCATTTCCCTGAACGCCAACGGCATCCGTTCCGCTGCCACCAAAGGCGTGTTCGAATGGCTCCGCAAGCAGGATGCCGACGTGGTTTGCCTGCAGGAAACCAAGGCGCAGGAAGCGCAGCTGACCGACCCGATGTTCCGCCCCGACGGCCATCACTGCTTCTACCACGATGCCCGCAGCAAGAAGGGTTACAGCGGCGTGGCCATTTACTCCAAACGCGAGCCGGATGAGATCCGCACTTCGCTGGCGCGTGAGGATTTCGATTGCGAGGGCCGCTACATCGAAGCGCGCTACGGCAACCTCAGCGTCGTCTCGTTCTACATTCCGTCCGGTTCGTCGGGCGACGAGCGCCAGCAGTACAAGTTCCGGATCATGGAATGGCTGACGCCCATTTTCCGCGAGTGGGCCGCGAGTGGCCGCGACTACGTGCTGTGCGGCGACTGGAACATCGTGCACACGAAGAACGACATCAAGAACTGGACATCCAACCAGAAAAACTCAGGCTGCCTGCCCGAGGAACGCGCGTGGCTCGACCTGCTGTTCAACGAGCTCGGCTGGGTGGATAGCTTCCGCGCGCTGAAGCCCGATGCCGTGGAATACACCTGGTGGAGCAACCGCGGCCAGGCCCGCGCGAACAACGTGGGTTGGCGCATCGATTACCAGATCGTGAGCCCTGGCCTGCGCGACCGCCTGCGCGATTGCTCGATCTACCGCGATGAGCGCTTCTCCGACCACGCCCCGTTTACCGTGGATTACGCCGAGTGAGTGAAACGCAGGGTAGGGCCCGCTACAAGGGCTGGCGCGGCCTGTTCGCCGCGTTCGCCCAGCCGGGCGCGGTGGTCATGCTGTTCCTTGGGCTGGCATCGGGCCTGCCGTTCCTGCTGGTGGGCAACACGCTTTCCGCGTGGCTGAAGGAATCCGGCGTGGATTACGGCGCTATCGGCGTCGCGAGCTTCGTTACCTTCGCCTACAACTTCAAGTTCGTCTGGGCGCCGGCGGTGGACAAGCTGCGCCTTCCGCTGTTTTGCCGCCTGGGCCAGCGCCGCGGCTGGCTGCTGTTCGCGCTGCTGCTGCTGGCCGCGGGCCTGTTCGGCATGGCGCTGATGCCGCCTTCGGAATCGCTGCAACGGTTCCTGGGCATGACCCTGCTCGCCGCCTTCGCCGGTGCCACGGTGGATATCGTGGTCGACGCGTACCGCGTGGAGATCGCGCCGCCCGAAGCCCAGGGCGCGCTGGCCGCCACGTACACCCTGGGCTACCGGCTTGGCCTGATCGCCGGTGGCGCCGGCATCCTCATCGTCGCCGACGCCCTTGGCTGGCAGAAGGGCTACATGGCGATCTGCGGCCTGCTCGTGGTGCCGCTCATCACGGTGCTGGTCGCGCGCGAGCCGGCGCACCGGGTGCGCGAGCGCGTGCCGCTCGCGGTGGCCGTGCAGGAAGGTTTCATTGGGCCGTTCCGCGATTTCTTCGCGCGGTTTGGCGTGCCGCTGGCGCTGGGCCTGCTGCTCTTCGTCGCGCTGTTCCGCCTGCCGGACCAGATGCTTGGCGTCATGGCGTACCCCTTCTACCTCGATGCGGGCTTCAGCAAGACGCAGATCGCCGAGGTCTCCAAGGTGTACGGCGTCATCGTCGGCATCGTGGGTGCCTTGCTCGGCGGCTGGGCCGTCACCCGCTTCGATATGCGCCGCCTGCTGGTGGTGTCGGCGATCGGCGTGGCCCTGTCCAACATGCTTTACCTGCTGATGGCGCAGAATCCGGGCCAGACGTGGGCGTTCGTCGCCACCCTTTCCGGCGATAACTTCGCCCAGGGCTTTGCCGGCCCGGTACTGGTCGCTTTTATGTCGGGCCTGGTCAACCGCCGCTTCACGGCCACGCAGTACGCGTTGCTCAGCGCGCTGGCCAACCTGCCCGGCAAGCTGTTGGGTGGCTTCTCCGGGTTCCTGGTCAAGGATGCCGGCTATACCGCGCTGTTCGTGGTCAGCACGGTATCGATCGTCCCCACGCTGATCGTCCTGGCCATCCTGTGGCGCGGCCTGCCGGAACCGGCTGCCGTAGAGGAATAGCTCGACTGGTGTATATGCGCACCCCCGGCAAATCTGTGTAAGATCCGCGGCACAGGGGGCATGCGCGAAGGAGGTTACGCACGTGCCGGATATTGTGGTGCGACACATCGACGAGCAGATGGCCGAGCGTATCAAGCAGCTCGCCCGTGAAAGGCGCTGGTCGATCAATGAAGTCATACTGCACGCGTTGCGGTACGGGCTCGGCTTGAGTCCGGGTGACGTGTTCAGCGAGCTATTGCTCGAGCCAGGCGATATCGCGCACCTTACCGGCGCGTGGGATGCCGACGAGCAGGCGGCGTTCCAGGAAGCGCTGGCTGCCTTGTCGCAGGCATCGCCGGCGAGCCTGTCGGAAGCCGCGAAATCTTACGAGCGAGGCGCCGCCGCGGAGCCGCTATAGCGGTTCCCGCCTAGGGTGCGGCGTACAGGGCCCCCAACAGGCGCGGCCCACGCGCACCGGTCACTGCGGGCAGGTTGCCGGGTTCGCCGCGCAACCGGCGAAAGGCCAGCCACGCGAAGCCCATGGCTTCCATCAGGTCTGGATCGATACCGAACGCGCTGCTCACCTGCAGCGTGCGTCCTTCAAGGCGGCTTTCGATGGCGCGCATTAGCGCCGCATTGTGCACGCCACCCCCACAGGCGATCACATCGGTCGCATCGCTTGCATACAGGCGAATCGCATCGCCGATGGATATGGCACTGAGCGCCATCAGCGTGGCCTGCACATCCTCCGGTGAAACCTCCGCGACGCGCGGATGCGCATCGAGCCACGCCAGGTGGAAGTGCTCACGGCCCGTGCTCTTGGGCGGCGGCAACACGAAGTAAGGATCGTCGAGGAGTTCGGCGAGCAGGTCGGTATCGATCGTGCCGGTCGCGGCGAACATGCCATCGCGATCGAACGCCTCGCCGCGGTGGCGCAGGCACCATGCATCCATCAACCCGTTGGCGGGGCCCGTATCGAAGCCGGTGACATGCCCATCGGGCGTGAGCCGGGTGACGTTGGCGATGCCGCCCAGGTTCAGCACCACGCGTGCGCCGCTGGCGGGCCGCAACACCGTGGCATGGAAGGCGGGCACCAGCGGCGCACCCTGGCCACCGGCGGCGACATCCGCGCGGCGAAAGTCGGCGATCGTGTCGATGCGGGTGCGCTCGGCGATCACCGAAGGATCGCCGATCTGCAGGGTGAACGGGAACTCGCCATCGGGCCGGTGGCGGATGGTTTGCCCGTGCGAGCCGATGGCGCGCACGTCACGGGCATCGACGCTCGCCTTGGCCAGCACGGCTTGCGCGGCATCGGCAAAGCCCCGCGCCACGGCGACATCCAGCTGGCCATAGCCATCCAGGTCGAGGCGCTCTTCATCCTGCGCCACGGCAAGGATCCGCTGGCGCAACGGTTCATCCCACGCATGCGTAAGCCCCGCGACGAGCGCGGGGCGGGTATCGGTGAAGTGGACCAGTGCGGCATCGATGCCATCCGCACTGGTTCCCGAGATCAGGCCGAGGTACAGGCCATCGGAGCTGTGTGGCACGGGTCAGTCATCACCCGCGGTGTTGCCGGACTTCGCGCTGGCCAGCTTGTAGTTGCTATCGAGCTGGTTGAGGCGGGCGAGCTGCGGCGCGACGACTTCCTTCTTGAACTTCGCCAGCTGCGCGGCCGGCAGCGGCTCGGGCTTGGGCAGGGTGACCGTCTGCGGGTCGCGCTGCACATTGTTGACGCGGAATTCGTAGTGCAGGTGCGGGCCGGTGGCGAGGCCGGTCATGCCGACGAAGCCGATGGTGGTGCCCTGGCTCACGTGCTGGCCAACGCGCAGGTTGGCAAAGCGCGACATGTGGCCGTAAGCGGTGCTGATCGTGCCGTTGTGCTGGATGACCACGAAGTTGCCGTAGCCATTCATCCAGCCGCGGAACTTCACCACGCCATCGCCGGCGGCGTGGATCGGCGTGCCGGTGGGGGCCGCGTAGTCGACGCCCTTGTGTGCGCGCATCTTGCCCAGGATGGGGTGCATGCGGCCGGCGCTGAACTGCGAGGAGATGCGGGTGAAATCGACCGGGATGCGCAGGAACGAACCGACCAGCGGGCGGCCCTCTTCGCTGTAGAAGCTGATCTTTCCATCCGCGTTCTTGTAGCGGTAGGCGGTGTAGCGCTTGCCCTGGTTCACGAACTCGGCGGCGACGATGTCGCCTTCGCGCAGGTAGGCGCCATCGCTGTACACGTCGTCGTAGATGACGGTGAAGCTGTCGCCCACGCGCAGGTCCTGCACGAAATCGATGTCGTACTTGAAGGCCTCGGCGAGCTTCAACACCATCGCGTTGCTCATGCCGGCCTTCGATGCAGCGCCGAACAGCGAGCTATCGATGATGCCGTGGGCGATGTGCTCACGGCGCTGCACATCGCGGACCTGCGTGGTGAGCTTCGTGGCATCGCCATCGAGGCGCAGCGTGGCGATGGTGGCTTCGTCCTGATCGAAGCGCACGCCCTTCAGCACGTGGTCGGCGCCGATCAGGAACTGGAACTCCTGGCCCGGCTTGATCTGATGGAACACCTTGGTGCCGCCCGCGCCGTCGATGACGTGCTGCAGGTCGGTCATGTTGAGGCCTTGCGCAAGGAAGATATCGGCCAGCGTCTGGCCGGCCTCCACCTGCACCGTCTGCCATTCTTCCGCGGGGACGAGCGGCTTGATGGCGGCGGGGTCCATCTTCGGCACGGCGAGCGCGACCACGTTATGCACGACGGGTGCGGAGACGACGCTGCCGGTGGCGGTGATCTTGGGCGACTTCATGGCGCCGGCCCAGGCGGGGATGACCAGCGCGGAAAGAATGACGAGCAGGAACGCGGTACCGGCGAGGATCCAGCGCTCACGCGACCAGCTCAGT
>NZ_CP095742.1:4602500-4692500 GCF_023078495.1 Luteibacter aegosomatissinici | reverse complement strand
CCTTTAAAGAAAGCGTAATAGCTCACTGGTCGAGTCGGTCTGCGCGGAAGATTTAACGGGGCTAAGCTATGCACCGAAGCTCGGGGTGTACGGATTTTGATCCGTACGCGGTAGAGGAGCGTTCCGTAGGCCTGTGAAGGTGAGTCGTAAGGCTTGCTGGAGGTATCGGAAGTGCGAATGCTGACATGAGTAACGATAAGGGGGGTGAAAAGCCTCCCCGCCGAAAGCCCAAGGTTTCCTCGCGCAACGTTCATCGGCGCAGGGTGAGTCGGCCCCTAAGGCGAGGCAGAAATGCGTAGTCGATGGGAAGCAGGTTAATATTCCTGCACTTTTCTACAGTGCGATGTGGGGACGGAGAAGGTTAGGTCTACCAGGCGTTGGTTGTCCTGGGGAAAGGCGGTAGGCGGTGATCTTAGGCAAATCCGGGATCACATACGCCGAGCACCGAGACCAGTCCTATGAGGACGAAGTGACTGACACCACGCTTCCAGGAAAAGCCACTAAGCTTCAGCTGTAGAAAAACCGTACCGTAAACCGACACTGGTAGGCAGGGTGAGAATCCCAAGGCGCTTGAGAGAACTCGGGTGAAGGAACTAGGCAAAATGGCACCGTAACTTCGGGAGAAGGTGCGCCCTTTGGTGTGGTCACGTGCGTGACTGAGCATCGAAGGGTCGCAGTAACCTGGCCGCTGCGACTGTTTATCAAAAACACAGCACTCTGCAAACACGAAAGTGGACGTATAGGGTGTGACGCCTGCCCGGTGCTGGAAGGTTAATTGATGGGGTCAGCCGCAAGGCGAAGCTCTTGATCGAAGCCCCAGTAAACGGCGGCCGTAACTATAACGGTCCTAAGGTAGCGAAATTCCTTGTCGGGTAAGTTCCGACCTGCACGAATGGCGTAACGACAGCGGCGCTGTCTCCACCCGAGACTCAGTGAAATTGAAATCGCTGTGAAGATGCAGCGTTCCCGCGGCAAGACGGAAAGACCCCGTGAACCTTTACTATAGCTTTACACTGAACGTTGAGTTCTTCTGTGTAGGATAGGTGGGAGGCTATGAAACCGAGACGCTAGTTTCGGTGGAGCCATCCTTGAAATACCACCCTGAAGTGCTTGACGTTCTAACCTAGGTCCGTAATCCGGATCGGGGACCGTGTATGGTGGGTAGTTTGACTGGGGCGGTCTCCTCCCAAAGAGTAACGGAGGAGCACGAAGGTACGCTCAGCGCGGTCGGACATCGCGCACTGTGTGCAAAGGCATAAGCGTGCTTGACTGCGAGATCGACGGATCAAGCAGGTACGAAAGTAGGTCTTAGTGATCCGGTGGTTCTGTATGGAAGGGCCATCGCTCAACGGATAAAAGGTACTCCGGGGATAACAGGCTGATACCGCCCAAGAGTTCATATCGACGGCGGTGTTTGGCACCTCGATGTCGGCTCATCACATCCTGGGGCTGTAGCCGGTCCCAAGGGTATGGCTGTTCGCCATTTAAAGTGGTACGCGAGCTGGGTTCAGAACGTCGTGAGACAGTTCGGTCCCTATCTGTCGTGGGCGTTGGAGATTTGAGAGGGGCTGCTCCTAGTACGAGAGGACCGGAGTGGACGTTCCGCTGGTGTTCGGGTTGTCATGCCCATGGCATTGCCCGGTAGCTATGAACGGAAGCGATAACCGCTGAAAGCATCTAAGCGGGAAGCGCGCCTCAAGATGAGATCTCCCGAGAGCTAGACTCTCCTTAAGGCACCATCAAGACTAGGTGGTTGATAGGCACGGTGTGGAAGTGCAGCAATGCATTGAGCTTACGTGTACTAATGAGCCGTGAGGCTTGACCATATAACCCCAAGACGCTTCACCGTCTTAACTCTTATAAGCTCGATCCGAATCAAACCCGGACGCTTGTCACTCGTTTACACCCTCTGTGGAGCCGGCGCTCAAGGCGCTGCTCCCACCCCTTCCCTGGCGGCTATAGCGGCGTGGTCCCACCTGATCCCATCCCGAACTCAGAAGTGAAACGCGCATGCGCCGATGGTAGTGTGGCTCAAGCCATGCAAGAGTAGGTCACCGCCAGGGGCTTTATCCTAGAAGGCCTCCCCAACCGGGGAGGCCTTCGTCTTTTGTGGCGTTGCTGTCGTGCCCAACGGGCACGCACAGCAACAGGTCACCGCCAGGGGCTTTATCCTAGAAGGCCTCCCCAACCGGGGAGGCCTTCGTCTTTTGCAAAACCCGGTCTCGTATGAGGCCGGGTTTTTTCTTGTCCGCGATTTACCCAACCGCTCCCGTAGGAGCCCACCCTGTGGGCGACATCTCCTCGCCAGGAAACCCATCCTCCCGCGACTCCCCCTCGCGCACAGGGTGCGCTCCTACAACCGCGGGCAATTCGGATACTCTAGGCCCATGTATCTACAGACCTTTGGGCTGCGTGAGCCGCCGTTCGGCGATGCACCGGATCCGCGATTTGCGTGCCTGTTTGCGCGCGAACGCGAGATCCTTGCGCACGTCGAATACGAGCTCGGCGCCGGCGATCACAGCATCACGCTGATCTCTGGCGAAGCAGGTATCGGTAAATCGTTGCTGTGCATGCTCATCGAAACCGATGCCGCACAGCATGGCGTTCGTGCCGTAAGGCATGGTGCCGGTGACTATGCGCTCGAGACAGTGGCGTGGCTGCGCTCCATGTACGCCGGTTTCGGCCTGCCCTTGCCGCTAAGTGCCGAGGCGAATACCGAAGAGCACCTGGTGGATGGCCTGGCCGCTGGCCTGGGCCGCCTGGCCCACCATGTGAACCACAGGTTCCTGCTCATCCTGGATGATGCCGACGAGCTGGGCGACGATGGGCTCACGATCGTCGAACGTCTCTACGTGGCGAGCGAAAAGGCGCATGCACCGTTCCACCTGGTGCTGGCCGGTTTGCCCGCGCTACGCGAGCGCCTGGGCGGCCCGGACGCGCGTGGCATCGGCGCCCGTGTACGCAGCCGGCTGCCGCTCAATCCGCTGACGCCTGAAGAGAGCGAGCGGTACGTGCGCCACCGCCTGCATGTGGCCGGCACGGCGCAAATGCCATTCAGCCGCCTGGGGCTGCGTTCGCTACGCGATGACGGCAAAGGTAATCCCAAGCGCCTTAATGCATTGGCGCATCGCGCACTCGAACGCGCCGCGGAACGCGGTGAGAAAAACATCGGCGAGCGCGCGCTGGGTTTTGTCGCCCGCGAAGTGCTCCCTCAGTACGCGCGCTACTGGCTGCGCCGTTACCGCAAGCCGATCCTGGCGATCGGCGCCATGCTGGCCATCGTCTTCATCGGTGGGTTCGGGGTGTGGGTGTTCACTGGCCACACGCCCTCCCGGCCCAAGAGTTTCGTCGCCGTCACCCCCGAGCAGGCGCTCGCGAAGCTGCAGGATGCGCTCCCGGCACCCGATGTGGGCGCCGTTCGCGTATGGGGTGAGCTGCTGGCCCGTTGGCAGGTGTCATCCAAGGAGACATCGGTCGCCAATGCCATCAATTGCGACGCGCTGATTTTCCCGGGGTTTGCCTGCGTGAGTGGCCGCGGCACGCTGGACCAGCTGCGCCGGTTCGATCGCCCCCTGGTACTGGAACTCGACGACGCCCACGCGAAGCAGCAAGTCTTGCTGGTGGGCGCGGGTGACGAAGCCGTGCGACTGTACCTCGGCGGCAAATACGTCGAGCTGACCCGGGACGCCTTCGACCGCGTATGGAAGGGCCGCTTCTACGCGGTGTTCCGTGTCGACCCGGCCATGCCAAACAGGCTCTCACGCGGCGATAGCGGCGATGGCATGCACTGGCTCGTATCGCACCTGGGCCCGGTGGACCCCAAGGCAGCCGACAAGCCCGTGTTCGATACCGGCATCGAAACACGGGTGCGCAACATCCAGCAGCGCTTCGGCATCGCTTCCGATGGCGTGGTGGGCCCGGAGACCATGTTCGCGCTCTCGTCGCTGGAAACCGACGGCCCTCACCTCGCCCGCGGCGTACCCTGATCATGTTCGTGCATGTCGATACGCGCCGCCGCTCCCGGCTGTGCTGGGCCACGATGCTCATCGTGGTGGTGTGCGTTGTGAGCTTCGTGGCCCTGGCGTTGGCGGGGCGCACCGAGCGCATGGCGATCATGCTGCACTGGGGCACGGTGCCAGCGCACCTGTTCGGCGCCGGGCTTCCCTTATGGCAACAGGTAAGCGATCCGGCACTGCTGCGCCTGTTCACGGCAATCTTTATTCACGGCGGCTGGCTCCACCTGCTCAGTAACCTGCTGTTCCTTGTGATCTTCAGCCTTCCGGCCGAGCGTAGCCTCGGCTCGCCGCGGTTCCTGCTGCTGTTCCTTGCGGGCGGCGTGGTCGCCAACCTGATTGGCGCGATTTCGCTGACAGGCGCGCGCGTGGCGATCATCGGCTGCAGTGGTGCGGTATCGGCGGTGGTAGGCGCTTACGTCACGTTGTTCCCGCGCGCCCGGCTTGGCCTGGTGGTGCCGCTCGGCCTATACCTCGAGTTCGTCCGGGTGCCCGCTTTCGTGCTCATCGGCATCTGGGCGCTGGTGCAGCTGCTTTTCAGTTATGCGGGCGCGAGCTACGGCGCCGTGGTGTGGTGGACCCACATCGGCGGTTTTCTCTTTGGCATCCTGTTCGCGTTCTTCTCGCGCGGGGCCATCGTTCGCCGCTTACGCGGCTGAGGTTTCCCGCACGGCGCCAAGGTGCGTGTGCAGGAACCCGCGCAACAGCCCCGTCGCATGGGGCGTGGCGACCACCGCGGCCAGCATGTCACCGGGTGGCGTGCCTTCGCTGGCGAGTACATCGTGCTTGCGGCGGATATAGGCACGCATGACTTCCGCCGAGAATTCCGGGTGGAACTGCGTGCTGACGGCGTGCTTGCCGTAACGCACGAGGTGGTGCGGATCACGCGCCGAACTGGCCAGCGATACCGCGCCGTGCGGCAACTCGAGCACGCTCTGCTCGTGCGTGGTGTGCGCTTGGAACGTGGCGGGCAGCGCCACACCCAGGGCATCCGCCGTCGCGGCTTCGTGCGTGGTGAGCGCAACCGTACCCATTTCGCGGCCGCCCGGCAGGTAATCCACGCGGCCACCCAGCGCATGCGACATCAGTTGGTGCCCGTAGCACACACCGAGCATCGGCAGTTCCACATCCATGGCGTCACGGATCCAGCCGGCAGTGCGTTCACTCCACGGCAGCCGCTCGGTCACCATGGAGGCGGAGCCGGTGAGGATGGCACCGGAGACTTCATCCGGATCGGGCAGGGCATCGCCGCGTTCCACATCCACCACGCGCAGGCGGGGCGTGCGCAGGCGAAGGCCTAGCTGGAACCAGCGGGGAAAATCGCCGTGGCGGGCGCTGATGACATCCGGGGCGCGCCCCGTGCGGACGATGAGTACAGGCTTCATGGGTTACATCGTATCGTCGATATCGGTAGGCGGCAGCACGTTCAGCACCTCGCGCACCGTGGTCAAGCCGGCCGCGACCTGCGCCGCCGCGGAAATGCGAAGTGGCTTCATACCTTCGCGCAAGGCGGTTTCGCTGAACTTCGCGAGGTCCAGCTGGGCCGTGATCTGCCCGCGCAGGCGCGGCGAAAGCGGCATCATTTCGTACACACCGGTACGGCCGAGGAAGCCGGTCTTACGGCACTCCAGGCACCCCACCGCGGTATACACGCGCTCGGGCAGGGGTACGTCCCAGCCATGCGTCAGTACGCGCCATTCATCCGGATCCTGCGTCGTGGCTTCCTTGCAATGCGGGCACAGCGTGCGCACCAGGCGCTGCGCGACCACGCCGGCGAGTGTCGACTGGATGAGATAGTGGGGCACGCCCAGGTCGAGAAGACGTGTCACGGCGCTGGGTGAATCGTTGGTATGCAGGGTGGAAAGCACCAGGTGGCCCGTAAGCGATGCCTGCACGGCCATCTGCGCGGTTTCCAGATCGCGCACCTCGCCGACCATGATGATGTCCGGATCCTGGCGCAGCAATGTGCGCACGCCGGCGGCGAAATCCAGATCGATCGCGGGCTGCACCTGCATCTGGTTCAGCTCCGGCGACACCATTTCGATGGGGTCTTCCACCGTGCACACGTTCAGTTCGGGGCGCGCCAAGTGCTTGAGCGTGGAGTAGAGCGTGGTGGTCTTGCCCGAACCGGTGGGGCCGGTCACCAGGACGATGCCATGCGGGCGTTCCACCATGGACCGCCAGATGCGGTCTTCGTCCGGTGCAAAACCCAGCTGGCTGAAATCCTTCATCACCAGGTCGGGGTCGAAGATACGCATGACCACCTTTTCGCCGAACGCGGTCGGCATGGTGGAAATACGCAGTTCCACCTCGCGGCCCCCCGCGGAGCGGGTCTTGATGCGGCCATCCTGTGGCCGGCGCTTTTCGGCCACATCCATGCGCGCCAGGATCTTGATGCGTGAGGTCACCGCGGTCATGACCGGCGGCGGCAGTTCAAACACCTTCTGCATCACACCATCGATACGAAAACGCATCTGCCCGGCATCGCGGCGCGGCTCCAGGTGGATATCCGAGGCGCGCTGCTCGAAGGCGTACTGCAGCAGCCAATCCACGATGTGCACGACATGGCGATCATCGGCACCGAGCTCGCCGCCCTTGCCGAGTTCAAGCAGCTGCTCGAAGTTGATGATCTTGGACGAGGCATCCTGGCCCTTGGCATCCACCGCGAGCTGGATGGAGCGCTGCACGCCGTAGAACTCGAGCAGGTAACGGTTGATATCGACCGGGTTGGCCACCACGCGGCGGATTTCCCGGCGCAGCATGTGCCCAAGATCCTGCGCCCATGCCGAATCAAAGGGCTCGGCGGTCGCAAAGGTGACCTCGCCCGGTGCCACGGCAATGGGCAGGATCCGGTGGCGCTGGGCGTACGCGTTGCTGACCACCTGCGTGACCTGGGCCACGTTGACCTTCATCGGGTCGATTTTCAGGTAGGGCAGGTTGGCCTTGCCGGCGAGCCATTCGATCAGGAGCTCCAGGCTGAGCGGGCGGCCGTTTTCGCGCCGGTTCTCCAGCTTGCTGTTGGCGATAAGCACCAGCGGGTGCAGTTCCACCGCGCTCTTGCCCGCGCGCGAGCCACCGCGGACGCGCTTGGCGTCCTCGCCGGTGAGGTACCCGTCGACCACCAGCGAGGCGAGGACCTCGTCCAGCTCCAGCCGGCCCCGGCGGCCCAGTACCGCAGTGTGTTGCGGATTGACTGCCATGTGCTCCAACCCTGTAAATAGGCTACGCCGCTATACTAGCCCGCTTTCTCAAGGACCCGGGAACCATGTCCGCGCCCACCTTCCAAGACGTGATCCAGACCCTGAACCGCTATTGGGCGGAGCAGGGCTGCGTGCTCATGCAGCCGCTCGATACCGAGGTCGGCGCAGGTACGTTCCACCCGGCCACCTTCCTGCGCTCGCTCGGACCGGAACCGTGGGCTGCCGCTTACGTGCAGCCGTGCCGCCGCCCGACGGATGGCCGCTACGGCGACAACCCCAACCGCCTGCAGCACTACTACCAGTACCAGGTGGTGCTCAAGCCCAACCCGGACAACATCCTCGAGCTGTACATCGGCTCGCTGAAGGCGCTGGGCATCGATCCGCTCGTACACGACCTGCGCTTTGTCGAGGACAACTGGGAATCGCCCACGCTGGGCGCCTGGGGCCTGGGCTGGGAGGTGTGGCTGAACGGCATGGAGGTCACCCAGTTCACGTACTTCCAGCAGGCTGGCGGCCTGGAATGCCGTCCCGTCACCGGTGAGATCACCTACGGCCTCGAACGCCTGGTGATGTACCTGCAGAACGTCGACAGCATTTACGACATCGTCTGGACGCACGCCCCGCACGGCGTGGTCACCTATGGCGATGTGTTCCACCAGAACGAGGTGGAGCAGAGCACCTACAACTTCGAATACGCGAACGTGCCTGAGCTGTTCCACTGGTTCGATGTGTGCGAAGCCGAGGCCGGCAAGCTGATCGCCGCCGGCCTGCCGCTGCCCGCGTACGAACAGGTGTGCAAGGCCAGCCACGCGTTCAATTTGCTGGATGCCCGCCGCGCCATCAGCGTGACCGAGCGCCAGCGTTACATCCTGCGCGTACGTACCCTGGCCCGTAGCGTGGCCGAGGCTTACGTCGCCCAGCGCGAGAAACTTGGCTTCCCCGGCCTGAAGAACGACAAGGAGGCCGTCCATGGCCGATAAGCGCCTGCCGCTCATCATCGAGCTTGGCACCGAAGAACTGCCGCCCAAGGCGCTTGATGACCTCGCCGGCGCCTTCGCGCGCGGTGTCGTCGAAGGCCTGGAGAAGCGTGGCGTCACGGGTGACTACGCCGGGGCCAAAACCTACGCGTCGCCGCGCCGCCTGGCGGTCTATATCCCGGCCGTGGCCGTGGCCCAGCCCGAACAGAACGTCGAGCGCCGTGGCCCGGCCGTGAACGCCAGCATCGGCGCCGACGGCGAGCCGTCCAAGGCCCTGGTCGGTTTCGCCCAGTCGTGCGGCGTGGACGTGTCCGCCCTCGAAAAGCTGGAAACGGACAAGGGCGCGTGGTTCGTGTTCCGCGCCGTAAAGCCGGGGCAGCCCACGGCGGCACTGCTGCAGGAGATCGTGGTTGAGGCGCTGAAGGCGCTGCCGATCCCGAAGGCCATGCGCTGGGGCAACCGCGAAGATACCTTTGTCCGCCCGGTGCACACGCTGCTCATGCTGCATGGCTCGGATATCGTGGACGGCGAAGTGCTTGGCCTGAAGAGTGGCCGGCAGAGCCTGGGCCACCGCTTCCACCACCCGCACCCGGTGCACGTGGCCAGCGCCGATGCGTGGCTGGATGCCCTGCGCCATGCGCACGTCATCGCCGACCCGGCGGAGCGCCGCGAGCGCGTCCGCGCCGAGGTGGCCCGCGTGGCCACCGGCGGCACGCCGCGCCTTTCCGATGCGCTGCTCGATGAAATCGCCAACCTGACCGAATGGCCGGTCGGCATTGCCTGCACGTTCGAGCGCGACTTCCTGGAAGTGCCGCCCGAGGCGCTGGTCACCACCATGGAAACGAACCAGAAGTTCGTTCCCGTGTTTGATGCGGCCGGCAAGCTCACCGAACACTTCATCGGCGTGGCCAATATCGAGAGCCGCGACCCGGCGGAGATCAGCAAGGGCTACGAGCGCGTTATCCGTCCCCGTTTTGCCGACGCCAAGTTCTTCTGGGATGAAGACCTGAAGACACCGCTGGCCGATAACCAGGACGCGTTGAAGAACGTGACCTACCAGCAGTCGTTGGGCAGCCTGTGGGACAAGACGGTTCGCGTGGCCGAGCTGGCCCGGGTCATCGCCAATCGCGTGGGTGTGGACGCCGGCAAGGCCACGCACGCGGCCGCGCTCGCCAAGTGCGACCTGCTTACCCGCATGGTGGGTGAATTCCCCGAACTGCAGGGCGTGATGGGCCGTTACTACGCGACCCGCCAGGGCATCGACGCCGACGTAGCCGATGCGCTCGATAGCTTCTACCAGCCGCGTTTCGGTGGTGATGCGATCGCCGCGGGCAAGGTGGGTCAGGTGCTGGCCGTGGCCGAGCGCCTGGATACGCTCGCGGGCATCTTTGCCGTGGGCATGAAGCCCAGCGGCAACAAGGATCCCTTCGCCCTGCGCCGCGCCGCGCTGGGCCTGGCCCGCACCCTGATCGAGGGTGGCCTGGCTATCGACCTGCGCGCCGCGCTCACCGAGGCGTTCGAGCTCGTGCCCGAAGCCGCTTTCGTGGCCGGCGTGAAGCCGGGCAAGGATGGCAAGGCGCCGGCCATCGATATCGGTGCCCGCCGCCGCGAGCTCGGCGACGAAGTGAACAACTTCGTCCTCGAGCGCCTGCGTGGCTATTACACCGAGCAGGGCTTCAGCACCGATCAGTTCGAATCCGTACTGGCGGTCACACCCGCCACGCTGCCGGATTTCGACCGCCGGCTCCGCGCCGTGGCCGAGTTCGCGCGCCGGGACGAGGCCGCCAGCCTTGCGGCCGCGAACAAGCGCGTGGCGAACATCCTGCGCAAGCAGGCCGAGGAAGCGAATGCGGCGCCCATCCCGGCGCAGGTCGACCCGGCCCACTTCGAATCGGATGCCGAGCGTGAGCTGCACGCAGCCCTGGACGCCGCCCGGGCGGAAACGCGCGAGCTGCTGGGCCGGGCCGATTACACGGGCACGCTGGCACGCCTGTCGGTACTGCAGGCCCCGGTGGACCGCTTCTTCGACGACGTGCTGGTGAACGCGGAAAACCCGGCCGTGCGCGGCAACCGGCTGGCCCTGCTAGCCCAGCTCAAGGCAGCGTTCGGCGCGATCGCCGACATTTCCCGCCTGTAAAACAAAGAGCCCGGCGATAAGCCGGGCTCTTTCGTTCAGGCCGCTACCGCACCCGGTTCATCGCCGATGCGCGACATGACCGTCCGGCGGAACGCGATAACCCGATCAGCGTATTCCGGCTCCGACGAGCGACCGAGGATGGCGTACATCTCGGCTACCAGATCGGCGTGACGTACCGGCGAGAAGCGGCTGCCGGCCATCTCGATATCCGACTGCAGCAGCTTCATGGCGGCCGCCAGGCGCGACGGGTCAAGCGGCGCGGGGGCCGAGGCCACGTCATGGTGGTCGTCACGGCCACGCAGCGAATCGGACGTTTCCGTGCGGCCGATGGCATCTTCGCTCGATGCATCCAGCACCATCGGGCCTTCGCCCGCGGCCAGCCACACCAGCGAAATGCCCAGCGTCTTCGCCATGGTGACGCAGCGCCCACGCGACGGGTCGGTGTTGCCATCGCGCCAGCTACGCACCACGCCTTCGGAGAAACCGCAGCGGCGGGCGATATCGCTCACGCTGCCATTCATCTTGATGACCTGGCGGACCCGGCTCGCGAAGGAGGAGGCAGGCACGTCGCCACCAGCGCGTCCACCCTCGAAGCCGCCCCCGGCCGCATCAGCGCGGAAGGATCCCCTCGAATTGTCGTTCATGCCTATGGAACCTCTTTCAATTTGGAGTAGCCGCCCCCCGGCGTCTTAGCGCAACAACGCGCGAGCGCAGTTACGGTGTACACGGAAATACCTTCGATGGCCTTTCGATTGAGAAGTTTCGTAGATCCATGGGCTTATGCGCTTACGGCGTGAAATCGGCGATTCCTCGGTCGAATTTCGTAAGAAAGATTCCTAGATCGCAAGAAATGCACGTGCCGGAAGTCATGCCCCGAGGCGCTAGTAAGGCACTGATATTTCGCGGGAAATGTCGCTTCTTCGCCGGATTTTTCCGGCATGGCCCTTCACGACCCGTGTCAACGTTCCGTTAGTTTCCCGTTGTAAGCCGCAAATTCCTGCGGTATACGTCCGTCACACCCTGCAAAAAGTACGGGGTGCGAGGGGCAAGGCCCCGCCGGGTGCTGCGGTTCGAGGGGAACAGCAGGCCGCCTGGCCGGGAAGCACGGGGAAACAAGTTTTCGTCAACAACCACCCTGGCCAGAGGCCGGGGCAGGTAGATGCGCGCCAACTTTCGGGCCGCACCACGTGTGCGGCATCACTTGGGGAGATTTTGATGAACGTCATGCATCACGGCCGCCAGCTTCGCCGCACTGCGCTCGCTGTCGGACTTGGGCTGTGCCTGGCCGGCGGAGCCGTCCACGCCCAGTCGAACACCACCGGTGGTATCGCCGGTACGGTGGAAAGCGGGCAGGGTACGACCGTAACGATCAGCAATCCCGCGACAGGCATTACGCGCTCCACGCCCGTGGAGAGCGATGGCCGCTACCGCATCACCTCGCTGCCGCCAGGCACCTACACGGTGACCCTGGAAAACAACGGCACGCCGGTGAGCACGCGCGAAAACGTCGTGGTTACGATTTCCAGCAACACGTCGGTGCCGTTCGGCGCCGCCGCCAGCGCTGCCCAGGCCAGCACGCTCGAAGGCGTGTCGGTCACGGCCACCGCGCTGCCCTCGATCGACGTGTCGTCGGTCGATACCCGCACGGTGCTGACCGCCGAGCAGCTGAACAAGCTGCCGATCACGCGTGACGTGCTCGCGGCCGCGCTGCTCGCCCCGGGCGTCATCGGTAACTCGTCGTACAAGGATGCCCTCGGCAATCCAGTGCCCAGCTTCGGTGGTTCGGCATCGTCCGAGAACGCCTACTTCATCAACGGCTATGCGGTGACCAACCCGCTGACCTCGATCGGCCTCACCCAGTTGCCGTTCGATGCGATCGATCAGCAGCAGGTGCTCACCGGCGGTTACGGCGCTGAATTCGGCCGTTCCACCGGCGGCGTCATCAATATCGTGACCAAGCGCGGTACCAACGAGTGGCACGGTGGCGTCTATACCATCTGGGAACCGCAAGGCACCCGCTCGAGCCCGAAGAACTCGAACTACCCCGACACGGGCTTTTACCCGAACACCGATGGCACGATTTACCAGTACTACAAGAAGAACAACTACTGGCGCTCCACCGTGGGTGCGTACGCCAGCGGTCCGCTGATCAAGGACACCCTGTTCTTCTACGTCGACGCGGAAATGAACCGTCGCGAAGGTGCGGGTATCGCGGCCAGCACCACCGCCGGCGCGATTACCTCGGCCAGCGTGGGCCGTAACGGCTGGAACGATTACAAGTACAAGATTCCGCGCTGGATCGCGAAGATCGACTGGAACATCACCGATGACCACCACCTCGAACTGACCGGCCTTTCGGACAAGACCGAATACGATTCGAAGACCTACGGTTTCAGCTATGCCGATCTCGGGCACGGCGACACGCAGAACGGCGGCGTGTACCAGAAGGACGGCGGCGACCTTTACGTCGGCAAGTACACCGGCTGCATCACCGATGCGCTGACCGTGTCGGCGTTGTACGGCCAGCAGCGCCTTGATCACGTGCAGCAGCCGTTTGGCTATGACCCGAACTGCCCGCTCGTCGTGATCTCCAGCGCCGCGTCGCGCGCACCGGGCATCAACTACGGTACTTGCCAGACCACCTCCACCGCCGTGCGCGTGCCGGGTGCGGAAGACAAGACCGATGGCTGGCGCTTCGACGTCGAGTACCGCCTGGGCGACCATGACATCCGTGCGGGTGCCGATCGCCAGGAAGCCAAGTCCTTCACCGGTACCTCGCTGCCCGGCGGTTTCAGCTGGACCTATAGCCAGCAGAACAACCCCGCCCAGGCGATCGATGCCGGCCACGGCGTGGGCGCACCGAATGCCGCCGGCGGCCTGGGTACCCAGGGCTACTACGTGATCAAGTCCTACACCACCACCCAGGCCAAGGTGAAAACGGTGCAGGAATCGCAGTACATCGAAGACCACTGGCAGGCGACCGACCGCTGGATGATCTACGCCGGCCTGCGTAACGAGCAGTTCAAGAACTACAACGGCAACAACGAAGTCTATGCGAAGCAGCGCCACCAGCTCGCGCCGCGCCTCGGTGTGTCGTGGGACGTCTTCGGTGATTCCACGCTGAAGGTGTATGCGAACGCTGGCCGTTACCACCTGGCCATGCCGAATAACGTGGCGGTTCGCGCCGCCTCGGGCTCGCTCAACACCACCGAGTACTTCACCTATACCGGCGTGGATCCGCAGGGTAACCCCACGGGCCTGGCGTCGGTGCCGGTGAACCAGGCGGCGGGCTATACCTGTAACGGTACCAACGCCACCTCCGCCAACCTCGAGTGCGGTACCGCGCCGGATCCGCGTACCGTTGCGGCGAAGGGCCTGAAGTCGCATTACCAGGATGAGTACATCGCGGGCTTCGACATGGCGCTCTCGCCCAGCTGGAACTGGGGTGCGAAGGCCACCTGGCGCCAGCTGCGCAGCGCGATCGACGATACCTGTACGCCGGCCCTTGGCGGTGCGTGCTTCCTGTTCAACCCGGGCACGGGCAACACCTTCCTGCAGCTGCAGGACGATGGTTCGTTCGTCGAGCGTCACTACTCGAAGGATGAGCTGGGCCTGGGCGACCTGAAGCGTAAGTACTACGCCCTGGACCTGTACCTGGAGCACCCGTTCTCCGACAAGTGGTACGGCCGCATCGATTACACGTGGTCGCGCAGCTACGGCAACACGGAAGGCCAGCTCGCGTCCGATCTGGACACCGGTAACGGCGGCCAGGCGGACGTGTCGGTGACGCAGGACTGGGATCTTCCGCAGCTGATGGTCGGCGCCAATGGCCGCCTGCCGAACGATCGCACGCACCAGGTCAAGTTCTTCGGCTACTACCAGTTCACCGACGACCTGCGTTTCGGCATCAACGCAAACATCTCGTCCGGTCGTCCGAAAAACTGCACCAGCTTCTACCCGACCGCGGATGCGGGCCTGTACAACGGTTCGTTCTACTGGTTCTGCGGCCTGCCGGGCCAGCCGGGTTACGAGTTCTCGCCGCGCGGTTCGCACGGCTCGGCTCCGTGGACCTATATCGTCAACCTCAACGCGGCCTACACCCCGTCGTGGTTCGATCGCCACCTGACGTTCCAGGTCGACGTGCTCAACGTGTTCAACAAGCAGGAGCCGACGACGTACAACTTCCGTTATGCGACGAACCGCTCCACGCCGAGCCCGCTGTACCTGCGCGAGCTGAATTACACCGATCCGCGCACGGTCCGCTTCACTGCCCGTTACGACTTCTGATAACGGCTACGCAAAACAGGCAACGCTAAAACAAGAACGAGCCGGGCGGTCGACAGGGAGGTCGGCCGCGAGGCAGCAGGATCACTCCCCAGGTCGCCTCCGGTTCCCAAGCCGGGGGCTCTTTTTTTAAACCTGATTCCCGTCGATACGTTTGAATGACGCTTATGCTTGAATACTGCCGAAAAAGCATGCTGTTGCTAACGTATACCCGTGTTGACCTATCGCTACACTCCGCTAGCCTCGCTCCGAGGCGCACATGGAACAGTCAATGAGATTCCGATTGAAGGAAGTGTTTGCTGCGCTCGTACTGTTTGTTTGTTCGTTGCCGATGGGCGCTATGGCGCTCCCTGCGATGGGTCGAAGCATCATCTATTTCGACGCAAATGATCAGGTGATTGGTCAGCAGGTTCTCTACTGCAACAACGTCGGCTATCACGCCGGAGTGGTCAATCCGGGGAATCCGTATCGAATCGAGGAAAGCGTGACGTGCAACGTTGGAGCATCCTGCCCGGCTGACTCCACTTCCGCGGCCGATTGCTCATTCGGCGGCGGCAACGCCATGACCGTGGACTATTTCCGTAGCGCTACCGGGCGCTCGCTTCAGCAGTACTGCAATGACACCCAGTACCCTGGGGGGCCGTTTTGGCATCACCCGGGATGTGGCCTTCCTGCGCCTTCGCAGGTTTCTGGTATTTACCCGCAAGGAAGCGGCTGGAATCCGTAACGCTGTCCCGATGATTTACTGGGCAATGCCTTGAATAGGCGGCTCCTCGCCTTCGTAATTGGAGCGAGGAGCCGTCCGTCGCGGCATGGGTTGGTGAGTGTCGCCCGCGTGGCAGCGGGATCACTCTCCAGGTCGCCTCCGGTTTTCAAGCCGGGGGCTATTTTTTTAGGAATTTTTCGTAGGGAAAATTCCGATACATTGCCTGTCTCGTCAGGTACTTGCGAAATAAGGTGCTGATCCGTAAGGCATGTTACGCGGCATCTGAATAGCTGTCGCGTAAGTAATTGTGAAACCGTGTCTTGGATGTGAAATTTTCATGTTGTAAGCCGACAACTTCTTACGTATACATGGCCTGACGCCACGTCTGTTGGCGTCATTCGGGGAGCGGCTTCGTAACACTGAAGCCGTTGTTTAAAGGGGGTTTCTAACCACCGATCTTTTCTGAACCTGGCAGAAGCCCGGGGAGGGATCGGCTTGCCGCTATTTTTTGCGGTAGTGATTTTCACTGGGGAGAGTATTTGATGAGTTCGCGTATTTCTCGCGCCGGCGTCCTTAGCCGCCGCACCGCACTGGCCCTGGCCATCGCCATGGGCACTGCCGCGCCGGGCGTCGTGCTTGCGCAGGCCACCAGCGGTTCGCTGTTTGGTTCGGCAACGCCGGGCCAGACCGTCACTGCTACCAGCGATACGGGCGTCAGCCGTACCGTCACCGTTGACCAGCAGGGCCGCTACACCATCGGCCAGCTGCCGGTCGGTAACTACACCGTCACGCTGAAGCAGGGCGATGGCGTGGTCGATACGCGTAACAACGTCACCCTGCGCGTGGGTGGTGGTACGGACGTTTCGTTCGCCGCCGCTGCCAGCGCCTCCAACGCTTCCAGCCTGGAAGGCGTGACCGTGTCGGCCAATGCGCTGCCGTCGATCGACGTCAGCGCGGTCGACTCGCGTACCGTCATCACCTCGCAGCAGCTCGATAAGCTGCCGCTGGCCCGCACCGCCGAAGCCATCGCGCTGCTGGCGCCGGGTGCCGTTGCGGGTAGCTCGTTCTTCACGGGCCCGACCGGTAACGCCCTTGTCTCGATCGCCGGCAGCGCCGTGACCGAGAACGCGTACTACATGAACGGCTTCAACACGACTGATCCGCTCAGCGGCTTCGGTGGTATCACGCTGCCGTACGGCGCCATCGACCAGCAGGAAATCCTTGCGGGCGGTTACGGTGCAGCCTACGGCCGTTCGTCGGGCGGCGTGATCTCTCAGGTCGGTAAGCGCGGCACCAATGACTGGCACTTCGGTGCACAGGTGCTGTGGGAGCCGAAGGGCACCAAGGCCAACCCGTTCAACTATTACCGCCAGGTCGGCCCGCTTGCTGGTCAGGAATACGACGAGAATAAGGGCGACAAGTCCTGGCGCACGACGTACTCCGCTTACGCCGGTGGTCCGTTGATCAAGGACACCCTGTACATCTTCGTCGCTGCCGAACAGGAGCGCCGCGAAGGTGAGTCGACCACCAGTGTCGCCGCCCCGTTCGTGTACAAGACGTCCTACCGCAACCCGAAGTACTACGGCAAGATCGATTGGAACATCAACGACAGCAACATCCTTGAAGTCACCGGCGCGTCGAACAAGCAGAACTACGACGCCTCGATCTACGACTACGACTACGCCACCCACACCAAGGGTGACTACACCGGCAAGGACAACTCCGGCGTACCGCCGAACAAGTCGGGCGCCGACCTATATACGGCCAAGTTCACCAGCTACATCACGGATGACCTGACCCTTACCGCGCTGTACGGCAAGATGAAGGGCACGTACTACACCGCCACGGGCGGTGACGTGACCCAGCCGAACATTATTGGTGCCACGTTCGAGAACCCGGCCTACACCGGTGGTGGTGTCATCACCAACGGCAACCCGTCGGCGCAGGTGCCGGATCCGGAGCACAAGTCGACCAACACCAACCTGCGGGTCGACCTGAGCTACCACATCGGCGATCACACGATCGTTGCCGGTATCGATAACCAGAACGTCCGCGACACGCACGACGGTGTCACCACCTCGGGCCCGGGCTACGCCTGGCAGTACGGCAAGCAGGATCCGGGCGTGCCCATCATCGGTGAAGAGCCGACCGATTCCGCATACGTCGCCCCGGCGGCTGGCGAGGGTTACTGGGTTTCGCGCTACATCTACAGCACGGCCGCTTCGGTCCGTACCACGCAGCGCGCGCAGTACATCGAAGACACCTGGCAGGTGAACGATCGCTGGATGGTGAAGGTGGGTCTGCGTAATGACCAGTTCACCAACTACAACCAGCAGAGCCAGCCGTACCTGCGCCTGACGACCCCGCAGTGGGCGCCGCGCCTGGGTGCCACCTGGGACGTGAACGGTGATTCCACGCTGAAGATTTACGCCAACGCAGGCCGTTACTACCTCGCGCTGCCGGCGACCGTCGCCCTGCGTTCCGCCGGTGCTTCGCTCTACACGAACGAGTACTACAACTACACCGGTATCGACGCCAACGGCATCCCGCAGGGCCTGACGCCGATCGAGAGCAGCACGGGTGGCCCGATCTCGGCCAACCGCGAATACGGCATCCCGCGCGATCCGAAGACCGCTGCCGCCACCAACATCAAGTCGCAGTACCAGGATGAGTTCATCCTCGGCTTCGACGCGGCGTTGAACGACAAGTGGACCTACGGCGCCAAGGGCACCGTGCGCAAGCTGCGTAACTCGATCGATGACGTCGGCGACGCCGATGCCATCACCCGCAAGATGATTCGTTCGGGTATCGATCCGGACACCATCGGCGATATCCAGGGTAGCTACCTGTTCAACCCGGGTCGCGCCAACACGTTCCTCATCCCGAACACGAACGGCGGCTACTACAGCGTCGACATGAACAATGAGGACTTTGGCTTCCCGCACAACAAGCGCAGCTACTACGGCCTCGAGCTCTACCTCGACCACGCCTGGGATGGCGTGTACCAGGTCCGCTTCGATTACGTCTTCTCGAAGAGCTACGGCAACTCGGAAGGCCAGGTCCGTTCGGACATCCGCCAGGATACGGTCTCGGCGACGGTTGACTGGGATTACGCGGAAGTCATGCAGTACGCCAACGGCGAACTGGCCAACAGCCGCAAGCACCAGTTCAAGATCTACGGTTCCTACCAGCTGGCGCCGGAATGGCTGGTCTCGGCCAACATCAACATCGCCTCGGGCGCGCCGAAGAGCTGCCTGGGCCTGTATGGTCCGAACCAGACCAACCCGAACCTCGGTTATGGCTCGTACTACCACTGGTGCGATGGCCAGCCGTCGCCCCCGGGTGCCGCAGGCCACAACCCCTGGACCTACCTCGTGACGGGCTCGCTTGAATACCGTCCGGAGTGGGCTGACAAGAAGCTTGCCTTCAACGTCACCGTGTTCAACCTGCTGAACCAGCGCAAGGAAACGCAGGTTTATCCGATCCACGGCAGCACCAACAGCCTGAACGCGCGTTACGACGTGCCGCTCTACCAGACCACCCCGCGTTACGCCCGCTTCGGCATCAGCTACGACTTCTAAGTAGCTCGAAGCTCCCCCGGGCCGGTTGGCCCGGGGGAAATGCGAACCAATAACAACAAGATCACCGCGGCCGGCCCATCCAACCGGCCGACGGAAAGGCACTGCAACTCCCCAGATCGCCTCTCCTCCTGCCCGGGAAGGGAGGCGTTTTTTACGCCAAACCGATTGGCTAATAAGAAAAATCCTGCCCTGACGGTGATTTGGGCCTCCCGGCTCCTGTCAGCAGAAAGCAATGAAAACGCCCACCCCGTGTAAATAATTTGTTGACACGGTGGACCCAGCCCGCCTAGATTCGGGTTCGGCGAAATCCGGGTTTGTTTTTCGTAGATGCGAAAAGCCCCTGGCCAACGTTGACGGACTTGTCGGGAGCAGGTCTCGTGGGGCGGGGTCACCACTCTGGGAGGAGCAGGTGGCGCCGGCAAAATCCCCCGAAAACATGCACCCCAAGGCCGACCTTTTTTTTCCGGCCATTGGTCGGTTTTGCGCGTTTTCAGGCCCTGTTGGGCCGATCTGGGGAGATTTGCACATGAGTTCTCGTAGCACCCGGCAGGCTTCGGTCCTGCGTCATTCCGCGTTGGCTCTTGCCCTCGCGATCGGCATGGGCGGCACCGGTGCCGTCCTCGCTCAGTCCACCGCTGGTTATCTTTTCGGTACGGCCCAGCCGGGCGATACCGTTGAAGTGAAGAGCGGCGGCGGTATCAACCGTGAAGTGCCGGTTGACGCCAACGGCCGTTTCCGCCTGGATAACCTCCCGGTCGGCTCCGCTTACGACGTTAACCTCAAGCGCAACGGCGCTGTCGTCGATTCGCGCAAGGGCGTGAACCTCACCGTCGGCAAGGGCACGGACGTCTCGTTCGCCGCCGCTGCCACGGCTGCCAGCGCCCAGTCGCTGGAGTCGGTCACGGTCACCGCGAACTCGCTGCCGCCGGTCGACGTTTCCACGGTCGATTCGCGCACCGTCATCACCTCCGAACAGCTGGCCAAGCTCCCGCTGGGCCGCACCGCCGAAGCCATCGCGCTGCTGGCACCGGGTGCTGTCTCGGGTAGCGGCTATTTCACCGGCCCGACTGGTAACGCCCTGGTTTCGATCGGCGGCGGTTCGGTCACCGAGAACGCGTACTACATCAACGGCTTCAACACGACCGACCCGCTGTCGGGCTTCGGCGGCATCACCCTGCCGTACGGTGCGATCGACCAGCAGGAAGTGCTCGCCGGTGGTTACGGCGCCGCCTATGGCCGTTCGGCCGGTGGCGTGATTTCGCAGGTCGGTAAGCGCGGTACCAACGAATGGCACTTCGGCGCACAGGTCCTCTGGGAGCCGCGTGGCACCCGTTCGACCCCGGGCAATGACCACTACCAGGTCAACTCCGACACCGCCAGCGCTGGCGAGCTGTTCAATTACAACAAGAAAGACACCCAGATGCGTCAGGTCGAATCGGCCTACGTGGGTGGCCCGCTGATCAAGGATAAGCTGTACATCTTCCTTGCCGCGGAACAGGAAAAGGTCAACCAGGACCGCTACACGTCGCAGGATTCCCCGGCTTACTACGATCGCTCGTACCGTAATCCGAAGTACTACGGCAAGCTGGACTGGAACATCAACGACAGCAACATCCTCGAAGGCACCTACGCTTCGAACAAGCAGAACTACGACGCCAACGTTTATGACTTCGACTACTCCACGCTGACGCGCGGCGCGTTTGAAGGCAAGGACACGTCGCAGAACACGAAGTCGGGCGCTGAGCTGTACACCTTCAAGTACACCAGCTACATCACCGATGACCTGACCCTTACTGCCACGTACGGCAAGATGAAGGGCACGTACTACACGCCCGTTCCGGATTCGGATAACCCGCACGTCATCAATCCGCAGTTCCAGGATCCGGCGATTGTTGGTGGCAACCCCATCACGAACGACAACCCGACCACGCGTGTTTACGACCCGCAGCACAAGTCGACCAACCGCAATCTGCGTATCGACCTGAGCTACCACGCTGGCGATCACACCATCACCGGTGGTATCGATAACCAGGACGTGAAGGACTCCAACGACGGCCAGGGCACTTCGGGTCCGGGTTATGCGTGGGAATACAACAAGCACGATCCGGCTACGCCGATCGCCGGTACCCCGGGTTCGTCCTCGTACGTCGCCGCTCCGGGTGGTGATGGTTACTACGTCGATCGCTATGTCTACGATGCCCGCGCCTCGGTGCGTGTGAAGCAGCGCGCCCAGTACCTGGAAGACTCCTGGCAGGTTAACGACCGCTGGCTGGTGAAGGTCGGTATCCGTAACGACCAGTTCACCAACTACAACGGTGTCGGCCAGTCGTACCTCAAGCTGACGAGCCCGCAGTGGGCTCCGCGCCTGGGTGCCACCTGGGACGTCAACGGCGATTCGTCGCTGAAGATCTACGCCAATGCCGGCCGTTACTACCTCGCCCTGCCGGCGAGCGTGGCGCTGCGTTCTGCGGGCCAGTCGCTGTATACCCGCGAGTACTTCACCTACACGGGTATCGATTCGCTGGGCCAGCCGACCGGCCTGGCCCCGATCGACACCGCCACCGGCGGCCCGATCTCGGCCAACCGCGAGTACGGTATTCCGCGCGATCCGAACACCGCGACCTCGCGTAGCCTCAAGTCGGAATACCAGGATGAGTTCATCCTCGGCTTCGACAAGACCCTCGGCGACAAGTGGGTTTACGGTGCCAAGGCCACGGTGCGCAAGCTGAAGAACGCGATCGACGACGTGGGCGATTCGGACACGATCTACAACGCGCTGATCAACCAGGGCGTGGATCCGGCGACGATCGGCCCCATCCAGGGCAGCTACCTGTTCAACCCGGGTCGCGCTTCGGACTTCCTGGTGCCGAACACCAACGGTGGCTACTACACCGCGCACGTGTCGAACGCCGACTTCGGCTTCCCGCACCTGAAGCGTAACTACTACGGCCTCGAGATGTACCTCGAGCATCCGTTCGATGGTAAGTGGTACGGCAAGGTCGATTACCTGTACTCGAAGAGCTACGGTAACTCGGAAGGCCAGGTCCGTTCGGACATCGGCCAGACCGACGTGTCGGCCACGGTGGACTGGGACTTCCCGGCCCTCATGGTCTACTCGAACGGCGAGCTGTCCAACAGCCGTCGCCACACGGTCAAGGCCTATGGCTCGTACCAGCTGACCGACGAGTTCCTGCTCTCGGGTAACATCACCATGCAGTCGGGTGCTCCGAAGGATTGCCTGGGTTACTTCGGCGCGGACGAATCGGATCCGACCGGTTACGGCTCGTACTACCACTTCTGCTATGGCCAGCCGTCGCCTCCGGGCAAGCAGGGCCACCTGCCGTGGACCTACCTGGTCGACCTGAGCGCCGAATACCGTCCGATCTGGGCTGACAAGAAGCTGGCCTTCTCGATCTCGGTGTTCAACGTGCTGAACAAGCGTGACAAGCTCGCGATCTACCCGCAGGCCGGCCAGGTCGGTGCAGTGGATCCGGACTACAAGACCACGCTCTTCCAGACCACCCCGCGTTACGCTCGCTTCGGCATCAGCTACGACTTCTGATAAGTCGCAGCGAATTGCCGGCCGCCGCCCCTGGACGGGGTGGCGGCACCCCAGAGAGGCGCCACCTTCGGGTGGCGTCTTTTTTTATGGGAGGAGCAGGTTTTGACTGGTATCAGTGCAAACTTGCGAAAAATCAGGGGCTTGGCAAATTCGGCATGAATCGGGATGGAAATGCGCAGCGGTTCGCGCTTCCAGACCCTCGCGGCGTTCGCCGCTTGACTTTTCCACAGCCGTTTTTGTCGGTATGCTCCATGGTTCCCCCCGGAAGTCCTTGCGGGCCATGCGCTTGCGTATCTTCCGTGACCCACACACTTTTCCGTTTCAAACGAGGCTCGACCATGCGCAGGATTCTCTTGTCGCTCGCATCCGTATCCGCCCTGGCGCTTGCTGGCTGCGGCGGCGGTTCGGACAACAACGGCCAGCAGGCCGCCGCTGGTGGCGAGAATGCCGCTCCCGCCAACGCCGTGACCGGCACCGTGACCCTGCGTGACGCGGGCGCCTCGTTGTCGCCGGATGCCAAGCTCGACCTGAAGCTGGTCGATGTCTCGGCCGAGGGTTCGCAGCCGCTCGCCACCAAGTCGATCGCGCCGGTGACCCTGCCGCAGCAGTTCCAGCTCGATTTCAACGCAGCGGACCTCAACCCGAACGATATGTACATCGTCGAGGTGTCCCTGCAGGATGGCGAGCGTCACTACTCGTCGCCGCTGAAGACCCCGGTGCTCACCAAGGGTGCCAAGAACGTTGCCAACATCCAGCTCGTCGGTGAAGCCACCCCGGGTGAGAAGGAGCTGGCCGGCTTCAATACCGTCAAGAAGAACATCGGCGGCATGAAGATGACCCAGGGCACCGCGCTGAAGGAAGGCGAATCGCGCGGCTGGCAGATCTTCAAGAAGGGCAACGATGTCGTGTTCGTCATCGAGCTGGTCGACTACGGCGACAAGGGCTTCACCTCGACGAACTACGCCTACAAGGATGGCAAGCCCTGGGTGATCGTGCAGGAGAAGAAGGCCAGCAAGGATGCCAAGCCGACCTCGACCGAGCGTGCAGGCTGGAACGATGCCGGCGACCTCGTGCTGAAGGAAAACCAGGCGGGCAGCAAGACCGACGTCCTCAGCGACGACGATGCCAACAACCTGAAGAGCCAGGCCCAGGCCATGTACACGAAGGCCGGCGGCAAGAAGTAAGCCGCTGCCTTGCGATGAAATGAAAACGCCGGCGAAAGCCGGCGTTTTTTTGTGTCGCTTTTCAGTGGGTGCTAGTCGGGCCAGCGACGTGCTGGCCCGACTGAAGCACGCTTAGAACGCCATCTTGACGCCAAGGTTCAGGCTGTTGAGGCGCTGCGTGTCGTCGCTGAAGCGACCGCTGTAGCTCGCCCAGCCGCTCCAGCTCTTGCTGAAGTCAGCCGAGATGCCGACATCGGCGGTGGCCCAGGTCTTGTCGGGCGTAAAGCCCTGCAGTTCGAACTTGCCGCTCATGTTGGTGAGGCCAGCGGTGACGTAGCGGTCTTCCGCGCGGCCATCGTGGTTGTAGGCTACTTCCACGAACGGGTGCACCGTGGTGCTGCCCGTGGCCCACGAACCCTGCAGGCGCCAGCCGAGGGTTTCGATGCGGGCGTTGCGCACCTGCTTGCCGAAGGTCATGGCGGTGCTGGTGTTGTTGCGCTCGGTGTAGCCGAACACGCGCAGCTGCTCGAACTCCACGGTGGCGAACGGGCCGGTCTTCAGCGACTCGCTACCGAACCACCAGCCACCGGTCAGGCCGCCGCCAACGTGCGAGCCGTCGGTCTTGCCGGTTTCGGTGCGGCGTGCGGTGCCCAGGTCGATGCGGCGATCGATATCGGTGAAGCTCAGCTGGCCAAACGTGGCGAAGGCGCCGACGTAGCCGCCGCCCTGGTGGTAGAACGCGTAGCCGGTACCGGCCACGTCCTGCATCTTGTAGCCGCCACCGCCCTTGAAGTCGGCCTTGGCCTGGGCCAGGCCCAGTGCGACACCTGCGTTGAAGTTATCGGAGATGCGGGCATCCGCGCCGACCGTCAGGTTCACATTGTCGCTGTCGGTCTTCGGCGAGTTATCCGTGCCCTTGTAGTTCTGCTGGCCATATTCCACCGAGGCAAAGAAGCGCGACTCCGCACCGAAGTTGTCGGCCATCATTTCGTTGCGCAGCGCGCGCTGGTGCGCGGCATCGGATGCCAGGCCGGCTTCACCCAGCAGCGAGATCTGCTTCGGGGCTTCGAGTACCGAGATGGCGTACTGGCTGAGCAGGGCGTGCGCCGCCGTGGTCGGGTGGATGCCGTCGGCGAACAGCCAGGTGGCGGCCGCGTTCGGATCGCGCAGGGTGTTGGGCGAGCAGGTGATCGAGCTTGCCGTGGTGCAGGCCGGCACGGTGACGTTGGTGAAGCCGTACGCCGACGGGTTGGCGATGACCTCGTTGAGCAGGGAGTACGTATCGATCGACACGATGCCCTTGTTCGTCGTGGCCAGGCCACCGCTCAGGATGCCGTTATAGATCTGCGACAGCGACGTAATGCTGGAGGCAGCCGCGGCGCCGGCGGACTGGGCGGCCGGGGTCTTGCCGATATCGGGCAGGTTGAACACCACGATGGTCTTGGCGCCAGCAGCCTGCAGGGCCTTGATCTGGCCGACTTCCTGGGTGGCGGCGGTCGCGACGATGGTCTGCGCCGTGGCGGGGCTCTGCGTGGCAGCGAGGATATCGTTGGCGCCGATCCACATGGTGTACAGCGCGTTCGGGTCGGCCTTGCCGCCGTTCGCAGTCAGGTACTGCTGGATCTGGGTGGACGTGGCCGGCACCGGGTTGGCGATGGCAGCGCGGGCGCCGCCAAAGGCGTAATCCGTGCCGCCCTGGAGCGACGGGGTGAGCGTGAGGTTGAAGTACTTCGCGATGTTCTCGACGGCGACGGTGCCCGGGTTGGTCGTGAAGCGGGTGATGACCGGCGAGCCCGAAAGGATCGAGACATTGCCGTTATCGCTCAGGCTGTCGCCGAACGAGACAACCTGCTGGAACCCGTCGGCGTGCGCCCCGGCACTGAACAGAAGGGCGGCACCGATGGCGCCTGCGAGATGACGAATACGCATTTTGGAATCACTCCGTGTGTGGGGCGTTAGAGAATCGTTACCGTAGCCGAAGCCATACGGCGGCGCATGCTGCGGCGCCGCAGGTTTTTTGCAGGGTTGGGGTGCATCGCGCGCAAGCGCGCTCCTACAGGGAGCGCGCTGCGTTTCAAAGGTTGTGTTCCCCTGTGAGGTGCACGCTTTCGCGCGCCCCTCGCGTCGTCAGCGTTTGAGAGCTTTCGAAAACGCGTCCGCGAACGCGCTGTTGGCCGGAGCCGGCGTGGCCTTGGGTGCCTGCGCCGGGCGCGAGCCGCCGCCCTGGCCACCGCGGCGGTTACCGCTGGCGGAGGCATCGTCGCGCTGCCCCGGTCGGCCGGTGCGGGCTTCGCCCGGCACATCATCCAGGCGCATGCTAAGTGCGATGCGCTTGCGCGGCAGGTCTACTTCCATGACCTTTACCTTCACGATATCGCCGGCCTTCACCGCGTCGCGCGGATCCTTGACGAAGGTGTGCGACAGCGCGGAAACATGCACGAGGCCATCCTGGTGCACGCCGATATCCACGAACGCGCCGAACGCGGCGACGTTGGTGACCCGGCCTTCCAGCACCATGCCGACCTTCAGGTCCTTCAGGTCCTCGACGCCCTCGGCGAAGCTGGGCGCGATGAATTCCGGACGCGGATCGCGGCCCGGTTTTTCGAGTTCCTTGAGGATGTCGCGCACCGTCGGAACGCCAAACGTTTCATCGGTGAAATCTTCGGCTTTCAGTCCGCGCAGGAACGAGGTATCGCCGATCACCTGTTTCACTTCACGGCCGCACTGCTTGAGAATTCGCTCAACCACCGGGTAAGCCTCGGGATGCACCGAGCTGGCATCCAGCGGGTTGTTGCCGCCGGTGATGCGCAGGAAGCCCGCGCACTGTTCGAAGGCCTTGTCGCCAAGGCGCGGCACTTTCAACAGGTCCTTGCGGCTACCAAAGGCGCCGTTGGCGTCGCGATGCTTCACGACGTTCTCGGCCACGCTGGACGAGAGGCCGGCCACGCGGGCGAGCAGCGGGGCGGAGGCGGTGTTCACATCCACGCCCACGGCGTTCACGCAGTCTTCCACGCGTGCATCGAGCGCGCGGGCCAGCTTCACCTGGTTCACGTCGTGCTGGTACTGGCCCACGCCGATCGCCTTGGGCTCGATCTTCACCAGCTCGGCGAGCGGATCCTGCAGGCGGCGCGCGATGGAGACCGCGCCACGGATCGACACGTCGAGTTCCGGGAATTCCTTCGATGCGAGCTCCGAGGCGGAGTACACCGAGGCGCCCGCTTCGCTGACGACGACCTTGGACAGGTTCAGCTCCGGCATCTTGCGCATGACATCACCGACCAGCTTGTCGGTTTCGCGCGATGCGGTGCCGTTGCCGATGGCGACCAGGCCCACGCCGTGCTGTTTGCTGAGCTGGGCGATGCGGACCATGGACTGGTCCCACTGGTTGCGTGGCTCATGCGGGTAGATGGTGTCGTAAGCGAGCAGCTTGCCGGTGGCATCCACGATCGCGAGCTTGCAGCCGGTGCGGATACCCGGATCGAGGCCCATCACGGTCTTGGCGCCCGCGGGTGCCGCGAGCAGCAGGTCCTTCAGGTTCTCGCCGAACACACGGATCGCTTCGTCCTCGGCGCCTTCGCGCACGCGGCCGAACAGATCGAGGGTGAGGTGCAGGTGCAGCTTCACGCGCCAGGTCAGGCGCACGGTTTCGCGCAGCCATGCATCGGCCGGGCGGCCGCGGTCGCTGATACCGGCACGGGCGGCCACGCGGCCTTCGCCTTCGGCGTGGCCCTGCTCGACATCCAGCGCCGGGTTCAGGTCGATCTCGAGGATGCCTTCGTTACGTGCGCGCATGAGCGCGAGCAGGCGGTGCGACGGGATCTTCGACAGGGCTTCGGTGTGGTCGAAGTAATCGCGGAACTTCGCGCCTTCGTTTTCCTTGCCGGCCACCACGGCCGCCTTGATCTGCCCCTTGTCCCACAGCCAGTCGCGCAGCTCACCCACGAGCGCGGCGTCTTCGGCGATGGTTTCCATGAGGATGGCGCGCGCGCCGTCCAGGGCGGCCTTCGTATCGGCCACGCCCTTTTCCGCGTCGACGAAGCCGGCGGCGAAGGTTTCCGGGTCCTGCGAGGGGTCCTCGCGCAGCCCGGTCGCCAGCGGCTCCAGGCCGGCCTCGCGGGCGATCTGGGCCTTGGTGCGGCGCTTGGGCTTGTAGGGAAGGTACAGATCCTCCAGGCGCGCCTTGGTGTCGGCGCTGAGGATGTCGGCCTTGAGGGCGTCAGTCATCTTGCCCTGTTCGGCGATGCTATCGAGGATGGCCGAGCGACGATCCTCCAGTTCACGCAGGTAGCGCAGGCGCTCTTCCAGCAGGCGCAGCTGCGTGTCGTCGAGGCCGCCGGTCACTTCCTTGCGGTAGCGGGCGATGAACGGCACGGTGGCGCCACCATCGAGAAGATCCACTGCCGCGCGGACCTGGTCGGGGCGGGCGGCGATATCCTGGGCGATACGTTGTTCAATGCTCTGCATGTCTTTCCTGTGCTAGCTCAGCCGGCCGAAACGAGGGCCGGGCCGCCGATGATAGCAAGCAGGGCAGGCCGGCCGCCGGAGCGGCCGGCCGGTGGGTCAGGCGTCGAAGCTACCCGTGGGGCGGGACGGGCCACTGCGCGGCGTGGGCGCGGTAGCGGAATCGGCGCGGCCGGTGAGCACGTAGGTGCCGGCGAGCATGTCATGGATGCCCTGCTTGCGCTCCGAGAAGGCCGCGGTGATGTAGAACACCAGGGGCAGGATCGACAGGAACGGCACCGCATTGGCCAGGCGGATGAGGTTGCGCCCGGCGGCACGGCCCGGGGTGAGGCGCTGGCCGGCCGTGTCGGTGACCCGGATGCCCACGGCGAGCTTTCCGGGCGTGGCCTGCCACTTCGAGGACTCGAACAGAACGTAGTAAACGAAGCCGATCAGCAGCACCACATAGGCGATGGGGCGCACCTCGTCCAGGTAGGCCGTCATCGCCGCGCTCTGGTTGGTTTCCATCTGCGCGAAGAAGGTGGTGATGGCGTGCTGGAAGCCCATCGCCATGGCGATGAACGTCGAGGGGATGGTGATCAGGATGTAATCGATCACCCACGCGCCGAAGCGCAGCCAGAAACCCGCGTACTCCGGCGCCACCGTGTTTTCGGTGATGCCCATGAACGGCTGCTCGCGCGGCGGAGGGGGCGGCGGCGTGGCGCCCGGTGGCGGGGTGGCAGGGCGGTCTTCCGGGAACAACTCGCCCAGCGGCCGCCAGTCGGTCATGCCCTCGTACCAGCCGAGCTCCTCGGGACGGCAGGTGCCATCCCGCAGCCACTGGCGGATCTCGTCATCGGGGTAGGGGCCGAAGCGTTCGCCGTTCCGTCCGATCCAGACTTGCATGGTGTGTCATCCGTAAGTCGCTAACTGCCCCGGATGATGCCAGATGCCTGCCAGCCCGCCGAGGGCCAGAGGTCAGGCGGCCCGGCGCTTCAGGTGGACCAGTAGCAACGAAATGGCGGCGGGGGTGACACCGCTGATGCGCGAGGCCTGGCCGATCGTGGCAGGCAGGGAGCGCTTCAGCTTGGTCATGACCTCGGCCGACAGGCCGCGGACCCGGTCGTAATCGAAATCGCCCGGGATGGCCGTGGCTTCGTGGCGGCGCTGGCGCTCGATCTCCTCACGCTGGCGCTCGAGGTAGCCGGAATACTTCGCCTGCACCTCCACCTGGGTCGCCACCTCCGCATCGGCCACGGCCGGCCCCAGTTCGGGCACGGCCATCAGCGCGGCGTAATCCAGCTCCGGGCGGCGCAGCAGGTCGAGTGCATGCGTCTCGCGGCTCACCGCGATGCCGAGCGAGCGCTCCACGGCTGCACCCAGGGTGTTGGTCGGTGCCGCCCACAGGCCGCGCAGGCGAGCGGTTTCCTTCTCGGCGGCTTCGCGCTTTTCTTCCAGCCGGCGGAAGCGTGCTTCGGGTACCACGCCGCGCGCATAACCTTCCGCAGTCAGGCGCAGGTCGGCATTGTCTTCGCGCAGGTGCAGGCGGTACTCCGCCCGCGATGTGAACATGCGGTACGGCTCGATCGTGCCATTGGTGGTCAGGTCGTCGATCAATACGCCCACATACGCTTCATCGCGGCGCGGATACCACGGCGTCTCGCCACGCACGGCGAGCGCGGCGTTCATGCCGGCGATGAGGCCTTGTGCACCGGCTTCTTCATAACCGGTGGTGCCATTGATCTGGCCGGCGAAATAGAGGCCGGGGATACCCTTCGTTTCGAGCCAGGGATGCAGGCCGCGCGGGTCGAAGTAGTCGTATTCGATGGCGTAGCCCGGCCGCGTGATATGCGCGTTTTCGAAACCGGGAATGGAGCGTACGAGCGCATGCTGCACATCGAACGGCAGCGAGGTGGAAATACCGTTCGGGTAGATCTCGAACGTATCCAGGCCTTCGGGTTCCACGAAGATCTGGTGCGAAAGCTTGTCGGCGAAGCGCACCACCTTGTCTTCGATGGACGGACAGTAGCGTGGGCCCACGCCTTCGATCTGGCCGCTGTACAACGGCGAGCGATCCAGCGAGCCGCGGATCAGGTCGTGGGTGGCTTCGGTGGTGTGGGTGATCCAGCAGCTCACCTGGCGCGGGTGATCCGCCGCCGAACCCATGAACGAGAAGTGCGGCATCGGGTTGTCGCCGGCCTGTTCCTCGAGCACGGCGTAGTTGATGCTGCGGCTGTCGATGCGCGGCGGCGTCCCCGTCTTGAGGCGATCGGCGGCCACCGGTAGCTCGCGCAGTTTTGCAGCAAGCGTGGAGGCGGGCGGGTCGCCCGCACGGCCGCCGGCGTATTGCGCCGGGCCGATATGGATCTTGCCGGCCAGGAACGTCCCTGCGGTGAGCACGACGGCAGGCGCGTGGAAATCCAGGCCCATCTGCGTGCGAACGCCCACCACTTTGCCGTTCTCCAGCAGCAGGTCGTCGACGGCTTGCTGGAACAGGCTGAGGTTGGGCTGGGTTTCCACGATGTGGCGGATGGCCGCCTTGTACAGCGCGCGATCGGCCTGGCAGCGCGTCGCGCGCACGGCGGGACCCTTGGACGCATTGAGCGTGCGCCACTGGATACCGGCCAGATCGGCCGCGCGGCCCATGGCCCCGCCCAGCGCGTCGATCTCCTTCACCAGATGGCCCTTGCCGATGCCGCCGATGGCGGGATTGCAGCTCATCTGCCCGATGGTTTCGATGTTGTGGCTGAGCAGCAGCGTGCGCGCGCCCACGCGGGCGGCGGCCAGCGCGGCCTCGGTGCCGGCATGGCCGCCACCGACCACGATCACGTCGTAGGTTTCTGGATAAATCATCGGGAGGATCGCGGGCAAAAGGCCGGGTTGGTTATTTTAGCGCCAGTTGGGGCTGCCCGGTGCCCCGGTAAACGCCGGAGGTCCACCAGGCTTCCTACACAAAATCGGACGCAGTTGGCACGGATGCTGCTTGACTTACAGCGCACTTCCACCGGGCAGACGCTGCGCGACATACGCGCGCCGAGATCGAGCGACAGGGGCTTGATCGTGTGCCGGGGGAAGGAAGCGGGATGTGGGCAAGGATGCCCCATTCGGTTCAAGAATGAGATCTGGCGCCCAGCGGTCTCAGGAACAGGGGGAATCCAGGATGACCGTGCTGCTGGGCGCCAGAAACCGAAGTGATTGGCACGAATAGCCGCGGCCCCTGCCGCGGCTTTCTTCGTTGGAGCCAACATACTCTGTTCCGATGAACCGTGTGTGACTTTTTTGTCAACGAACGGCTCTATTTCGGCAATTGGTGACGCTGAGCGTCAGTTTTTGATAATCGCGTCACCCTAAGGCAACGCGAGCCAGAATATCGGTGAGGTCGCGCGACAGATCTTTCCGTGCGGCCAGTTCCGCGACCACCGCATGCGCCGCCTCGCGCCGTGCCGGCTCAAGGCGTTTCCACCCGTTGAACGCGGTCGCGACCCGCGCGGCGACCTGTGGGTTCAGCGCATCGATCGCGACCAGGCGATCGGCCAGCCAGCGGTACGCCGCGCCATCCGCTCGGTGGAACCCCGTGGGGTTCGCCCGTGCGAAGGTGCCGAGCAGCGCCTGCACGCGGTTGGGGTTCTTCAGGGTAAACGCATCGTCGCGCTCCAGTGCCTGGACCCGGAGCAGCGCGGCCTCGCCGGGCAGCTGTGCCTGGGCAGCGAACCATTTGTCGAGCGCCAGGGCGTTGCCGTCGTAGCGCTCGCGGAAATGTGCGAGCGGCGCCTCGGCCGCGCCTGCGTCGCTGATCGCCAGCGTGGTGAGGGCGGCCAGTCGATCCGTCATGGAGGGTGACTGGTCGTACTGGGCCTGGGCCAGTGCGACCGCGCCCGGCTTATCGGCCAGGGCAAGCAGATCGAGCACGCGCCGCTTCAGTTGGCGGCGTGCCTGGCTGGCGGCATCGAGGTCCGCACTGGCCTGCGCCTGCAATGCACGGTAACGGTCTCGCAACGCATCCGGCCCGATCGCCTGCGCCAATACGCGCAGCAAGCCCTGGCGAACGGCGCGGATCCGCTCCGGATCGCGCTCCGGTTGCCGTTCCACGAGTTCGATCTCACCCGGGGGTGTCAGCAGCTCAGCCAGCAACGCGTCATCGATGCTCGCGTCGCCAAACAGCCCTGCCAACGCCGAGGCCCACGCCGTGACAGCGGGCCCCGCGGTATGGCCGTCGCGGTATTCGTCATACGCCAGGCCGGCCAGCTGCTGGCCGGCATCCCAACGGTTGAAGCCATCCGCATCATGGCGTAGCAGCAGGGCCAGTTCCGCGGGCGCGTATTCGCACTCCAGGATCACCGGCGCGGAGAACCCGCGCAGCAGCGACGGAACGGGCGGCGATGCCATGTCTTCGAACACGAACGCCTGCTCGGCGCCCGCAAGTACGATCGTGCGTTCGCTGGCGCCGGCCGCGGTCTCGCCTTCCATGCGTAGCGGCATGGCCGTGCCATGGGAATCGAACAACGAGAGGCGTACCGGCACAGGCAGGGCCTGCTTGTTCGGCTGCCCCGCGCTGGCTGGTGTGCGCTGGCGCAACAGCAGGCGATAGCGCCGCTTGTCAGCTTCGTAGCGGCCCTCGGCGCTCAGCCGCGGCGTGCCTGCCTGGCCGTACCAGGCCAGGTAGGTGGACAGGTCCACGTCATTGGCATCGCCCAGCGCCTTCAGGTAATCCTCGATCGTCGCCGCCTGGCCGTCGTGGCGCTGGAAGTAGAGATCCATGCCCTTGCGAAAACCATCCTTGCCGAGATGGCCCGCGATCATGCGCACGAGTTCGGCGCCCTTTTCATACACGGTGGCTGTGTAGAAGTTATTGATCTCCGAGTATTGCGAGGGGCGCACGGGGTGAGACAGCGGGCCAGCATCCTCGGGAAACTGTGCGCGGCGGAGCAGGGCCACGTCCTCGATCCGCTTCAGCGGGGCCGAGTTCATGTCGGCGGAAAAACTCTGCTCGCGGAACACCGTGAGGCCTTCCTTCAGGCTGAGCTGGAACCAGTCGCGGCAGGTGACACGGTTGCCGCTCCAGTTATGGAAGTACTCATGGGCGACGACCGCTTCGACATGGCGGTATTCGTCATCGGTGCTGGAATCCGGATCGGCCAGCAGGTACTTCGCGTTGAAGATGTTGAGGCCCTTGTTCTCCATCGCGCCCATGTTGAAATCGTGCGTGGCGACGACGTGGAACACATCCAGGTCATAGTTGCGCCCATACGCCTGTTCATCCCAGCGCATGGAGCGCACGAGGGAATCCATCGCGTAGTCGCAGCGATCGATGACATCGGCTTCGGCCCAGATATGCAGGCCCACCTTGCGGCCATCGGCCGTCGTGTAATCCTGGCTGATGCGCTCGAGGCGGCCGGCCACCAGGGCGAACAGATAGCTCGGCTTCGGGTGTGGATCGACAAAGCGTGCCCAGTGGCGGCCATCGGGCAGGTCGCCCGCGCCATCGGGATTGCCGCCTGCCAGCAGCACGGGAAAGCGCGACTTATCCGCGCGCAGCGTCACCGTGTATTTCGAAAGCACATCGGGACGATCGGGGTAGAACGTGATGTGCCGAAAGCCTTCCGCTTCGCATTGCGTCAGCAGGAAGCCCTTGTCGCGGCTACCGGAAAGATACAGGCCCTCGAAGGCGGTATTTTCCGCCGGGCGCAGGGCGACGCGCGTGGTCAGCGTGCAGCGATCGCCTTCGACCCCTACCTCGAGCACGCCCTGGGCGAGGATGTACTCGCCATCACCGAGTGTGCGGCCATCGATGCTCAGCGATAACAACTCGAGGCCTTCGCCGTGCAGACGGATAGGCTCATCGGCCTGGCGCACCAACTCGAGCGTGGCCAGCACTTCCGTGCGGTCGATGCCCAGGTCGAACGCCAGCGCGACGTGCTCAACCGTCCATGCGGGCGGGCGGTAATCGGCCAGGCGGATAACGGTAGTGGGGGCGTCGGATCGGTCGCTCATGGCGTCAGGTAGTCGTGGTGCGGGCTCTGGCAGGCTAACATGCGGGCAGATCTGCCAAAAGGAACCCTCCGATGTCCCGTTTTGCCGTGACGCGCTCTTCCATGGGCGCACAGGAACTGGTTGTCCTCCGCGATAGCGCAACGAAACGCGAGATTCACATCGCACGCCGCGGTGCGACGGTCGTCTCGATAGCCATCCCGGCCGAGGGCGGTGAGCGGAATATCGCCGACGCTTTCCTTAACGAACAGGAGCTGGTGCCGCACAAGGGTTCCCGCTTTGCGATCATGGCGCCGTTCGCCAACCGCATTAATAACGCAAGCTACTCGTTTGAAGGAACATCCTACGACTTGCAGCCGGGTGCGGTGGGCGCGGATCGCGCCATCCGGCACGGCTTCCTGCGCGGCGAAATGTTCGACATCGTGAACGAACAGGCAGGTGAGGACGCGGCGACCGTAACGTTTGCAACCAAAGCCATCCGACCCGGCGTGCACCCGGGTTACCCGTTCGCGCTCGATTTCAGCGTCACCTTCACGCTGGATGCCCGTGGGCTGGCGCTGGAAACCGTTACTCGCAATGTGGGCGAGCATGCCGCGCCCACGTTCTTCGGCTGGCACCCGTACTTCCGCCTTTCGGATAACCCGATCGATACCTGGGAACTGCAGGTGCCCGCCGAGACCGTCATCGTCGCCGGCGAGGATTTCATTCCTGTCCCGGGCCCAGCCGCGTGGCAATCCATCAACGACGCGGATGCCTCGCTCGATTTCCGCCAGCGTCGCAGCATCGGCGCCACGCCGCTGAACAACACGTATGCGGACCTGCAGGTGGATGACGACGGCAAGGCGCGTACGCACTTGCGGGATCCCAAGACGGGTACTGGGCTGGCCGTATGGCAGGAACGCGGCGTCATGCTCGTATTCACGTCGGATACGAACGAGCGCGATCCACGTAAATCGGTCGCGCTGGAACCGATGGAATCCATCCCCGACGCGTTCAACCGTGACGATTGTGCGGCGGCGTTGAAGCTGGCACCCGGTGAGGAGCGCCGCTTCGTTTGTGGCGTGGAGTTCACCGCGTGACACTGCCGTCGTACGCCGAAGTGCGTGATGCGGCGGCGCGTATCGCCCCGCATGCGCGGGTGACGCCCGTCCTGCGCAGCGACCTGATCGATGCGCGTACGGGTGCATCGGTCTGGTTCAAGTGCGAAAACCTGCAGCGAGGCGGTGCATTCAAGTTTCGCGGTGCTACCAACGCGGTGTGGTCACTCTCCGACGAAGACGCGGCCCGTGGGGTCGTGACCCATTCATCGGGGAACCATGGCAATGCGTTGGCCATGGCGGCGCGTACGCGCGGCATCCCGGCGCACGTCGTGGTTCCCGAAGGTGCGGTGAAAGCCAAGGTAGATGCGATCATCGCGGCCGGTGCCACCATTCACCGCTGCGCCGCGACCACGGCGGCACGCGAGGCGAAGGCCGCCGAGGTCATGGCAGCGACGGGTGCGAACCTGGTGCACCCCTACGCCGATGCGCGTGTCATGGCGGGGCAGGGCACGCTCGTGCCCGAGCTGCTCCGGCAGGCGCCGGAGATCGATACGATCTTGTTCCCCGTCGGTGGCGGCGGGCTGGCAGCGGGTTGTTCGATCGCGGCGCACGGTGTCGATCCCGGCCTGGCGCTCTTTGGCGCGGAGCCGGAAGGCGCCGACGACGCCGCTCGTTCGCTCGAAGCGGATGAGCGCGTCGGTCCTTTCACGCCCGATACGATTTGCGATGGGCTGCGCACACTCATCGGCGAGCCGAATTTCCACGCCCTGCGCGATCACCAGGTGCGCGTGCTGCGCGTCAGTGACGAGGAAGTGATTGCCGCCATGCGCCTGCTCTGGTCCGAGCTGCGCGTCATCGTGGAGCCTTCCAGTGCCACGACACTGGCAGCGCTGTCGCGCTATCCCGATCGGTTCGTGGGCCGCACGATCGGGGCGGTGATCACCGGGGGCAACGTCGATCTCGACGCCTTGCCCTGGTAGGCACAGCTACGCGGGCGACGCCTCGCGCGGCGTCGGCTTCGCCCGCGCGGCGTGCAGGCTTCGCTCGCTGCATCGTCATCGCAAGCGCCCACCTCATCTGCCGGGCGCTACGGACAGCATGAACGATGCGCGGTTCCTAACCTAGTCGTTCCTTCCGCGACGACGAGGTGGAACATGCGTTGTTCCTGGGCCGACCACAGCGACATCGAGCGCGAGTGGCACGATAACGAATGGGGCAGGATCGTCCGCGACGATCGCCAGCTTTTCGAACTTCTGGCATTGAAAGGTGCGCAGGCTGGCTTGGCCTGGCGCACGGTACTGGGTAAGCGAGCGGCTTACCGGGAGCTGTTCCATCAGTTCGATATCGAGCGCATCGCGGCCATGGACGACGACGAGCTCGCATCGGTAGCGGTCAACCGCGGCATCATCCGCCACCGGCTCAAGGTGGCCTCGGTACGGGCGAATGCGCGCATCGCGCTGGCCATGGCGAAAAGAGGGGAATCGCTGGCCACGCTGCTGTGGTCGTTCACCCAGGGCGAGCCCGTCATCAACGCGCACGGTGTTCCCGCCGATGTGCCCATGCGTTCGGATCTATCGGATGAAATGAGCGCGGAGTTGCAGCGCCGTGGCTTCCAGTTTGCCGGTACGGCCATCTGCTATGGCGTCATGCAGTCGGCTGGCATGGTTAACGACCACCTTGTGACCTGTGATCGTTACCACCGCGACGTCACGTGAAGGGGTTCCTCCGCCGGGAGCCACGCAGCTTGTCGATGGAGAAGCTGGCGATTTCGCCGCCGCCTTCGCGACGCGACTGGCCTTCCGGCGGGCCCCACGCATGCGCCGTCACCACTTCCCACGTCGAGGGGATGGTGCCTTCCGTCCGCATCGCTTCGTACGCATCGAGCATGCGCTTGTAGTGCTGCTTGCCGGTCAGGCCGCGCAGGCGGCCGGCGTCGGCGTTGTTCGCGCCGAGCCCGCGCAATTCATCCAGCAGGGCGCGCGGGGTGGGGTAGGTAAGCGTGTAGCGTTCGGCGAACAGCACGGGGTCCTTCAAGCCCTGGGCCAGCATGGCATCGCCGACGTCATGCATATCGAGGAAGCGCGCCACGTGGGCGTGCTGGTCGGCGCTTGCCCACGCCGCGCGCAGTTCCTGCAGCGTATCCGGGCCAAACGTGGAGAACGTCAGCAGGCCGCCGGGCTTCAGTACACGCGCGCATTCGGCGAACAGGCGCGAAAGGTCCTCGCACCACTGGAAGCAGAGGTTGGAGAACAACACATCCACGCTGTTATCCGGTACCGGCAGGGTATAGGCATCGGCCTGCACGCGTGTGAACGGTTTCAGCCACCCGGCGTGCTGCTTCGCTTCCTTCAGCATGGGCAGCGCGAGGTCGACGGCGATTACCTGTGCCTTCGGATACTTCTTCTTTAGCGCGGCTGTGCCGCGGCCGGTGCCGGCACCCACATCGAGGACGACCTCCGGGGCCTGCGGGAACACCTCAAGGCGCTCGATGAGCGTGGACTGCACCTCGCGTTGGAGTGCGTCGTGCTTTTCATACGTGCCAGCCGCGCGACCGAAGTTGCGGCGAACCTGGCGGCGGTCGAAGTGGAATTCGCTCATGCGCTGGAACTCGTGAACTGCGTGAGGACACCCGCCAGTTCGGCGGCGTGTCCGATGAAAGGGGCGTGGCCGGCATGCGCCAGTTCCACGAAGCGGCCACCGGCGGCTTCGGCGGACCAACGCATCGCCTCGGGGTGCACAATGCGGTCGCGCCGGCCGGCGATCCAGAGGCTGGGCATGGTCAGTTCATGCAGGCGCGGGCGCAGGTCGGCGTTTTCAAGCAGGCGCAGGCCTTCCATCAGCACGCGCGGATCCGGCTCGCCGCGTTCGTAGGCTTCGGCCATCAGCCGGCGTGTCTCGGTGCGCGGATCCTGGCTGCCCATCGCCTCCAGGGCGATGAAGCGATCCACGGTGGCCTTGTAGTCGGCATCAAGATCGTTGGCGAGTTTGCGCACCATCGCCAGGTCGTTGCCGTGCGGCCAATCGTCCGTGCGCACGAACTTCGGTGTCGAACTGACCGGTATGAGCTGGCGCACTGCATCGGGGAAATCGAGTGCGGCGGTCGTCGCCACAAGGCCGCCCAGCGACCAGCCCAGCCATGCGGCCGGTGGCGTCCCACGGATGATGGCCTCGGCACAGGCGCGTGGCTCGAGCGGGATGGAGGACGTACGCGAATGGCCATGGCCCGGCAGGTCCACCAGGTACATGTCGCAGTGACTGTCCAGCGCATCGGCCAGCGGATGCAGGATGCCGCCGTGCATCGCCCAGCCGTGGATCATCACCAGCGGCACGCTGCCGTGGCCGCGGCGCTCGATGTAAAGATCGCTCACGGTGTATCGCTCGGGGCCAGCGCGGGATCGACCGCGCCACGGCCATCGAACACGAAGCAGTCGCCGCGCCAGTGCGCGCCACCGACTTCCTCGAAGTATTTCAGGATGCCGCCTTCCAACTGGAATACGTGGTCGATGCCGATCTCATTCATATGGATGGCCGCCTTTTCACAGCGGATGCCGCCGGTGCAGAACGAAACGACCGTCTTGCCTTCGAAGCGTGCGCGATCCGCGGCGACGGCGTCGGGGAAGCCGGTGAAACTGGCGAGGCCGTATTCCACGGTGTTCTCGAACGTGCCAGCCGCCACTTCATAATCGTTGCGTGTGTCCAGCAGCACCACTTCGCGGCCCTCGTCGTCGTGGCCCTGGTCCAGCCAGCGGCGCAGATCCACGGGGAGGACGTGCGGCGCGCGGCCCGCTTCGGGGCGGATCGCCGGGGCGCGCATCGTGATGATTTCTTTTTTCAGGCGCACACGCATGCGGCCAAACGGCACGCTCTCCGACCAGCTCTCCTTCGGCGTGATGTCCGCGAAGCGCGCATCCCCGTGCAGCCATTCGATGAAGGCATCCACTGCCTCGCGTGGCGCGGCCAGGAACAGGTTGATGCCTTCGGGCGCCAGCAGGATCGTGCCCTTCAGCGACAGTGCCTCACAGCGCGCCAGGACCCGCTCGCGCAGGGCGGCGAGGTCGTCGAGGGCGACGAACTTGTAGGCGGAAATGTTGAGGATGTTCATGGGCATGGGGCGATGCGCGGGGCCGCCCATTATACGGCGAGGGCCTGCGCCGGCAGGGGGATGCGGCCAAGCGCTTCCAGCAGGGCGTCGATCGGGGCCTCGGTATGCGCGGCCGAGAGGGTGATCCGGAGCCTGGCCCCGCCACGCGGGACGGTCGGGGGGCGGATCGCCACCACCAGGAAGCCGGCCCTCTCCAGCAGCCGTGCCGCGGCCAGCGTGGCCCCGGCATCGCCAAGCAGCACCGGCTGGATAGCGGTGGCGGAGGGCATCAGTGGCAAGCCCAGTTGGGTGGCACCGGCCCTGAACCGGGCGATGTTCGCGGCCAGCCGCTCCCTTCGGCCCTCCGTGTCTTCGCGTACCAGGCGCAGGCCGGCCCGGGTCGCCGCGGCCAGGGCGGCGGGCATGGCGGTGGTGTAGATATAGGGGCGGGCGAACTGGACGATCGCGTCCATCAGGTCGGCATCGCCGGCGACAAAGGCACCAGCGCAGCCCAGCGCCTTGCCGAGCGTGCCCATGAGCACGGGGGCGTCGCTGGCGCCCAGGCCGGCGGCCGCCAGTGATCCCGCGCCATGGGGGCCAAGTACGCCCAGGCCGTGGGCATCGTCCACGTAAAACAGGGCGCCGCGTTCGCGGCACAGGGTGGCGAGCGCGGGCAACGGTGCCACGTCGCCGTCCATGCTGAACACGCCATCGGTGGCGAGCATGGCGGGCAGGTCCGGGCTCGCGGCGAGCTGGCGTGCGGCGCCCTCCACGTCGGCATGCGGGTAGCGGCGCAGCTCGGCACCCGCCAACTGCGCGCCATCGACGAGGCTGGCGTGGTTCAGCTTGTCCTGCACGCAGAGGGCAGTGTCGCGCCCGGGCATCGCGCCGGCACTCAGTAGCGCCTGTAGCGCACCAAGGTTCGCCATCACGCCGGTGGAAAACAGCACGGCGCGCTGGCGGCCCGTCCAGTCGGCCAGTTCTTCTTCGAGCGCCGCGTGCTCGCCGCGGTGGCCGGATACAAGGTGGGCCGCGCCGGTTCCCACGCCCTCCGCCGCGGCCGCGCGGGTGAGCGCAGCCAGTAGTTCGCGATGGCTGGCGAGGCCCAGGTAATCGTTGCCGCAGAAATCGGTGAGCACCTTGCCGCCCACTACGCGCCGACCGCCGGGCAGCACATCGCAGGTGCGCACGCGGCGCAGCAGACCTTCGCGCTCGCGCTGGGCGCGGGCTGCCGCAAGGCGCGCGCGAAGGTCTGGTCGCGTGCTCACGCCGCGTCGGCGGGTTCGATGATGTCCGCGTGCACCGTGCCCGGCTCGATCTCCACTTCCATGGGCTTCAGGCCCAGGCGCTCGAACAGGCGGCGGTCGTGTTCCACATCCGGGTTGCCCGTGGTCAGCAGCTTCTCACCGTAGAAAATGGAGTTCGCGCCGGCGGCGAAGCACAGCGCCTGCAGGGCATCGTCCATGCTCTCGCGGCCGGCTGAAAGGCGCACCACCGAGGCCGGCATGAGGATGCGCGCGACGGCAATGCTGCGCACGAACTCGAACGGATCCAGTGCGTCGGTACCGTGCAGCGGCGTACCGGCGACCTGCACAAGGCGGTTGATCGGTACCGATTCCGGGTGCTCGGGGAGATTGGCCAGCGTCTTCAGCAGGCCCGCACGCTGCGCCCGCGATTCGCCCATGCCCACGATGCCGCCGCAGCAGGTCTTCATGCCAGCCTGGCGTACGTGATCGAGCGTATCCAGGCGGTCCTGGTACTCGCGGGTGTGGATGATCTCGCCGTAGAAATCCGGAGAGGTATCCAGGTTGTGGTTATAGAAGTCGAGGCCGGCCGCTTTCAGCGTATCGGCCTGCGGCTGGCTGAGCATGCCCAGGGTGGCGCAGGTCTGCAGGCCGAGCCCCTTCACCGCGCTCACGATCTCGGCCACCTTGGCCACATCGCGATCCTTCGGCGAGCGCCAGGCGGCGCCCATGCAGAAGCGGCTGGCGCCAGCATCCTTGGCGGCCTGCGCGCGTGCCAGGACGGCCTCCACGCTCATCAGCTTCTCGGCCTTCACGCCCGTGGCGTAGCGCGCCGCCTGCGGGCAGTAGGCGCAATCCTCCGGGCAGCCACCCGTCTTGATCGAGAGCAGGGTGGAAACCTGTACCGCGTTGGGGTCGTGGTACTGGCGGTGGACCGACTGGGCCTGGAATAGCAAGTCATTGAACGGCAAGGCGAACAGGCGTTCTACCTCGTCGGCGGTCCAGTCGTGGCGGAGGGCTGCGGTCATGGAGGGCTCCCGTGGCGAAGGCGCGAAGTGTCGGCGCCCGCCCTGGCACTGTCAACCTTAACGATATGCCTTCAGTTTACCTTTCAGCACCCCCTCGCTGCCGTAGGATGGTTCCGTCCCCCACGGAGTGCTCCCCATGAGTGCAGCAGGCCAAGGCAGTGCAGGTAACGTCATCGCGGCCGTTTGCAGCTTCTTCATTCCCGGCCTGGGCCAACTCGTCCAGGGCCGGGTGTTCAAGGCACTGATCATGTTCGTGCTGGCCGCGCTGCTGTGGATCATCTGGATGGGCTGGCTCATCCACCTGTGGTCGATCGTGGATGCGGCGATGTTCAAGCCGAACACCTGATCTGACACGACGTAAGCAAAAGCCCACACGCTTTTCAGAATCCTTCCATAGAGAAAGGCACGTCCTGATCGCTAACTTGCGCAGCTTCACTTTCTGAAGCTGCGCCGGTCAGGCACATGGATGTTCGCACCACCCTCGCCCACATAGCTCGACTCTTCATGCCGCCGCGTTGCCTCTTGTGCGGAGCGGCGGGTCACGAGGGCATTGAGCTATGTGCACCTTGCGGAGCTTCACTCGAGCGCAACACGTCGCAGTGTCGTCGGTGTGCGCTCCCTTTGGCGCGGACCGCCGATCTGTGCCTGGAGTGCACGAAGGAGACCCGGCCATGGCACAGCATATGGGTGCCCTATCGCTATGCCTGGCCGCTCGACCTGCTCGAAACGCGGTTCAAGTTCGGCGGCAGCCTGGTGGCAGGTAACGTGCTGTCGCGCCAATGGATCGCGGCGGGCGCGCCGCCGCAGTTGCCGGAGCTGATCGTGCCCGTGCCGTTGCACACGGCGCGGCTTAGGGAGCGTGGTTTCAACCAGGCGCTGGAGTTGGTGAGGCCGCTGGCCAGGCACATCCATGTGCCGGTGTGTGCGCGGGTGCTTGAACGAACTCGTCCGACGAATGCCCAGAGTGGCCTCGATGCCGAGCAGCGTGCCGAGAACGTGCGCCGGGCCTTTCGGGTCCGCGACGTTCCTGCCGTCAAGCATGTGGCGGTCGTGGATGATGTGATGACGACGGGCGCAACATTGGCAGCGTGTACGTTGGCGTTACTCGAAGCGGGGGTGGAGCGGGTGGATGTGTGGGCCCTGGCACGGACACCGAAGCCGGATTTCAAGGCGAAGGCTGGTTGAGGTATATCGGGTTGCCGAGGAGGATGAGCTTGCCGGTGGCGTCGCGGATGTCGATGCGGAGCCAATGGGACTTGCCGTCGCTTTTCCAGTCGAGGGAAGCGGTGTTGTCGGCGGCGATGGGGGTGGAGGAGAGGCGCTTGCCGTCCAGGGTCGCGATGGCCCGCATACCGGTGACCGCGGCTGTGGTCACCGCCACGTGCACTTGCCGGCCCTTCGCCACCCTCAGCGCATCGCCCATGTGCGCCTCGGCGCCTGCGTTGGCACCAGCACCCGCCGCCGTGGCGGTTACCTCGAGCATGCGGTCCTTCGTGCCCTCGGTATCCACGAACACATGCCCCGCACGGATGCCGTCGAGAATGCCGTCCATCGAGAGCGCATCGGCACGCACCACGGTGGTCGGCACGCCGATCACCCCGGCGAACTCGTCGCGTGCGCCGTCACTGCCGTCATGGCTGTCGCCGCCGCCGATGCCGGTGATACGCACGCCTGCATTGAGCTGCTTCTCCCAGAACGGAATGCCCGTCTCCGGGCGCTCCGGGTCGCGGCCGTTGATCGCCTCGATGGCCTGGAAACCGTGCATATTCACCGGCTTCGACGGCGTGAAGCCGCAGCCCATGCAGGTTTCGTCGTTCGGACGGCGCGGGTGGTTGATGGAGATGAGTCCGTGCGCCTTCGCGACATCGGCCGTCAGCGCGTTCCAATCCGGCACCGACGGGCTGCCCAGGCGGAAATCCAGTGGCCGCGACACGCCGAACAGGTTGGCGTGGCCTTCGAACGTCGTAATCTCCCGAGCCGGGATCATCAGCATCGTATCGAAGTACGGCTGCAACTCGCGCATCTCCGACACCTGCGACATGGTGTTGTGCTCGGAGATGGCGATGAAGTCCAGCCCGCGTTTCGCGGCCGAAACCACGGTGAGGAACAGCGGGCACGGCACCTTGGCGGTCCCGCTGGCGTTCAGGCAGCCACCGTCGCTGTGCGCGGTATGCATGTGCAGGTCGCCGCGATACCAGCCAGCGGTGGTCTTCAGCGGAGCCGACAACCCATGCTCCGGCCCGAAGCCTTCGTCGTCGTTGGAGAACCACACATCGGCGGTGAACGATGCCGTGGACGTCGGGCGGATATTCGGGATGCCGAGCAACAGGCGCCAACGGCCTGGCCAGATCTCGCCGGGCAGGAACGAGGCCGTGGCATCGGTGGCCGAGACCGTGAAGCGGTGTTTGCTGCCACCGCTCCAGCCGCGGAAGCCATCCTGCTCCGCGAAACCGCCCGGGCCGAGCAGGCCCAGGTCGATGGTGGTGCGTTGTTCCCGACCGGTGTAGCTCACATCGATGGTGATGCGCTTCGTTCCTGCGGGTACCTCAAAAGGCACCTCGCGGTACGTGTGGTTGTCCTTGCCGGTCAGCTCACCACGCAGCACGACATCGGGCGCACGCTCGGCCGCCACGGTGCTGGCGGCAAAGCAGGCAAGCAGGAGTGCGGTCAGGGCGCGCATCAGAAGCGGTACATCGCGGCGGCCCGGAACGAGCGGCCGAGCAGCGGCCGGGCGATGAACGTGGTCGCGCCCACATCGGAACTGGCCAACTCACCCGCGCGCGGGTTGCCTTCGGTCAGGCCCAGGGAGTTGAACAGGTTATCCGCATAGAAATACAGCGAAAGCTGCTGGGTGGCATCGTAGCGGGCGCTGAAGTTCACCACGTGGTAGGCCGGCAGGCGCACCGAGTTGGCCGTGTCGACGTAGCGCTGCCCTTCGTGCTCGTACGAGAACTGCAGGCGCAGGCGGTTATCCATCAGGTTCACCCCCGGGACAATGCGGTAGCTCACCTTGGGTACGCGGATAAGCTGGTTGTCCTCATAGTCGCGCAACACGGGGGCGTTGTTAACCACCTCCGTATAGCGCAGGCCCTTGTACTTCGGGTCCTGCAGGGTGGCGTTGAACTGCACGTCGAACCACTGGGTGGGGTAGATCGTGCCTTCCAGCTCCAGGCCAAAGGTCTTGGTGTCGGCGTAACCCGTCTGCGGGGTCGAGGTATTGGTGTTGCGATCGAACACGTAGTTCGAGAAGCCCACGTTGTTGTACTTGGTGTAGAACAGCGTCGCGTACGTATCCACGAAGCGATCGCTGTACTTCCAGCCGGCCTCGCCAAGGTCCATGGTCTGCAACACAGGCGTGGCGGTGGGGCTTGTGATGTAGGTGCTGAGGTTGGGCAGGCGGAACGCCGAGGTCCAACGGGCGAATACACCCTGGCGCGGCGAGAACTGCCAGTTGGCACCGAGGGTCCAGCCGGTCTTGTCGAAGCTCTGGTCGTAGTGGGTGTACTGGCCGTTACCCGTCAGCACCTTCATGGCGGCCGGCGAGCCACCCAGGTTCACCGTGGCCTTGCCCTCGGTGTAGCCCTGCACGTTCACCTTCTCCCAGCGTGCGCCGCCATCGATGCGCAGCTCCGGGGTCACCTGCCACTCATCAGAGAGGTAGAAGGCATTGGTGTTGGACTTGCCGCTGGCATGCTCCCATTCGTAGCCATAGCCGTAGAAGCCATGGTCCGTGAGCGAGCCCACGACGTTGCCGTTCGCATCCACGCCGACCAGGTCGAGCAGGCGCGCGTTGTCGCGCACATCCATCAGCACCGTGGAGGAATAGCGATCGAAATCCTGCTCGAAGTTGGCGTGGTAATAGCCCAGCGTCACGTCGTGGCTCTGGTCGCCGAATTCGAACTTACGGAGCACGCGGGTATCGTTGATGAACTCATCGACCGGCAGGGTGACGCCGCGAATACCGCCGGTGACGACCAGGCCATTGCCGTTCTGGCCATTCACATTGAACACCTGCGCCGGGTTATCGACATAGCGCAGCTGCAGTGCCGTGGCACCGGGCACGAGGCCAAGGCGGTTGGCCGTGTCCTGCTGGATCAGCGTGGCACCCGTCTGCACGGCGTTGGGGAATACACCGTTACGCTGCGTATCGGTGGTGCTGTAGCGCATGGACTCGGCGAGCTTCCAGTCATCGCCCAGGTCGTGGTCGAACTTGAACGACACCTGCGTGCGCTTCACGTGGGTGCCTTCGCTGTTATCGAAGTGATACGTGCCACCTCCGGCTTCGCGCATGTCCAGATTCTGCGTCTCCGGACCGGCGAGGGTGCCGTAATTGCCATTGAAGCCCGGGGCGGGGCGGATATCGCCGTGCGGATCGGTGTACATCGGGATGCCGAGGTACAGGGCGACCTTGTCGTCCATGTGCTTCACATCGAAGCTGATGTCGCCGTGCTCAAGCTGCTTCGACAGCGTGGCCCGCAGCTGCCCGCCCTTGTCCGCGTCGAACTGCGGACGGCGCACGCCATCATCCACGCGCCAGAACCCGCCGACACCCAGCTTCCAGCCACCGCCGATCGGCGTGCCGTACCAGAAGTCCAGGCGGTTGAGCGAATAGTTACCTACCGTGTACTTCACCAGCCCTTCGGCGGTGTCGCCCACCTGGCGCGGGATGAAGTTGATCGCGCCTGCGGGTGCGTTGGAATAGAACACCGACGACGGACCACCACGGACCACTTCGACGCGCTCGATCGTTTCATCCAGGCGGAAGGCCTGGTCGGCGTTGAGGTAGCCCAGCGCAGGGTCGTGCTGCACGGGGATGCCATCTTCCAGCAGTGTGACCGAGCCATAGCCATCCACGGGTATGCCACGAGCACGGATATTGCCGGAGGCTTCGCCGCCGGAGGATTCGACCCAGAAGCCGGGCACCGACTTCACCGCCTCGGTGACACTCGTCGGCGCCTGCATGCGCAGGCGGTCCTCGTCGATGGTCGTGATCGAGTAGCTCGTTTCGGCCTTGGTACGGCTCTCCACGCCCGAGCGGGCGGTGACCACCACGTTATCCAGGTCGGTGGCCTTCTTCTCGGGTGCCGCATCCTGGGCATGGGCGGCGGCGGAAAGCACGAACGCGCCGACGATCGCCGCGCGCAGCGCACGGCAGAGCAGGGTGTTACGCATGGGGGTAGAACTCCGGGGATGGGCTTGCACATGCCCACCCCGGCGCCGGCAGGGGTTTGCCAGCACGCCGGCCTCTCCCTGGGCACGCGATCCCAAGCAACTTATGCGTCAGTAGTGACGGACAAGTTCATGCGCGATGACCGCGAGATGTCACGATGACAGCAAAGTTTTCCGAACCATGACGAACGTGATGTCCATCACGAGATCGCGCGTGACCTCGCGATGCTCTTCCTACAGCGCCAGTGCCACCACGATCCCGACCCAAAGCGCCAACCCCACCCAGTTGTTATGCCGAAACGCCGCCAGGCAAGCCGCTCGTGCCCGCTCGCGCATGATCCACTGCTGGTAGCCAAACAAGCCCGCGGTAATCACGAGCCCCAGCCAGTAGGGCCAGCCCAGCGCCGCGCGCGTTCCCACCAGCAGCATCGCCAGCAGGAACGTACCCATCAGCACGCCAATGATCACCAGGTCCGCGTCGGCAAACAGGATGGCGGTCGATTTCGCACCTGCCTTCAGGTCTTCCTCGCGATCGACCATGGCGTACTCGGTGTCGTAGATCACCGACCACAGGATGTTCGCGATGAACAGCAGCCAGGCCACGGGCGGCACCGTGTTGGTTACCGCGGCAAAGGCCATGGGGATGGACCAGCCGAACGCCGCACCCAGCACGACCTGGGGCAGGTTGGTGTAGCGCTTGGTGAAGGGGTAGAGCGCCGCCAGCCCCGCCCCCGCAAAGGAAAGCAGGATGGTGAGCTTGTTGGTGAACAGCACCAGCACGAAGGAGAACACCAGCAGCGCGGCGAAGGTGATCAGCGCCTCGCGCGGGGTGACCCGGCCGCTGGCGATCGGACGCCCGGCAGTGCGGCTCACCTGGGGATCGAGCTTGCGGTCGGCGTAATCGTTGATGGCACAACCCGCCGAGCGCATGGCGAACACGCCCAGGGTGAAGATCACCAGCGGTCCCACCGGGGGGAAATCCTTCGCCGCCAGCCATAGCGCCCACCAGGTTGGCCACAACAGCAGGAGTGCGCCGATGGGACGGTCCATGCGGGTGAGCTGGAGGAATGCGTAGATGCGCTCCCGGCGCGCGGCCGGCGCGCTGCGCAGCAGGAACGCGATGACGCGCTCGGCGGTGGTCGATGCATCGGCCGGGCGCACGGGTGCCGGGGCGGGCGCGGTGACGGGCTTGCGCGCCATGGTAGGCACCTTGCGGCGCGTGGTGGGCTTCTTCGGGGCAGGGCTCATGGGCACCAGTCTAACCGGGCGGCCGCGCATGCCACAGGGCCGCCGCGCCGTCGGTTGCCTTAGACTCGCGCATTCCCTTGCGATGGCCCGCGCGCACCTTGACTACGGAAAAGATCCCCCACCGACGCCTGCTCCTCGTGCTGACGGCGGCGTGGCTCGTGTTGAATTTCAACGTGCTGGTGCGGGGCAAGGTGCTGCCCTGGGACGCCATCTACCAGTTCTACCCCACGGTGTACTTCAACGCCCATAGCCTGCGCACCGGGCTGGCGCCCTGGTGGAATCCGTATATCTACGGTGGGTTCGCGCAGCTGGGCGATCCCCAGGGCATGCTGTTCTCGCCCCTGCTCATGGCCTGGATGCTCATCCCGCCGGACCCGGGTGGCGTGTGGTTCTCGTGGGGTGTGCTGCTTCACGTGCTGATGGGCGGTGCCGCGATGCTCGGCGTATTGCGCCGCCACGGCGCGAACGCGCTGGGCACGCTGCTCGGCGCCATCGTGTACATGGCTGGCGGCGTGGCCGCCTCGCGGCTGGAACACGTGCCCATCGTCATCGCCTATGCCTATGTGCCCGTGGTGCTCCTGGCATTGCGCCGCGTGCTTGAGCTCCCGGGCATCGCGCGCGGCGGCCTGCTGGGGCTGGCCGCGGGCGCGATGGTGACGCAGCTCACGCAGGTCACCTACCTGTTCGTGCTGGTCCTGCTTGGCTACGCCGCGGTTGCCGTGGGAACCGCCTGGCGCGTGCTGGGTGGCCGTGAGCGTAAGCGCGTGGCCCTGAGCCTCGGTGCGGCCGTGGCGATCGCGTTGCTGATCGGCTTGCCCCAGCTCCTCTTCAGCTGGGCCACCATGCAACTGTCCAATCGCGCCAGCATGGCGCTGGCGCTTGCCGACGGTGGTTCGCTCGATCCTCGCGCGTTCCTGTTTTTCCTCAACCCCAACGCGTACGGTGGGTTCACGGATTTCACGCACGCCGTGATCGACCCGGTGCAGTCGTTCCTCTATATCGGCGTGGTGCCGACGCTGGTGCTCACCGGTCTGGTGCGCGCGTGGAAGACGCCGCGCCGACGACGGGGGATCGTGTGCTTTGCCGTGCTGGCGGGGCTTGCCATGGTGTACATGGTCGGCACGCGCACGCCGGTGTATGCGTGGCTCTATGCCTGGTTGCCCGGGCTGACGCACTTCCGCCGCCCTTCGGATGCGGCCTACGTGCTTAACTTTGCCCTGGCATTCCTGGTGGCGGCCGGTGCGACCCAGGTGAACCTACGCTCGCGCCGGGAGATGGCATGGCTGGCCGCCCTGGCGTTGCTCTGGCTCGCCGTCCTCGGCATCGCTTCGCGCTTCGCGCCGCATGGTGCACCGGGTATCGCCGTTATCGTTGGCGCCGTCGTACTGTGGCAAGTGTTTCGCCCGGGCGGTGAGTGGCGCGTCGTGCTGCTTCTCGTGGTGCTGCTGGTGGCGGATTACCGCAGCTATAACTTCAATGGCCGGTTCAACGCGTCGTACAACGACGCGAGGCACTACCAGCGCGATGCGGCTGCACGCTATCTCGTCGAAAATCTCGGCGCCCACGAGCGCATCGCCGTGGAGCACACCTCGGCCGCCTGGGACAACATGGGCATGGTGTCCGGCATTCGCTCCACCCAGGGTTACAACCCCTTGCGCGATGCCCTGTACGAAGCGTGGTATCGACCCCGCGAGAACATCAACGTGACCAGCGATGCCGCGCCCTACAACGCGCCGCCGGACGCGCGCCTGGATGACTTGCTTGGCGTGCGTTACCTCGCCATCGGGCACGGCGATGCGCCTGCGACCTACGCGCCGCCGCCGGATTACATCAAGGTTGGCTCCTTCCCCTACGTCGACCTGTGGCGAAATGACGGCGCTTATGCGCGCTTCCTGCAGCCCGCGGAGGTGCATTGGATGAAGGTCGGGGAATCACCCGCCATCGAGGCATTCAACCAGACGGATTTCGCGCAATCGGTCTGGCTCACGCCTCGCGACGACGAGGATCGCGCCGTGGCCCGTGCAGGCGCGGACACCTGCGGTGGGCGTCTGGACGCGGAGGTGACCGGTGCGACGTACTCTCGCGTGGACGTGGCGGTCCACTCTGCGCAAGGCGGATGGCTCGTCGCGGGCGACGTGGACCACCCCGGTTGGGTCGCGGCGCTCGACGGTGCGCCCTTACCCATCCACCGCGCCAACGGCATGTTCCGCGCGGTGTGCGTGCCATCGGGCGATCATCGGCTCACGTTCGCGTTCAGCCCTATGCATCTGTTGCAACACGCGTGGAAGCATCGGAGAGACACGCGGGCACCTGGTTCCTGAGCGCATCCGAGATGATAAGGGGCGCCTATCGACGCCCCCTGGGTGCTTATTTCGGTTCCAATGGCTCGATGGGATCGTCGTCTTCCGGAGGCTCCGGGTCGGCATCGCGCTCAGGGCGGTAGCTGCCGGGCTGGCGGATCTCATCTTCCGGGCGATTCTTGCCGGGTTCCGCGAACGGCGGTTGGGGGTTGGTGGGGGTGTAGGGCATGTGGCGTGCTCCACTCGGCTGCGTTCGATGCCAAGCTAGGCGCGCGGGAGTGAAGTCTTCGGATACGCCCCATGAAGCATCGATCGACTTTGCAACCCTGTCGTCGCGCGCAAGTTCATGCGCCTGGGCGTACCCTCCACCGTTGGTAGTCATTAGGGAGACACGGATATGAAGGTTCTTGTCGTTGGCGCCAGCGGCACGCTCGGTAAAGCGGTCGTGGCCGAGCTAGGGCAGCGCCACGAGATCATCCGCGCCGGCAGGAGCGGTGGTGATGTGAAGGTCGATCTGCGCGATGCGGCGAGTGTCAGTGCCATGTACGACGCGGTGGGTGACCTGGACGCCGTGGTCTGCGCGGCTGGCAAGGTGCCGTTCGCGCCGCTGGGCGAGCTGACCGAGGCGAAGTACCTCGAAGGTCTGAACGATAAACTGCTCGGGCAGGTGCGCCTGGTACAGGTCGGCATGCACACGCTGCGCGACCGCGGGTCATTCACGCTGATCACCGGCATCCTCACGGAGCAGCCGATCCTCTCCGGCGCCTGCGCCAGCATGGCCAACGGAGCCGTCGAGGCCTACGTGCGCGCGGCTGCGATCGAATTGCCGCGTGGGCTGCGCATCAACGTGGTGAGTCCCAACGTGCTGACCGAAGCCATGCACGCGTATGGGCCGTACTTCCGCGGGTTCGAGCCGGTGACGGCGGCGCGCGCGGCGCTGGCGTTCTCACGATCGGTCGAAGGACTGCAAACGGGGCAGGTTTACAAGGTCTGGTAACGCCGCGCGGTCTATGCCGCGTGACACCAGACTCTGTGTAGGGGCGCGCTTGCGCGCGATCGGGTGTGCTGCAAGATCCCATCGCGCGCAAGCGCGCTGCCACACAAGGGCAGCGTGGTTACGCGGTAACCAGGGGGCGTTCTATGGCGGCGATGCCGCTACGCGCATGATCGGCTACGTCGCCCGCCGCGTGTAGCGCATCGAGGAACGCATCCACTTCGTCGGCGCGGCCGGTGTATTCCACGACGGACTGGGCGCCTTCGCGCTGGAGCAGGCGCCCGCCGAAACGGCCAAGGCATGTGTCGACCGCATCACCCGGCGCTTCAACACGAGCCACCACGAGCTCGCGCTCCACGTGTTCCTTGCGGGTGAGTTCACCGATCTCGATCACATCCACCAGCTTGGCGGATTGCTTGATGATCTGCTCCACCGTGGCGTCATCGCCGAACACCACGAGGGTGAGGCGCGAGACATCCTCGTCATGCGTGGCGGCCACGGTCAGCGATTCGATGTTGTATCCGCGCGAGGCGAACAGGCCCGCCACGCGGGCCAGTGCACCGGCCTCGTTTTGCAGCAGGATGGAAACCGTGTGGCGCATGATCAGAACATCCCCGTCGGCTGGCCGGTGGGCGCGATGGGTGCGCTGCGGCTGGCGATCCAGTCGCCCGTGATCATTTCGGCATACGTGGCACCGGGCCCGACCATGGGGTACACGCCGGCATCCGGGTCGATCACCACCTCAAGGAACGCTGGGCCCTTGAACGCGAGGAAATCCTCGATCACGGCCGGAATGTCGGCGGGGTTCTCGAGGCGCTGCGCCCACTCGAATCCATCCGCCTGGGCCGCGCGAACGAAATCCTTCTTGTGCAAGCTCTTGTCGGATGCGGCGAACCGGCCTTTGAAGAACAGCTTCTGCCACTGGCGGACCATGCCGTCACCGCTGTTGTTCAGGACCACGACCTTCACGGGCAGGCCATAGGTCGTGACGGTCTCCAGCTCGCCGATGTTCATGCGGATGCTGGCGTCGCCATCGATGTCGATCACGGTGAGGTCAGGGCGGGCGAGCTGCGCACCGATCGCTGCCGGCAAGCCGAAGCCCATGGTGCCCATGGAGCCGGAGGTGAGCCAATGGCGTGGCTCGCGAAAATCGAAATACTGTGCCGCCCACATCTGATGCTGGCCGACGCCCGTGCTGATGATCGCGTGGCCGTTGGTGATGCGATTGATCGCCTCGATGACGGCGCAGGGCTGGATGGCACCGCTATCGCGGCAGAAGTTCATGGCGTGCGTGCGCTTCAGTCCGGCGACATGCGCGTGCCACGCCGAGAGATCCTTGCGGAAGCCCTTGCGCGCACCGTAGGCGAGCAGGCGGTCCAGTGTCGTATCCAGCGAGCCAACGTGGTGCCAGTCCACCGCCTTGACCTTGCCGATCTCGGCGGGATCGATGTCGACCTGGGCGATGGCCCTGGCCTTGGGTGCGAATTTGGCGGGCACGCCCACGACGCGATCGTCGAAACGCGCACCGAGGGCAAACACGAAATCACAATCGTCCATCGCGTAATTCGCATACGCGGCACCGTGCATGCCGAGCATATGCAACGCGAGTGGGTCGGTGGTATCAAAGCCGCCGATACCCATCAGCGTGGTTACCACGGGGATGCCGAAGGCATGCGCGAACTCGCGCAGCGGGCCTGCTGCGCCTGCGGCGACGATGCCGCCACCGGCGTAGATCAGGGGGCGTTCGGCTTGTGCGAGTTGGGCAAAGAACTCGGCGCAGTGTGCATCGGTCAGCGTCGCCGACTCCACGGCATGCAGGCGCGAGCGGTAGCCACGCACGGGCAACTCGCGGCTGCCTTCGAACGTGAGCGGCGCGTTCTGCACATCCTTTGGGATATCGATGACCACCGGGCCGGGCCGGCCGCTGCGCGCAATGTGGAAGGCGGTGCGCAGCGTGGCCTCCAGCGTCGAGGCGTCGGTAACCAGGAACACGTGTTTCGCGCACGAACCCATGATCTGGCTGATCGGTGCTTCCTGGAACGCGTCCGTGCCAATCGCGCCCGTGGGCACCTGACCCGAGATGACGACCAGCGGGATGGAGTCCGCCATGGAATCGCGCACCGGCGTGACGGCGTTGGTGGCACCGGGGCCCGAAGTGACCAGGGCCACGCCAACACGGCCGGAGGCGCGAGCGTACCCGGCGGCCATGAAGCACGCGCCTTGTTCATTGGCGGGAACGATCAGGGGCAGCGGCTCGCTGCCATCGTCCCGCACGTGGTCGGCGTTGAAACGGAATACCGCGTCGTACACCGGAAGGATGGCGCCACCGGAATAACCAAAAAGGACATCGAGGCCTTCGTCGGCAAGTACCTGCACGACGATATCGGCGCCGGTCATGGCGCGCCCGGCCAGGGGGTGCTTCGAGGTGGTTCGGCTAATGTCGCCGACGGTATCCAGTTGCGCGTTCACGTGGGTTTCCTTTGTTCCTGTGGTGTAGGAGCCCACCCTGTGGGCGACATCATTTCGCGAGACGGCTCCAGGCATGGAGATGTCGCGTAAGAGGTCGCGCACAGGGTGCGCTCCTGCCGTTGGCGGGCTTAGGCGCTCTTTGCGGCTTCCTCGGCGGGCTTGGGCTGGTTGGCCGCGAGCCAGGGCATGCGGGCACGAAGCTGCGCGCCGACCTTCTCGATCGGGTGCTCCAGGTCGCGCTGCTTGAACGCCTTGTAGTTCGGCAGGCCGGCCTTGTACTCGGCCGTCCACTCGCGCGCGAAGGTGCCGTCCTGGATATCCTTCAGCACGGCCTTCATGCGCTCCTTGGTTCCTTCATCCACCACACGCGGGCCACGGGTGTAATCGCCGTACTGCGCCGTCTCGGAGATGAACTCGAGCATGCGGGCGATGCCACCTTCGTAGAACAGATCCACGATCAGCTTCAGCTCGTGCATCACTTCGTAGTAAGCGATCTCCGGGCGGTAACCCGCTTCGACCAGGGTCTCGAAGCCCTTGATCACGAGCTCCGAGGCGCCACCACACAGCACGGCCTGTTCGCCGAACAGATCGGTCTCGGTTTCTTCCTTGAAGTCGGTTTCGATCAGCATGGCGCGGGCGCCACCGATGCCGGCTGCGTACGCCGTGGCGCGCTCGGTCGCGTGGCCGGTGGCATCCTGGTGCACGGCATACAGGCAAGGCACGCCGCGGCCGATCTCATACTCGCGGCGCACCAACGCGCCCGGGCCCTTCGGTGCGACCAGCACCACGTCAATATCCGCACGCGGGGCGATCTGGCCGAAGTGCACGTTGAAGCCGTGGGCGAACAGCAGTGTGGCGCCGGGCTTGATGTTCGGTTCGATCGATTCCTTGTAGATGGCCGGCTGGGTCATGTCCGGCGTGAGCACGGCGACCAGGTCGGCGCCACGCACCGCATCACCCGGTTCAGCGACCGCGAAGCCATCCACGTAGGCGCGGTTCCACGAGGGGCCACCCGGGCGCAGGCCCACGACCACGTCGAGGCCGGAGTCCTTCAGGTTCAGCGCGTGCGCACGGCCCTGGCTACCGTAGCCGAGCACGGCGATACGGGCGTTCTGCAGCGGTGCGGTAGTAGCTTGCTTCTCGGTCATGTCAGTTCCTCGGGTAAATAGGTAGGTGTAGGAGCGCACCCTGTGCGCGACGCCGTTCGCCGGGGAGGCGCAGGTCCTGCTGCGATATCGCGAAAGATGTCGCCCACAAGGTGAGCTCCTACAAAAGCGGTATCAGGAAGATGTGGGAACGTGCTTGCGCGTGACCAGGGATTCAGGGCCCGGTGCGCGCGCAAGCACGCCCCACAAAACGAACTCAGTTGCCGATCAGTTCCTGCGTGAGGTCCTCATCCTCGATTTCGCGGCGCACCCGCTGGCTCGTCGCCGGCGCATCGTCAAAGGCCTGTGTGACTGCACCCTCAGCAGCGGATCCCACCAGGCGCGCGTACTTGGCAAGCACGCCACGCATCACCTTCGGTGGCGTGGGGCGCCAGGCAGCGCGGCGCGAGGCGAGGTCCGCATCGGTGCGTAGTTCGCGGGTAGTGGCATCGATGAAGATGGCGTCGCCTTCGCGGATCAGGCCGATCGGGCCACCACGCGCGGCTTCCGGTGCGATGTGGCCCACCATGAAGCCATGCGTCGCGCCACTGAAGCGGCCATCGGTGATCAGGGCCACGTCGTTGCCCAACCCACGGCCGACCAGCGCCGCGGTGACGGCCAGCATCTCGCGCATGCCGGGGCCGCCCGCGGGGCCTTCATTACGGATGACCATGACGTCACCCGCGCGGATGCGCCCTGCCTGCACGGCGGCGAAGGCTTCTTCTTCGCTCTCGAACACGCGCGCCGGCCCCGCATGGCTCGTGCGGCCGTGGCCGGCCAGCTTAAGGATGCAGCCCTCGGGCGACAGGTTGCCGTACAGGATGCTGTAACCACCACGCGGCTTGAACGCATCGGCGACGCTGCGAACGACCACCTGGCCTTCCGTCGCGGGCGGTGCGGCGTCGAGTTCTTCGAACATCGTGTGGCCGGTAACGGTGGCCGTGTTCTTCAGCATGCCTGCCTTGCGCAGCTCCCGCGCCACGATGGCGACACCACCGGCGGCCGACATCTCGACCGCGCTGTAGCGGCCACCCGGCATCAGGTCAGCGATGACGGGCGTGTTCTTCGAGGCGGGCTCGAAGTCCTCGATCGACAGCGGCACGCGGGCTTCGTTGGCCATTGCCAGCAGATGCAGCACGGCGTTCGTGGAGCCCGCGGTGGCGGCGACCACGCGCGCGGCGTTATCGAACGCATCGCGGGTCATCACGTCACGCGGCTTGCGGTCGGCTTCCAGGCAGGCCATGGCCAGTTCGCCGCAACGGAACGCCGCCGCGCGCTTGGCCGGGTCGGTCGCGGGGATGTCGTTCAGGCCGACCGGGGTCAGCCCCAGCATGGTCAGCACCATCGCCATGGTGTTCGCGGTGTACTGACCGCCGCATGCACCGGCGCCGGGGCAGGCGTGGCGCTCCACGTCGTCCAGTTCCTCGTCGGTGATCTTGCCCGCGCCATGTGCGCCCACCGCTTCGAAGACGTTCTGCACGGTGATCGAGCAACCGTTGCGCTTGCCGTGGTCGATGCTGCCACCGTACAGCGCCACGCCCGGGATGTTCAGGCGGGCCAGCGCCATGGCGGCGGCCGGGATGGTCTTGTCGCAACCACACAGCACCACCATCGCATCCAGGCAGTGGCCATCCACGGCCAGCTCGATTGAATCGGTGATCACTTCGCGGCTGACCAGCGACGAACGCATGCCGGTCGTGCCCATGGCGATGCCATCGGTGACGGCGATGGTGTTGAACTCCACTGGCGTGCCGCCCGCTGCACGCACGCCTTCGGCGGCGGCTTCGGCGAGCTCGCGCAGGTTGAGGTTGCACGGCGAGACGTTGGACCAGCTGTGCACGATGGCGACCATCGGCCTGGCGATCGCATCATCGTCCAGGCCCGTGGCGCGCAACATGGCGCGGGCCGGCGCGCGATCCGGTCCGGTCTTGATCGCATCGCTGCGCAGCGTGCGGATGGGGATCTTCCGGGTGCTCATGCGGCCTCCGCCTTGGCTTGGATGGCGTCCAGGACGGAACGGGTCACGGCGTGCGTCGTGGCCGTACCGCCCAGGTCGCGAGTGAGGTTGGCGTGTTCCAGAACGTGGTCCACGGCGTCTTCGACCGCTGCGGCTTCGTCGGCCAGGCCGAGCGAATGGCGCAGCAGCATCGCCGCGGAGAGGATCGTGCCCAGAGGATTCGCCGCTGCCTGACCGGCGATATCCGGTGCCGAGCCATGGATGGGCTCATAGATGCCCGCCCCGGGGCCGCCGATCGATGCGGAGGGCGACAGCCCCAGCGAGCCAGCCAGCACCGAGGCTTCATCGGTCAGGATGTCGCCGAACATGTTCTCGGTGACGATCACGTCGTAGTCGGCGGGATGGGTGAGCAGGTGCATGGCCATCGAATCGACCAGCTGATGTTCCAGCGCCACATCCGGGAACTCGGTCGCGACACGCGTGGCGACCGAACGCCACAGGCGCGAGGTTTCCAGCACGTTGGCCTTGTCCACCGAGGTAACTTTCTTGCGGCGGTTGCGGGCCAGTTCGAAGGCATGGCGCACGACGCGCTCCACTTCCTCGACGCTGTAGCGGCATTCGTCCGTTGCATCGGTGTCGCTGCGCGTCTTGGCGCCGAAGTAGATACCGCCGGTGAGTTCGCGGATGAAGACCAGATCCACGCCCGCGGTGCGCTCCGGCTTCAGCGGCGACAGCGCGGCGGTGCGTGGGTGCAGTTTCAGCGGGCGCACGTTGGCGAAGACGCCGAGCATCTTGCGCATGGCGAGCAGGCCCTGCTCGGGGCGTACCTTGGCCGAGGGATCAGACCATTTGGGGCCGCCCACCGCGCCGAGCAGGATGGCATCACACGCCAGCAGCGCATCACGCGTTTCCTGCGGCAACGGGTCGCCAAAGCGATCGATGGCGTCCCCACCGATCGCATGCTCGGTAAAGGAGAACGCGTGGCCGAAACGCTCGGCGACCGCACGCAGTACGGCGACGCCGGCCGCGGCGACCTCCGGACCGATGCCGTCACCCGGCAATACGACGATGTTGGCCTTCTTCATGCTGCTTTCTCCATGCGTTGTTCATAGGCGCCGATGGCGTCGTCCTGCTGCAGCAGGAAGCCCATCTGGTCCACGCCGTTGAGCAGGCAGTGGCGGGCGAACGGTTCAAGATCGAAATGGATGTTTCCGCCGTCGGGAAGGCGGATGGTCCCGCTGGCGATATCGATGCGCAGTTCGACGCCGGGGTTATCCAACAGCCAACGGTGCTCGGCACCGGAAAGGACGATGGCGAGCAGGCCGTTCTTCAGCGAATTGCCGCGGAAGATGTCCGCGATCTCGCTGGAGATCACCGCCTGGATGCCGTAATCCAGCAGCGCCCACGGGGCGTGTTCGCGCGAGGAGCCGCAGCCGAAGTTGTGGCCGGCCACCAGGATGGAGCAGCCGCGGGCGGCCGGCTGGTTCAATGCGAACGCGGGGTTGTCGCTGCCGTCGGCGGCGTAACGCCAATCCTCGAAGCAATGCTTGCCCAGGCCGGTGCGCTCGGTGGTGGTGAGAAAGCGCGCCGGGATGATGCGGTCGGTATCGATGTTTTCATCGCGCAGCACGGCCGTGCGCGAGTGCACGTAGGTGAGCGGGCGGGTGGTGGTGCTCATGCGGCGGCTTCCTGGTTCATGTACTCGCGCGGATCGGCGACGTGGCCGGCCACGGCCGAGGCCGCGGCGACCAGCGGGCTGGCCAGCACGGTGCGTGCGCCCTTGCCCTGGCGGCCCTCGAAGTTGCGGTTACTGGTGGCGACGACGAGCTGGCCTGGCTGGGCCATGTCGCCGTTCATGGCGATGCACATGGAGCAGCCCGGCTGGCGCCATTCCGCGCCGGCTTCGAGGAACACGTGGTGCAGGCCTTCACTTTCGGCATCGCGGCGCACCTGTTCGGAGCCCGGCACCACCAGCATGCGCACGCCCTCGGCCACGCGGCGGCCACGCAGGATCTCCGCGGCGGCACGCAGGTCGGACAGGCGCCCGTTGGTACAGCTGCCGATGAAGACGACATCGACGGCCTCGCCCGTGATCGGCTTGCCGGCGGTGACCTTCATGTAATCCAGTGCGCGCTGTTCCAGCGCATCCGCCGCAGCGGGCACCTGCGCGTGGATGGGCATGACCATGCCCGGGTGAGTGCCATACGTGACCGAGGGCTGGATAGCCGATGCATCGATGCGCACTTCACGGTCATACGTGGCACCGTCGTCGGTGGCGAGCGCGCGCCAGCGGGCGACGGCCTCGTCCCACGCCGCACCCTGCGGTGCACGTTCGCGGCCCTTCAGCCAGGCAAACGTCGTATCGTCCGGCGCAACCAGGCCCGCACGGGCACCGGCTTCGATCGACATGTTGCAGACGGTCATCCGCTCTTCCATCGACATGGCGCGGATCGCTTCGCCGGTGTACTCCAGCACGTAGCCGGTACCGCCGCCGATGCCGATCTTCCCGATGATGTGCAGGATCAGGTCCTTTGCAGTGACGCCCTGCTGCAACTGGCCATCCACATGGATGGCGAACGACTTGGGTTTGCGCTGGAGCAGACACTGCGTGGCCAGCACATGGCCGACTTCCGTGGTGCCGATGCCGAAGGCCAGCGAACCGAACGCACCGTGGGTAGCCGTGTGGCTGTCACCGCATACGATGGTCATGCCCGGATGGGTGGCACCCACTTCCGGGCCCGCGACATGCACGACGCCGCGGTGCGGGCTATCCCAGCCCATCAGGTCGATGCCGAACTCGCGCACGTTGGCTTCGAGTTTTGCGACCTGGGCCTCGGCTTCCTTCGTGAAGTACGGGCGCTTGCCGTCGGTGCCGGCAGGCAAGGTTGGGGTGGAGTGATCCAGCGTGGCCAGCGTGCGATCCGGGCGGCGCACCTTCAGGCCGCGAGCGCGCAGCTCATCGAAGGCCTGCGGTGAGGTCACTTCGTGGACCATGTGCAGGTCGATGTACAGCACGCCCGGCGTGCTTTCCGTTTCGGCCTTTACCTGGTGGGCATCCCACAGCTTGTCGAACAGGGTGCGCGCACTCATGCCGCGACCCTCCCGGCGGTGGCTTCTTCCACCGGTGACAGCCAGCCCCAACGATCTTCCGTACGGCCATCGAACAGGCCGAAGAAGGCATCCTGCAGGGCGCGGGTGATGGGGCCGGGGCGGCCGCTGCCGACCGGCTTGCGATCGACCGAGCGCACGGCCGTCACTTCGGCGGCCGTACCCGTCATGAACACTTCGTCGGCGAAGTACAGCATCTCGCGCGGCAGCGGCTGTTCGACCACTTCGTAGCCCAGGTCCTTGGCCAGGGTGAGCACTGAATCGCGGGTGATGCCGCACAGGATCGATGCGGCGGCTGGCGGCGTGTAGATCACGCCCTTGCGCACGACGAAAAGGTTCTCGCCCGCACCTTCGCTCAGCAGGCCGTCGGTGCCGAGTGCGATGCCTTCGGCATAGCCGCCGTTCACTGCTTCACGGGCGATCAGCTGGCTGTTGAGGTAGTTGCCGCCGGCCTTGGCACCGCTCGGGAAGGTGTTCGGGGCCGCGCGGTTCCACGAGGACACGCACACATCCACACCCTTCTCGATCGCATCGGCACCGTGGTAAGCGCCCCACGGCAGCGCGATGATCGCGACATCCACGGCGGTATCCAGCGAGGGTGCCAGGCTGAACGTGAAACCGCTGCGGTACACGATGGGGCGCACGTAGGCGGATTGCAGGTTGTTCGCGACGATGACTTCGCGGCAGGCGCGGTTCAGCGTGGCAGCGTCGTACGGCATCACCAGGTCGTACACGCGCGCGGAGTGGAACAGGCGCTCGGTGTGCTCGTCCAGGCGGAAGTAACGGGGGCCATCCGGCGTGCTGTACACGCGGATGCCTTCAAATACCGAGGAACCGTAGTGCAGCGCATGCGCGCCGACGTGGCAGGTGGCTTCGGCCCAGGCCTTGATACGGCCGTTGTGCCAGAGATGGGTCGGGGCTTCCATGGTTCCTCCTTCAGGACTGGACCGCGACGGCCGCGGTCTCGCTTTCAGCCTCGTATGCGCCCATCAGGGCGACGAGGTCATCGTTGGTGACAGAGCGCTGGCGGTCGGCGACGACCTTGAAACGCTCGAAGACGGTATCCAGCGTGGTTTCATCGACCTCGTACTCGAGCTCGACCAGGCGCTGGCGCAGGGCGTGGCGACCGGAATGCTTGCCGAGGACCAGCGAGGTCTTCGCGCCGACATCCTGCGGACTCATGATTTCGTAGGTGCCGCGGTGCTTGAGCATGCCGTGCTGGTGGATGCCCGATTCGTGCGCGAAGGCGTTATCGCCCACGATGGCCTTGTTGCGCGGCACGGCCTGGCCGGTCACTTCGGTGAGCAGGCGCGAGGTCGGGTACAGGTGCTGGGTGACGATGCCGGTATCGAGCTTGAACAGCGGCCGGCGCGTGTGCAGCGCCATGACGATTTCTTCCAGCGCGGCGTTGCCGGCGCGCTCGCCGATGCCATTGATCGTGCATTCCACCTGGCGGGCGCCGGCGCTGATCGCGGCCAGGCTGTTCGCCACCGCCATGCCCAGGTCATCGTGGCAATGCGCGGAGAAGATGACCTTATCCGCACCGCGCACGTTCGCCTGCAGGTAGCGGAACATCTCGGTGATTTCGGCGGGGGTGGTGTAACCGACGGTGTCGGGGGCGTTGAGCACGCAGGCGCCGGCTTCAACGGCGACCGAGAAGATCTCGGCGAGGTAATCCGGCTCGGTGCGCAGGGCATCTTCGGCGGAGAATTCAACTTCGTGGGCCAGGGCCTTGGCCCTTGCGATCGCCGTGGCGGCGATATCGATCACTTCTTGCTTTGATTTCCCCAGCTTGTGTTCGCGGTGCAGGGGAGAGGTGGACAGGAACAGGTGGATCCGTGAATGCCTTGCGCCTTCCAGGGCCCTTCCGGCGGCATCGATGTCACCGGGTTGGCATCGCGCCAGCGCGGCGACCGTGGGGCGTTTCAGTGTCCTTGCGATCTCGGCGACGGCGGCGAAATCATCGGGTGAAGCCTGCGGAAACCCCGCTTCGATGATATCGACGCCCAGGTCTTCCAGGGCTTGGGCCATGCGCAGTTTGGCGCGCCGGTCCATGGAAAACCCAGGGGCCTGCTCGCCGTCGCGCAAGGTGGTGTCGAAGATACGCACGCGGCCTACGTCGCTTTCGACGTCGCCGTGTGTACTGCCCTGGTGTGCTGGATTCATGTCTGGCTCCGCTCGTTGTCGAGGCGGGCCGGGCAATAAAAAACCCCGCATCCGTGTCCGGGTGCGGGGTTCTTAAGGAGTCTTCAGGTTATTTTCGTTTCACCTGGACACTTGCCCTTAGCCCGCACCTCCGCAGGTAATAAGTACAAGGTTAATAAGAAGGAGGCCGCCGCCGAGACGCAGCTTTCCGTCGACCTTGGTAAGTCGATTCAGGGAAAAGCGGCCATGGGTGGTGCGCTGCGTCATGCGGTCGAACGTACGTCACCCGTTTGACGCCTGTCAACAGTTTTCGCTGAAAGAATTTTCCTAGGAGCGTTTGGACGGCTATCCGTCCGTCCCGTGGTTTGGTCGCGGGACCGCGTGGAAATGCTGGTTACGGGTAAGTGGTATGCACCGCAGTGAGCACCGGAAATGCCACGGCTCGCCGCCATTGGTTGCATGTGAAACAACGCCGGAACGAAGACTGAAGCGTCGAGGCGGAGCTGTTCGGCGATCGCTTGTGGTTGCACGCCATTCGCCTGGCCGCAGTAGCCCCTTCCTAATAGGCCCTATGGCGGCCGTGTTATCGTCCCGGTTGTTTCTTTGGCAACTATAAGGGTGTCGTGGCCGTGAGCCTGACCGAAAAAGAGTCCGTGTCCGTACGGGCCAGTGGATTTGCACCGGCGTACCGTCGGGCGCGGATGCTTCCCGGCCGGCGGGGCCTCATGGCTGGCTGTCTTGCCGTGGGGCTGGCTTGCATCGCCGGCGGGGCCCATGCGGATGACTTCTTCCGTGATGCGACCGTCAGCGGGGAGGTGCGCCTCTATCGCTTCGACCGCAACTACGACAACCCCTCGAGCAAGGACCAGTTCGCCAATTCGCTTGCCGGCCTGCTTACGGTCAAGAGCGGCAAGGTCGGCGGCTTCAGCCTGGTCGCGACAGGGTTCTCCGCCCATTCGTTCGGTACCCAGTCCAACGACGCGGGGCGCGTCGATACCTCGCTGATGGGTCCGGGCAACGTCATCGACGGCATCACCCAGGCTTATGCCGAATACACCAACCCGTGGGTGACCGTGCGCGGGGGTGATCAGTACCTCAATACGCCCTGGATGGGCCAGTCGGATTCGCGCATCATCCCGGCGTCCTACCAGGGCGCCATGGCTGATTTCAAGCCGGCGAAGGGCTGGGATATCTACGCGATCCGCACCCTGCGCTGGAAGAGCCGCACGTCGGAATCGTACAACGACGATAACGTCTACTATCCGTCGACCTACCACGGCGACAGCATGTACGGGAACAACGGATCGCTCCCTGCCAGCGCGCGTTCGCAGGGTGGCACCACCGCCATCGGCAGTACCTACGCCGGGGGTGGCCTGGCCGCACAGGCCTGGTACTACGATTTCGAGCATTTTGGCCGCCTGGGCTATGCGGATGGCATGTACACCATTCCCACGGGAACGATGCTGAAGCCCTTCGTCGGTGCGCAGCTGGTGCGCGAAACGAGCGGGTCGGACAATGTCATCGTCGATACGCAGACAAAGATCACCGGCCTCGCCGGCGAGCGTGTCGATGCGAAAGCGTGGGGCGTGGATGCGGGTGTCGGCGTCGGCAAGGCGAAGTTCGACATCTCGTACAACAAGCTTGCCAGCGATACCAATGCGGCCGGGGCGGGCGCCATCATCTCGCCTTACACCAACAGCTACGCGACCGATCCGCTCTACACCACGTCGATGCTGCGCGGCCTGGTGGAGCTCGGCGCGGGGCATGCCTGGAAAGCGCGTGCCCAATACAATTTCCTGCACGACGACCTGCAGCTGATCGCTTCGTACGCGCATTACGATACGGTGCTTCGTGGCACCAGCCACGATGTCTATGTCGACATCGTGTGGAAGCTCGACATGCTGCTGAAGGGCCTGCAACTGCGTGACCGCTGGGAACACACCGTGGGCGGGAACAACAACCTGAATCCAGGGAACCAGCCCTGGACCAATAACCGGTTGATGCTGAGTTACAAGTTCTGAGGCAGGCGTTACCAGCTACGCAGCCAATCGCCGAATAGTCGTTGATCAGCCGCCAGCGGCTCGGCGCTGGCGGTTCTCCCGAGCATCGTCGCCAGTGCCTCAGGCACATCCACCGGTCGCCCGATCAACGGTTCGACGACCGTCTCGAACTTGGCCGGGTGTGCCGTCGCGGCCATGGTCCATGCCCGCGAATCACCCGCGATGCGCCGTTGCTCGAACACGCGGATCGCCGTCGCCGTGTGCGGGCAGAACACCTCGCCATCCGTGGCGGCATGGCGGCGGATCACATCGCGGATCGTGGCGTCGTCGATGCCGTGGGCGGCGCCGTTGAAACGGGTCGCTTCCTCGCTGCCGAAAAGGTGGACCAGACGCTCGAAGTTGCTGGGCGCACCCACATCCATGGCGTTGGCGATGGTGGCAATCGCATCGCGTGCCCGGTAGGGCTGGCCGCCGAAAAACTCGGGAAGCGTATCGTTGGCGTTACAGGCGAAGACGACCTCGCCGATGGGCAGGCCGATCTCACGCGCCCACAGGCAAGCCACGGCGTTGCCGAGATTGCCGGTTGGCACGATGACGTTCATGGGCTTGTCATCGGCATGTAGCGCCGCGTGACCGAAGTACGCCATTTGGGGCAGCAAGCGACCGAGGCTGATGCTGTTCGCGGATGAGAGCGGCACGTCGGCCTGCAACGATGGGTCGCCGAATGCGCCTTTCACCAGCCGCTGGCAGTCATCGAAGCTGCCTTCCACGCGAATCGCGCGAACGTTCCCACCAAAGCTGCCGAGCTGGTGGGCCTGGCGTGGCGAGACGCGGTTATCCGGGTAGAGGATGGCGACGCGAACACCGGGGACACCGTGGAACGCCGCGCCGACAGCCGCACCCGTATCGCCCGAGGTGGCCACAAGGATGGTCAGCGCCCGGTTTTCACCTGCACGCAGCCGCGCGATGCAGGCCGCAAGAAAGCGCGCGCCGAAATCCTTGAATGCCGCGGTGGGGCCATGGAACAGTTCCAGCACATGCGCGCCGGCGATCTTCAGCTCGCGCCGCGGCGCGGGGTGCGAGAAGGCTTCCGCACAAATCGCCTCCAGTTCACCCGCCAGTGCATCGCCTTCGAAGAAGGGCTCGAGCATGGCTGCCGCGGTGCTGGCCAGGTAGCCACCGGAAGGCAGCTTGCCAAGGCGCGGCATGGCTTCAGGTACGTAAAGCCCGCCATCCGGCGCAAGCCCGGTGGCGATCGCGGAAGAAAGCGACACAGGCGCGGCACCGCCGCGCGTACTCACATAGCGCATCGTTACACCACTCGCGCCGCAGGGCCGTCGATCGGCGCGACCAGGGCATCGCTGCGGTGGCCGGCATGGCGGAACGCGGCCTGCATATCGTGCGCGGCGGCTACGGCGGCGGCGCGGTCTTCGAACCAGCCAAACACGCTGGGGCCGGCACCGGAGATGCTGGCACCGAAGGCGCCGTGGTCGAGCGCGGCCTGCTTTACCGCATAGAAGCCGGGGATTAGCGGGGCACGGCGTGGTTCCACCAGCACATCGGAAAGGCCTTCGCGTACCAGTGCGGCTTCACCGCGGTAGCAACCGGCCAGCACCATGGCCAGGTTGGCGCTTTGTGCGACGAACTCACCGAGCGCGTAGTTGCCTGCGAGCGCGGCACGTGCCTTGCGGGTCTCGAGCACCACGTGGGGGTGCACCAACGCGCAATGCCACTCGGCCGGTACGGGAACGCGCACGAGCCGCTTATCCGTGGCCAGGACCAGGCCGCCCAGCAACATGGGGCCGAGGTTATCGCCGTGGCGGCTACCACTGGCAACGACCTCACCATCCATCGCGAACGGGTACAACGCTTCGCGCGGCAGCGGTTCATCGAGCAGTGCATTCGCGGCGACGACGGCGGCCACGCACGACGCGGCCGAGCCACCCATGCCGGAACCCAGCGCGATGCCCTTGTGCAGCGTGAGCTCAAAGCCGAAAGGCAGGTTCAGGCCACGCAGCATCGAAAGCAGCGCGGCACCAGCCGTGTTGTCCTCGGGCTTCAGCGGCAGATCGGTGATCACGCCATGGATGGCGGCGATGCGCACTTCGCGCTCGGGAATCCGGCGCACCTCGGCGCGGTCGCCGGCGCCTTCCACGGTGTGGCCAAGGATGTCGAAGCCGATACCCACGTTACCGACGCTGGCGTAGGCCTCGGCGGTGGCGACATCGGTACGGGCGAGGGGCGAGGTGTCTTCTTTCAGCATGCGCATCGTTTTACTCCCATGGCGCCGGCCACGCGCAGCAGGTCCGTGAACACCGCCGCCGCCGTGACCTCGGGACCGGCACCCGGCCCCTGGACTACCAGGGCATTGTCGCAGTATCGGCGCGTGGCGAAACGCACCACGTTATCGGTGAGCTGGCCATGGGCGAAGGCATGGCTACGCTCCAGCACCTGCACGCCCACCGACGCGCCGTCGCGGTCCAGTCGCGCCACGTGGCGGAGCACGCCACCCGCGGCCCGGGCCTGGGCAAGGAGCGAAGCCATTGGGGTATCCATGGCGGGCAGGGCTTCCATGAAGTCCTCACGGCCCAGCTCCGCCAGCTCGGCCGGCACCAGGCTGGACACGGCCACGTCATCGAGCGACAGCGCCACGCCGGCCTCGCGGGCCAGGATCACCAGTTTGCGGGCCACGTCCATACCGGAAAGGTCATCGCGCGGGTCCGGCTCCGTGTAGCCCAGCGCGTGGGCCTCGCGGACCAGGGCGGAGAAGGGCACCGAGCCATCAAAGCGGTTGAACAGCCACGCCAGGGTGCCCGAGAGCATGCCCTCGACGGCCTGCAGCTCATCGCCCGTGTCGATCAGGTCGCGCAGGGTCTGGACCACCGGCAGGCCGGCGCCCACCGTGCCTTCGTAATGCAGGCGGGCGCCGCTGGCATCGGAGGCGCGGGCGATGGCCTGCCAGCGGTTGAGGCAGCCGCTGGCGGCGCGCTTGTTGGGGGTCACCACGTGGATGCCGGCGGCTAGCCAGCCGGCGTAGTGGTCGGCGACCGCATCGCTGGCCGTACAGTCGGCCAGTACGGCGGCCTCACCCTGGTGGCCGGCCACGTAGGCGGCGAAGTCATCCAGCGCCACCGGGCGCCAGGTCTGGGCACCGCCCATCCGGCCGTTCAGGGCCTCGTCGTCGCAATCCAGCCACATGTGCCGGCTGTCGCTGACGGCGCGCAGGCGCAGTTCCAGGCGGCATTCGCGCAGCAGGCGCGGGGCGGCGTGGCGCAGCTGGTGCAGGAAGGCGGTGCCCACCTTGCCCGGCCCGATGACGCCTACGTTGACGACGAGAGGGGGCGCGACCGCGCGTTGGGGCGCGGCACGTAGGGGCGAGCGGGGTAACGCGACGGCGATGGACACGGTAAAGCCTCCTGTGGAGGCCCGGCACTCATCGCAAGAAGGGTTTTCGGCTATGGATCCCGGCGCCGGTCCCGTCCTGCGGGAGGTCGGGCCGGCAGCGACATGGAACCTAAGCGCGCGCGGACTCCGATCCTCCGACCGTAGTGGTCGTAGTGGTGGTCGTAGTCGCGGTGGTGGTGGACGCAAGCGCGTAGGCCACGGAAGTGGCCCAGGTGGAACGCAGCGCTGGCGCGTTGGGATGCATGGCCCGAACTTAGGCCGCCGTTGTGCGGTGTGTCAAGCGGCAAAAAGTCATAGGGGCCCGGCTCGCCCCCCGTGGTGTAGGAGCCCACCCTGTGGGCGACGCCCTTCGCGGTGCGCAACAGAAGCTGTTGCCGTACAGCGTAAAGATGTCGCGCACAGGGTGCGATCCCACAGGAAGGGCGTTATTTCTTCGACAGGTCGATCGTGTACACCGCCGTGCCGTCGCCGTTGTCCTTCAGCTGGGTCACGTGCAGGCCCAGGCCCTTGGCGATGTCTTCCTTGCCGGCGGCGCCGGTAAAGGTCACCGGGCCCTTCACCTTCACCGGGACGAAGGTCCACGAGCGCTTGTCCACGAGCTTGGGGGTGATGGTCTTGTGCGCTTCCACCCACTTGATGACGACCTCGCGGTTGCCATCCGGTGCGTTGAGCACGACGGACTCGCCGTTCATGCCGGGGAACTCGCCACCGCCATTCGCGCGATAGCTGTTGGTCACTACCACGAACGGCTGGTTGTCCTTCACCGGCTTGCCCCTGTAGCGCGGGTTGCCGATGCGCTGGCCTTCCGGCTTGGTGACGTCGATGGTGTAGGTGATGCCGCCCTGCGCCTGGTCGAAGTTGTAGCCGGGCATCTTGCCGATCAGCGGCTGCTCGCCATCCTTCGACGGATCGATCTGGTTGAAGCGGTTGGCCGATTTCTCCAGCCACGCCTTCACGCCCGTGCCATCGATCTTCACCGCGGCCAGCGTGTTCGGGTAGAAGTACAGGTCCGATGCGCTGCGGATCGTCAGCGGGCCTTTCGGCACGTCGGTGTAATCATCCGGGCCACCGAAGCCGGTACGGAACGCCGAGGCGGTGGAGATGACCGGGACATCCTTCAGGTCCGGGCGCGAGCGGGACAGCTCGTCGCGCACGTAATCGATCTGCGCCGCATTGACGACGGCCAGCGCGGTCATGTTGCCTTCGTCGGCGAAGTAGCTGGTGAGTGCGTGGTCGGTTTCGCCGATCGGGGTATTCACGTACGCGACTGCGGCGTCATGCGCGTCCTTCACCAGCGGTGCGATCGTCGGATCCGCATCCACGCACTGGCCCTTCTTCTGGCAGATCGGGCGCACGGCGCTGTGGCTCTTGTCCTTCTCCACCACCCAGCGGCCCGCCTCGCGCTTCATCGTGAGGTTGATGACGCCCAGGTCCTTGCCGAAGAAGCCGCCCATCACCGCGGGCACGCCGCGGACGATGCCGCGCTTGGCATCCACTTCCTTCATGCCGTCATAGCGCGGCCCCGGGAATTCGGTGTGCGAGTGGCCGAGCAGTAGCGCATCGAAGCCCGGCACGCCCGCGAGGTACCAGCCGCCGTTCTCCATTTGCGGTGTGTACGGTTCGGTGTTCAGGCCGCCATGCAGGATGCCGACGACGAGGTCCGGATGCTGCGCCTGGATCTCCGGCATGTACTTCTGCGCGGCTTCAACCACGCCGGTGACCGTGACCTTGCCCTGCAGGTTGCGCTTGTCCCAGTCGAGGATCGGCGGCGGCGTAAAGCCGATGATGGCGATACGCACCTGGGTCGGCACGTCCTTGCCTGCGGCATTCTTAGCCATCACGGTCTTGGTGACGATGGTCCAGGGCTTGAAGATGGGCTTGCCATCCTTGGCGCTGTTGACGTTCGAGAGCACCAGCGGGAACTTCGGGCCCGCGCACTGTTGCGCCGTGACGCCATCGACGTTCATGGCCGTGTTGGTGACCTGCGCGAGGAACGGCAGGCCGTAGTTGAACTCGTGGTTGCCGGCGGTGCCGCCGTCATAGCCCACGCTATCCATGGCCTTGTAGATGCCCAGTTCGGTATCGCAGCCGACCGGCTTCACCAGTGCCTGGTAATCGGCCAGCACGCTGCCCTGGATCGTATCGCCGCTATCGAACAGCACCGTGTTCGGGAACTCCTTGCGCGCCTGGCGGATCAGCGTGGCCGTGCGCTCGTAGCCGAACGACGCATCGTCCTTCTGCTTGTAGTAGTCGTACGAAAGGATGTTCGAGTGGACATCGGTCGTCTCGAGGATCGCCAGGTCGAGGGTGGCGCCATCGGCCAGGGCGGCCGGCTTGCCGGGCTTATCGGCAGGGGTGCTGGCGCACGCGGCGAGCAGGGCGGCCGAGAGCGAGGCCAGCGCGAAGGGCTTGAACATCGGAAGGTTCCGTTTATCGGTGGATCAGGGGGCGGAAACTAGCAGAAACGCATGACAACCGCCTGTTGTCGTCCGTTGTAGGAGTCCACCCTGTGGGCGACATGTTCTCGCGAGCACGCGGCAGGCCCTGATGCGGCCGGGCGAAAGATGTCGCCCACAGGGTGGGCGCCCACCTTCGGGCGTGCCGCTAGGGACTGCGTTCGGCCTTGGCCTGGTCGAAGTAGGTGTAGGTCTTGCCGTTATCGGTCAGCTGCTTCGTCTTCAGCGTGAAGCGGTAGGTACTGCGGCCCATGGGGGTGCCGTCCACGCGGCGCACATCAAGGCCGGATACCGTGTCGGTGGTGATATCCACCGGTTTGGCCGAAAGGCCATCACCGTTGCGGCCTTCGATGGCTTCGCGCAAGACCCGGCCATCCGGCTTGCCCAGGTCCACGCCCAGCACGGCCGCCACTGTAGGGGCCACATCGACGTTGCCGCTGGGTAGTTCGCTGCGCACGTTCTTGCGGAAGTCCGGCCCGGTCATCAGTAGCGTGTTGTGCACATCCACGGGGCTGAAACTGCCGTGCATACCGCGCTCGTTGCTCATGCTGGTGTACACGGTGCCCCGGAAGCCCTGGATGACAGCGTCCGGATCGAAGTCGTAGCTGGCGACGATATCCGGGGCGCGCTTGTTCGCCAGGTGCACGGTGGCTAGGGGCAGCGTGCCGGGAATCTTGCCGTAGCGCGCATCGACGAAGATGGCGCCGAACATCTCGCGCGACTGCAGGAAGCGCACGGCTTTTTCGATCTGCGCGCGGTCATGCGAAGGCAGGTACAGGTATTCGCTGCCGCCGTTCGGCGCGATGACGAACGCATCCTTCGGCAGATTGGCCGGCACCTTGTAAGCGGACGTGGTGTAAGGGCCGGGCTTGCCACAAACACGCCCATCATCGTCGTAACGCGTGGGGTGTAGCGGCTTGCCATTCGCCAGGATGCCTGCCATCACCGGCGCATAAATGCAGCCGAAGCCATCGAAGGCCGTGAAGCCGGCCTGGGTCATCTCATCGGCCAGGCGGATCGCGCCGGAGGTCGAGAAGCCCCACTCGTCATCGACGTGGCCCACGCGTCCGTCGGCGATCTGGCGAAGCGGGAACAGATCACGCGGCCCGGCCACGTTGCTGTGCGCATGGTCGGAGACGATGATGAGGTCCGTATCGCGCTCCATGCCCAGTGCCTTCAGCGTCGCCTGTAGCTGGCCCAGCAGTTCATCCTGCGCACGCAGGGCGAGGTGGAAGTTGGGCGAGCCCACGCCGTACTGGTGTTCCGTGGAATCCGGATTGCGCAGCCACACGAAGCTGACATCGGGCTTTTCCACGGGGAGGATGTATTCGAGGAACGCCTTCATCAGGTAGGCATTCGAAGCGGTGGGTGGCGCGCCTGCGCCGTCGGAAGCATCCGAGGTGCTGCCATCCTTCAAGGTTACCAACGGCAACTGTGCGGTGGGCGTGCCGTTATCCGGTTCCAGATGGAAATGCTCGTCGTCGTACGCATGCACGATGTTCGCGGGCAGCGGGAAGCCGGCCTTCGAGAGCTTCTGCGCGAACGACAGCGGCAGCGCCACGTTCTCGTCCAGGATGGTGCCGCCCTCGTGGAGGTCCTGCAGGAAAGCGGGTCCGGACTTGCCGACCACGGCCGTTTTCAGGCCCTTTTTCCGCGCGCGCTCCAGCAACGTCGGCGCCTGCAGCAGGTCGTGGTGCCAGTGGTCATCGAGCGCGCGCAGCACGGCGTAATCTTCCGTGTAGATCGGCGCGGCGAAGTCGCTGGGCGCCCCTTTTGCATCGAACCCGCTGGCACCCGGTGCCCAGAAGCGGTTGCCGAAGAAGCCGATCGTCCCCGGGAATGAGCCCGTGGCGAAGCTCGAGGCGTTGATCATGGTGAACGTCGGATACGTCGCGTGGTTATCCGCGAAGTAGGTGCCTTGCTTGACCAGGACCGCCAGGTTTGGGGTGTCGTCCTCGCTGATGGCATCCGGGCGCATGCCATCCCACACGAACACGATGACGCGGTGGGCGGCGCTGGCCTGGCTGGAGGCAAGGGCGAGGACGAGCAGGGCGGCTAGGCGGTTGCGCAGTGACATGGAAGGGTCCGTGCAAGGGTTCGCCATTGTTGGGGTGAAGTGTTGCAGTTTTGCGCAGCCGCCGGGCGAACAGCCCGTCTTGACCGTTTGTAGCGCGGATTCACGTAACTGCGACCCCGTTCACCAAATGGCGTTTCAAACCACGGCCGTAAAGAAACGTAAATACATGCGCTCCACGCTCGTCGGCTTCCCTAACGTCGAGTCCCCCTTTCGATGAAGCACGCACGCTCCGCCCTGTTCCTCGCCCTTGCCGCTGCGGTCGCCTTCCAGGCCCATGCCGAAGACGCCCCGCCGCCGAAAACCCAGGACCTGGAAGCGGTGTCGGTGATCGGCCAGGGTGAAACCCGCCAGGTGCAGCGTATCGTGCCGGAGGACCAGAAAGTGCTCCCGCCGGGCACGAGTCCTCAGAAGATCCTCAACCGCTTGCCGGGCGTGAACGTCGAATCCAACGATGCCTTCGGCGCGAATGAAGAATCCCAGTCGATCACCCTGCGCGGCTTCAACACCACGCGCCTGGGCTACACGCTCGATGGCCTGCCGCTGGGCGATAACGCCTACGGTAACTACAACGGCCTGAACATCTCGCGCGCACTCATCGCCGAGAACATGTCCACCGTCGAGCTCTCCGAAGGCATCGGTGCACTCGGCACCGCCTCCACCAGCAACCTCGGCGGCACCATCCAGTACTTCTCCGCCGATCCGTCCACGAAATTTGGTGGCAAGGCTGCCCAGACCTTCGGCAGCGACCACAACCGCCGAAGCTATGCCCGCATCGATACCGGCGATTACAAGGGCTTTTCCATGTACCTCAGCGGCGTCAAGGCCGATGCGGACATGTGGGCGCAGCCGGGATCAAAGACCGACACCAAGCAGTTCAACGGCAAGGCGGTTTATGAGTTCGGTGATGGCAACCGCATCACCGGCTTCGCCGATACCTCGCGCACCAGCCAGGCCGATTACGCCTACCTGTCCAAGAGCGGCATGAGGCGCGGGCTGGGCTGGGACTGGAACCTGTATGCGCCGGACTGGAACCGGGCACTGGCCGCCGCTTATTGCGCACCGGCTTACACCATCGGCGGCGTGAAGGATGCGCGCTGCGGCTTCTCCGGGGGCGTCGACAATATCGATGACGCGTACTACCAGAGCCGCGCGCTGCGCCGCGATGATCTGTACTACGTCGCTGGCGACTTCAACGTGGCCGATGGCGGCACGCTGCACACGCAGGTGTACCACCACGAAAACGCCGGCCAGGGCCACTGGTGGTCGCCGGGCCAGAAGTCGTTCCCGGGCACGCCCGAGGAGTTGCCGATCAGCATCCGCAGCACCAACTACACGATCAACCGCACCGGTGCGATCGCGTCGCTGGCATGGGACTTTGGCATCCATCACGTAGAGGGTGGCGTGTGGTACGAGCAGAACGATCACCACGTCGAGCGCAACTTCTACTGGATCGACGGCCCGGTCAGCGATAACTATTACCTGCAGAACCCGGACCGCCGCCTGTTCGCCCAGGACTACACCATCACCACGAAGCAGGCCTACCTGCAGGACAGCTTCAAGGCGTTCGACGATCGTCTTTCGGTGGATATCGGTGTGAAGAGCCCGCACACCACGATGAAGGCGGTGGAACTGCCGGGCGTGGAAAGCCCGTATGCCACGGGCACGCTGAAGGCGCAGAAAGCCCTGCTGCCGCAGGTGGGCCTGGCCTGGCAGCTGGCCAAGGGCCAGGAGCTGTTCCTGTCGTATGCCAAGAACATCGCCTCCTTCCAGGGCGGTGGCGCGGGCGGCCCGCAGTCGGTCTCGCAGGCGGCATTTGATGGCACGAAGAGCAGCCTGAAGCCGGAGCAGTCGCGCAGCATCGACGGTGGTTTCCGCAGCGTGGGTTCGTTCTACGAAGCCTCCGTGGCGCTGTACGACGTGAAGTTCGATAACCGCCTGCTCTCGCTGAACCCGTGCCCGAGCATCGAGGTAGGTACGCGTCCGGAGTGCAATACGGCCTTCGTCAACGTCGGCTCGGTGAGCAGCCGTGGTGCGGAGTTCACCTTCATCTGGAAGCCGGTGCAGGGCCTGCAGTGGTACAACTCGGCCTCGTTCAACCGTTCGAAGTACGATGACAACTACGTCGCCAATGGCGTGGTGGTACCGGTGAAGGACAAGACCACGGTGGATACGCCCAAGCGCATGTTTGCCAGCGAGGTGAGCTACACCACGGGCCCGTGGACGGCGAGCCTGCGTGGCAAGTACACCGGCAAGCGCTACTACACCTACACGAATGACCAGAGCGTGGCCGGCGCCACCTCGTTCGATTTCGGTGCCAGCTATGATTTCGGCGCGCTCGGCCAGCTGAAGGCGCTGACCCTGTCGCTCAATGTCACCAACCTGACCGACCACCGTTACGCATCCAACCTCACGGCGTTTGCGGCCACCGATCCGCAGGGCCGGGCCCTGGCATTCCACGCCAGTGCCCCGCGGCAGAGCTTCGTCACCCTCTCGGCGGACTTCTGATGAAGACGACGGCGCTATCCTTTGGCCTCCTTGCCTTGTTGAGCGGAGCGTTGCCGATGACCGTGGAAGCCATGGATGCCCGTCCCATCGCCGCGAAGGTGCTGGTGATCGGCCACCGCGGGGCCAGCGCCCTTCGGCCCGAGCACACGCTGGCCTCGTACGCCGTCGCCATTCGCGATGGCGCCGACTTCATTGAGCCGGATCTGGTCTCGACGAAGGACGGCGTTCTCGTGGTTCGCCACGAGAACGAGATCGGCGGTACCACGGATGTCGCGAACCATCCGGAGTTCGCCAGCCGCAAGACCACGAAAACCGTGGATGGCGTACAAATCACCGGCTGGTTCACCGAGGACTTCACCCTGGCCGAGCTGAAGACGTTGCGTGCCCGCGAGCGCCTGGCCGATATCCGCAAGGCGAACACGGCGTACGACGGCCAGTTCACGGTGCCTACCTTCGACGAGATGATCGAGTTCGTGGCGGCCGAAGCGTCGGCCAGCGGCAAGGTGCTGGGCATCATTCCGGAGATCAAGCACTCCACGTACTTCCGCGGCATCGGCTTGCCCATGGAGGACAAGGTGCTGGCGACCCTGGCTGCCCATGCGTACACCCGCACGGCGCCGGCGGAGATCCAGTCGTTCGAGGTGGGCAACCTGAAGTACCTGCGTGGGAAGCTGGGTAAGGACCACCCGAACATCCGGCTGCTCCAGTTGATGGAAGGGGCGGAGGAGCGCCCGGCCGATGAGCCCTCCCTTACCTATGGGCAGATGATGACCCCGGCAGGCCTGAAGGCGGTGCGCGGCTACGCCGATGCCATTGGGCCCTCCACGCGCAGCATCATCCCGCTTGCGGCGGACGGGAAGCTGGCGCCCGTAGCCCCCTTGGTACACGACGCGCACGCGGCCGGCCTGGAGGTACACCCGTACACCTTCCGCCCGGAGAACCACTTCCTGGCCGCGAACTTTCGCAATGGTGCCGGCGATGCGGCGCGCAACGAGGACGGCTCGGTGGCCGAGATCCGTGCCTACCTGGCCACCGGCATCGATGCCTTCTTCACCGACGACCCGGCCCTGGGCCGCAAGGCCGTAGACCACCGCTAAGATTAGTCCCCTGTAGGAGCCCACCCTGTGGGCGACATCTTTCGCCGCAACGCCAAGTCCCTGTAACGCTTTCGCGAACGCCGTCGCCCACAGGGTGGGCTCCTACGGGCGACACGGCGCCTTCGGGCCCGTTATGATCCCCGGTCATTTGCCACGCCGCCGGATCGCCCCATGTCGCTAGCCAGGTTCCTTCGCCACAAGTCCGTCGAGCAGTTGCAGGCGGAAGTCGGTAAGCGGACGGATTTCCGCCGCGTCCTGGGCCTGTGGCAGCTCACCGCCATCGGTATCGGCGGCATCATCGGCGTGGGCATCTTCGTACTCGCCGGCCAGCAGGCAGCCATGAATGCCGGCCCGGCGGTGGCACTCAGCTTCATCATCGCCGGCCTGGGCAGCGCCTGCGCCGCCCTTTGCTACGCCGAATTCGCTGGCCTCATCCCGGTCACTGGCAGTGCCTACACCTACGGCTACGCGGTGCTCGGCGAAGGCGCGGCCTGGATCATCGGCTGGGATCTGCTACTCGAATACGCCCTGGTGGTGGCGGTGGTGGCCATTGGCTGGTCGGGCTACGTCCAGGTATTGCTTGCCACGGCGGGCGTGCATCTGCCGGAATGGGCGCAGAAGAGCATGAGCGCCGACACCATGAAGTTCTACTGGCAGCACGCCGTAGGCTCGCTGGGTGTCCACTTTGCGGAGCCCGTTGCCGCGCCGACCGATGGCCACCGCTTCAATATCATCGCTGCCGGCATCTCGCTGCTCGTCGCGATCATGCTTTCCGTGCGCACCGAGTGGGGCGCGCGTCTGAATACGTTGATCGTGTCGATCAAGGTCATCGGCGTGGCGCTCGTTATCGGCGTCGGCGCGTTCCACATCAACACTGCGAACTGGCATCCGTTCATCCCGGATCTCGTGTTCGACGCCAAGGGCGTGAGTCACTTTGGCTGGCAGGGCGTGCTCACCGGCGCGTCGGTCGTGTTCTTCGCCGTGTTCGGCTACGACACCCTGACCACGGCCGCGGAAGAAGCGAAGAATCCCCAGCGCGACCTGCCGCGCGCGGTGCTGCTCTCGCTCGCCGTCGCCATGATCCTGTACATCGCCGTTTCGCTGGTACTCACGGGCATCGTGCCGTACAGCTCGCTGAGCGGTGAAGCGTCGGTCTCCGATGCGTTCAACGCCATCGGCCTGCCGTGGATCAGCAACATCATCGCCATCGCCGCCGTCATCGGCGTGATCAGCGTGCTGTTCGCCTTCATGCTCGGTGCCGCCCGCATCTGGTTCGCGCTCTCCCGCGACGGCCTGCTGCCGGCGTGGTTCTCGAAAGTGCATCCGCGCTTTGGTACCCCGGCCCGTCCGACCATGATCCTCGGCATCTTCACCGCCGTGGTCGCCGGCCTGCTGCCGATTGGCGAAGTGGCGGAGCTGGTGAACATCGGCACGCTCAGTGCCTTCATCCTGATCTGCGCCTCGGTGCTCGTGCTGCGCGTGCGCAAGCCGAACCTGCAGCGCAACTTCCGCACGCCGGCGGTGTGGTTCACCGCGCCGCTCGGCATCCTGTTCTCGCTGGCGCTGATTTATGGCCTGCCGTGGATCACGTTTGAGCGGTTTGCGATCTGGATGGCGATTGGTCTGGTGGTTTACTTTGCTTATGGTGTGCGGCATAGCAAGCTGAACTGAGATGCCCGGCCGACACGTCGTGTAGGAATTCCCCTACACGACGTGTCGGCAAGCCCCTACGACGAAAGATCAGTCGGCGAGATGGTCTGGCTCTAAACTTTCCCCTCCTTGGAGCAGCGTGGCCTGGACTGGCCAGAAACAGGGGAAAACGTGAGCAAGATCTTCAAAAGGCGCCCCAGTGGCGCCTTTGCGGCCATTGGCGTGGCCGGCTTTTTGGTAGTTGTGACGGGCCTCGCACATGCGCAACAGGCTCAAACCCTAGACCAGCAAGAACAACGCGATCGCGCCCAGCGCGAGGCCCAGGCACGCCAGGATCAGCAACAGCAGCCGGATGTGAGGCTGGACGCCACGCGCGCGACGGACTTCCATCGGGTGGACGTCCCCAACGAGGCGGGGTGCTTCCGCGTATCGCGCGTGGCGCTGGAAGGTCGGCGCCTGGAGGCCTTCGCCTTCGCACAGCGTTACCTGGACCGTTATGTAGGTAAGTGCGTCGGCCACGATGGCGTCAACACCATCGTGCGTCGTGTCTCCGACTTGGTCATCGATCGGGGCTACGTCACCACGCGCATCGGCCTGGCTCCGCAGGATCTGTCCACCGGCACGCTGCGCCTGACGCTCGTGCCGGGGACGATCCATGCCGTTCGCTTCGCCAACGATTCGTTCGTGGGCACCTGGCAGACCGCGTTGCCCGCGCGTCCGGGCGACCTGCTCAACCTGCGCGATATCGAGCAGGGTCTGGAACAGTTCAAGCGCGTGCCGTCGCAAGACGTCACTATCGACATCGCGCCGGGTGAACAGCCGGGCGAGTCAGACCTGGTGATCAGCATGAAGCGCTCGCGCCCCTGGCACGTCGTGGTGTCGCTCGACGACAGCGGATCGCGCGCGACCGGGCGCCTGCAGGGTGGCCTCAACGTCGGCCTCGATAATCCGTTGCGCATCAACGACGTGCTGTCGCTGGGCTACAACCACGATGTCTACCACAGCGATGGACACAGTACGCGCGGGAACACAGCGAACTACGCCGCGCCCATCGGTAACTGGCTCGTGACCGCCTCAGTCTACGACTACAAGTATCACCAGACGGTTGAAGGCTCGCAGCAGACCTTCAGGTCCAGTGGCAAGTCGCGCACTACTGACATCACGGTGCAGCGCATGGTCCACCGGACGAAGTACGGCAAGACATCGGTGGAGCTGCGCATCGGCAAGCGCTGGGCGCACAGCTTCATTGAAGACTCCGAACTACTGACTCAGAAGCGCGATGTCACCACGGCCGAACTCGCGCTGGTCCAACGGCAATATCTTGGCAATGCCCAGTTGGACCTGCGGGTGGCGCATCGTCGTGGCGTCACCTGGTTCGGTGGCCAGCACGATCCCTGGGGCCAGTCGAAGGGATCGCCCACGTTCCAATACGGCCTGAATCTCATCGACACTTCGCTCAATGTGCCGTTCCAGGTGGGACGCATGCCTATGCAGTGGACGACGGAACTGCGCGCGCAACGCAGCAGCGACACGCTATACGCGTCGGAATTTATCACTATCGGTGGGCGCTATTCGGTACGCGGCTTCGATGGCGAGGAGACCTTGGCCGGTGAGCGGGGCTGGTACTGGCGCAACACGTTCAGCGTGCCCCTCGGCCACTGGCCCGTCGTCGCATACACCGGTATCGACGGCGGCCACGTTGGCGGCCCGAGCATCCGCGCACTTCCCGAGAAATCCCTGCGCGGTGAGTTCATCGGTCTGCGCGGCAGCTTAGGGCCCATCAGCTTCGACGCGTTCGCCGGCTGGGCGGACAAGGGCGGTCGCGCCCTGAACACGATGCGACCGGCGACGGGCTTCCAGCTCGTCTACCAGTACTGACAAGGACTGCACGATGACCACGCATCTCGATCTCGCCCGCCGTTCCGCGCCCTCGCTGGCGCTCGCTGCCTTCATCGCCCTCGTGGGCACGCCGATCGCGGCACAAGCACAGGTCGCGGGTGCCGGCAATCCGGCTCACCGACCAACCGTTGATACGGCGGCGAACGGCACGCCGGTAGTTAACATCGTGGCGCCCACGCAGGCCGGTGTCTCTCATAACCAGTACGAGCACTTCAACGTCGATTCGAAGGGCCTGATCCTCAACAACAGCGCGTCGGTCAGTCAGACGCAGCAGGCTGGTTATGTGGTAGGCAACGCCAACCTGGCTAACGGCGCTGCGCGGATCATCGTCAACGAAGTGACCTCGCAGAACGCGTCGAGCCTGCGTGGCTTCACTGAAGTGGCGGGCAGCCGTGCGGAAGTGATCATCGCCAACCCCAACGGCATAAGCTGCGACGGCTGCGGTTTCATCAATACCTCGCGTGGCACGCTTGTAACGGGTACGCCTGTGTTTGGTGGAGACGGTAGCCTGGCGGCGTTCCGGGTCACGCGGGGCACGCTGGCAATCAATGGCGCGGGTCTCAACGGAACCGGCACAGACCGATTGGACCTGATCGCCCGGACCGTGGCGGCGAACGCGAGGGTCTGGGCGAACGAGCTCAACGTGGTGACCGGCGCCAACCAGGTCAATTACGGCGATCTGTCGGCACAGGCCATCGCGGGTGAAGGTGGGGCTGACGGCGTGAGCCTCGATGTGGCCGCGCTCGGTGGCATGTATGCGAACAAGATCCGACTGCTCGGCACGGAAGCCGGCGTGGGTGTACGCAACGCGGGTGAGCTCGCGACGCAAGGTGGTGACTTCACGATCACCCAGGCCGGGCGTCTCGAGCTGACCGGCAGAACGACGTCGACCGGCCAGCTGGTTGCTACCGGCGCAGCGCTATCCAATAGCGGTACGTTGGCCGCAGGTACCCGCATCATCGTTTCCACCACCGGAACGATCGACAACAGCGGGACGGTCTATGGGACGACCGATGCCTCGCTCGCGAGCGGTGGTGCGCTTAGCAACAGCGGAAAGCTGTATGCGGTGGGTGGTGCGCTCGACGTCACTGCTACCTCGGTCGCCAATGCCGGTGCCGGTGACGTATACGCAGGTAAGCGTGTAACGGTGCGCGCCGGGCGTATCGACAACGCAGCCGCGATCGAATCCGGGTCGGAACTGGCGCTGCAGGCGACGGATCGACTCGGCAATACCAGGACCGTCATCGCCAGCGGCGTGGCGGGGCTCGAAGGTAGCGTCATCGACAACAGTGGCCGCATCAGCCTTGCTGGGCCTGCTTCGATAAACGCGGTGAGCTCGCTCAGCAATAGCGGTAACATCATCACGGGTGGCGACGCCGTCGTCCGCGCAGGCGACGTTACGAACCACGGCCAGTTGCAGTCCGGCGGCGACCTCACGGTGTCGGCCGCTTCCCTGGTTCTGGGGGCGCAAGGCGTGCTTTACGCGGGGCGCGCTCTGACGCTGGACGTCAACGGCGCGGTTCGCAATGACGGGCAGGTCTACGCGACCACGAATGCCTCCGTGCACGCCGGTTCACTGAACACCAGCAATCTGGTACGTGCCGATGGAAACCTGGTCGTCGATGTGGCCGGTGACATCGTCAATACCGGTGCGATGCAGGCGGCGCAAAAGCTCGCGCTCGACACTACGGGCGCCCTGACCAACACCGGGAAGCTTTATGCCATTGGTGGGGCGTTGGTGGCCACGGCTGGGCGCTTCGACAATGCGTCGAGTGGCGATATCTATGCGCTGGCCATCGCGACGATCCGCGGAGGATCAGTCAGCAATGGAGGCACCGTCGAGTCGGGTGGCTCGGTCGCCGTGCAGGCCGATACGATGCTCGACAACCGTGGAAAGCTCCTCGCCGATACTGGTAACGCGACGCTTTCGGCACGTGATATCACCCAGCGCGGCACGGTAAGTGCGGTGAGCGACGTCGCAGTGACGGCGACCAACACGCTGTCCAACACGGGCACGACCGTCGCAGACCGCGACTTGTCGATCGATGGCGCTACCGTAACCAACTCGGGCCACTTCCAGGCTGGCCGCGACGCCACGTTCGACGCTGCCGCGTTGGATCAGCAGGGCGTCGTCTATGCAAAGCGGGACCTGGCCTTGCGGGGCGGTGACATTTCCAACGCCTGGGAGGCCACTACGCTTGCCGATGGCGCCGTGCGTATCGACAACGACGGCACGCTCACCAACGCAGGCACTATCCAGGCTGGTACCAATATCTCGGCAACAAAATTGGCTGCGCTGGACAATGCGTCGACCGGAAACATCTACACGAGCGGTAACTTCAACCTTGCCACGCTGGGTAAGATTGACAACGCCGGCTCGATCTATGCGGACGGCCACGCCGACCTCGATGTCGCCGGGTTAGCTAACAGCGGTAGCCTGCGCGCGGGCGCCGGACTCACGGTCGCCGCCGGAAGCGTCGGCAACACGGGCAGTATCTATACCGGTGACAAGGCCAGCTGGACGGTAGCCCAGCAACTTGCCAATACCGGCACGTTGGTCGCCCGGGGTGACCTCACGCTCGTCGCCGGCACACTCGTCTCGTCGGGCGTCCTCGGAGCCGGCGTGCAGGCCGACGGGAGCCTCGGTACGACAGGTGTGCTCGATGCGACCGTCGCGGGTGCGCTTGCCGTTCACGGCAACACGCTGGCGGCCGGCCACCTGGCATTGATGGCCGCATCACTCGATCTGGCCGATGCACGACTGCGCACGGCAGGTGACATTTCGCTGGATGCGATCCGGGGCGACGTCGATACTGGCAACGCCAGCATCGCGACGGACGGCACGCTGGCGCTGCACTCGACGGGCGCGATCCGAAATCGCGGTGGGTCGCTGCAGGGTGGCACGTTGGACCTGACAGGCGCTGCCCTCGACAACGCGGGCGGTAGTCTCGTCCAGACCGGTACGGCCGACCAGTCCCTGGTTTTCACGAGTGAGGTCGACAACACGAATGGCCGCATCGCAGCCAACGGGAAGAACCTGACGCTGCGGGCGTCGTCGATCACCAATAACGGTGGTGCGATCGAGCACGCAGGTGACGGCTTGCTAACGGTCAGCGGCGGTACGGGCATGGCAAACCGCAGCGGCCGCATCGTCGGCAACGGCGCACTGGATCTCGACACGAGCGGTGAGCTCGACTCAACCGGTGGCACGATCAGCGTTGCGCGTGATGCGACGCTGGATGCCACCAGCATCCGCAACGACAGCGGCACACTGGTCGCCAGTGCACTCGCCATCACGACGATGGGTGCGCTGTCGAACAACGCGGGCGCGATCCAGTCCAGTGGCGCTACCAGCATTACCGCGGGCTCGCTTGCCAACGGCAGCGGCCAGATCAAAGGCCTCTCAGCCCAGTTGATTCGCGTGGCCGTCGCCAACACGCTCGGTAACGGCGTCGGTGGGTTCATTGGCGGCAATGGTGGACTCTGGCTGCACGCTGGTACGTTGAACAATGCAGGTCAGCTCTACGCTGGCGCGACGGCCGACATCGCGACGACGGGCGATCTCACCAACAGTGGTGCCATCCAGTCGATGGGTGCCTCGTCAGTGATTGCTAGCGGTAGCCTCAACAACAACGGTGGCCGCATCGAGAGCGGCAGCGGCGATGCCACGGCGACCCTGACCGTCTCGGGAGCGGCGCTCTCGAACATCGGTGGCCGCATGGCCAACACGGGTACCGGCCAGGCTCGCTTTACCTCGGGCGGCGCCCTCGACAACACCAACGGGACCGTTGGCGGCCAGGGCAACGTGGCGATCAACGCGTCGTTCTTTAACGATGCCGGTGGCCGGCTGGTCTCGGGTGGTGACCTGTCGCTCGGCGTCGGCGGCTTTGAGAACAGCAACGGCAACGTCTATGCCGCCGGCACGCTGGATTGGAGCAACGGTGGCGCCACGTTGACCAACATCAATGGTCAGTTTGGCGCGGGTACGCGTCTGGCGCTCACGCTGGCATGGTTGAATAACGCGGGCGGTAACACATCGTCCAATGGCGATGTCGCGCTGAACCTGATGGGGGGAATCCAGGGCAACGGCCGTGTCATTGCCGGCCGTGATCTCGACGTCAGCCTGCCGGGCGACTTCGTCAACGGCGCCGGCGGCCAGTTCAAGGCCAACAGGAATTTTGGCCTGCATCTCGGAGGCTCGCTATACAACAGCGATGGCGCTGCGCTTGAGAGCGTGGGCGACCTGACGATCGATGCCGCGTACATCGAAAACGGTAACGGCGCACGCATCAGCAGTGCCGCCACTACGCTGAACTCACGCGGAAGGGTCAGCAACCGCGGTCGCATCGAAGGCGACACGCTGGCCATCAACGGGACGGACATCGACAACACCGGTTCGCTGATCGGCGACACCATCACCGTCCATGCCAACAACTTGACCAATGGCGCGGATCTGGGTGATCAGGCAGACAACAATGCCTACCAGTCGGCACTGATCGCTGCTACGCAGAACGTCCGCCTTCTGGTGGGCGGTACGTTCCTGAATCGCGATGCGATGGTGTTCGCCCTTGGTGACATCTTCATCGCCGCGAACGACGCAGGCGGTCGGACCCAGGCCATCGTCAATCGCTCCGGTGACATCGAGGCCGACCAGCGCGTGACGCTGGCCGCGAACCAGATTACCAACGAGCGCCGTGTATTCCAGACTGAGACCGTGGCGCTAGCCGATGGTGCCGTGCGCCAGGTCGGTGGCCCGATCGTGCGTTACGCGTACAACGATCCCGATCCGAACCACCAGCCGCCGAACGTTGATCCTTCACAGATCGTCTCCGCGGAAGAGATTCAGCGCGCCCGCCTTTATTGCCAGGGCGCAGGATACGAAGACAACCGCTGCATCGGGTTCCAGAGCGGCGACGGCATCCCGGTTAGCTTCCAGGGCACGTACACCGACACCCTGCTGTCGTATGAGCGGCTCAAGCGCGCCAGTGCGGAAGGTCGCGTGGTCGGTGGCACGGACATCATCCTGTCCGGGTCCGTGACCAATGATAAGTCGACCGTCGCCGCCGGCAACAACCTCGTTATCAATGGCGCAGGTCAGGGCTCGCTCGGTGAGGGCGATACGACTATTGCCGGCGAGGTCATCCGCAACATCGCCTGGAATCCCACGGGCACGGTGCGAACCGACGCGTCCTATGGCGTCGGCTGGGAGTCCCTCGTCCACGACCCGCGCCGCTGGGAGCCGAACGGCTTCAAGATCTACGGTACTGGCAGCACGAGCGCGACTATCGCCCTCGGCGACGGCCAGCGTCCCACATGGATCAACATCGATCCTGGCCAGGGACTGGTCTCGCGGATGACCGCGGGCGGCACCCTGGAATTCCACGGCCAGACCATCGAGAACACCACCGTCGGCGCCGATGGCAACCCGATCAGCGGAGTGCAGCTTGGTGCCAATGCGGGTGGCAGTAACGTCTCGGGAAACGGTGCGGGTCATGTGGGTAGCGCCGGCAACGCCGTCGATCTCGGCGGTGTCGGCGGCATGGGCGGTACGCCCGAGGCGAGTGGGGTTGGCGGCGTGGGTACCATCACAGGAGATGTCCGCAACGCTGGCCCGCGCCCCGGTTCGCAAAGCGTAGGTACGCCCGATGCGCCGGCTGGGCAGATTCGCGTGCCGAACAGCGGCCTGTATACGACGCACCCCGGGAGCGCGAGCCCGTACCTGATCGAGACTGATCCGCGCTTTGCCAGTCAGGCTGGCTTCCTCGGTAGCGATTACCTGATGGACCGCCTGGGCTTCAACGGTGAAGATACGATCAAGCGCCTCGGTGATGGCTTTTACGAACAGCGCCTGGTGCTCGACCAGATCACTTCACTGACTGGCCGCCGGTACCTCACCGACAACACCGACGCCATGGCGCAGTACCGCGCGCTCATGGATGCCGGCGTCGACACGGCGGGTAAGTTCCAGCTCTCGGTCGGCATCGCGCTCACCGCCGAGCAGATGGCCAACCTCACCCAGGATATCGTCTGGATGGTGAGCCAGGAGGTCAACGGCGAGAAGGTTCTCGTTCCGGTGGTCTACCTGTCCGCCGCCCATGCACAGGAAGTCGCGCAGAACGGCGCGATCCTGTCCGGTAAGTCCATCATCCTCGATGCCTCGGGCACGCTGACCAACACCGGCACCATCGCCGCGAGCGAAAATGCGAGCCTGAAGGCCGGTACCCTGCTCAACGGCGGCAACCTCAGCGCTGGCGGCAGCCTTAGCGTCACCGCCGCGCAGGACATCCTCAACGCCGGGACGATCAAGGGCGGCAACGTCAGCCTGGTTGCGGGCAACGACATCCTCAGTGGCGCCGATATCGGGCGCATTGACCTGGGTGGCCTGAAGCTTGGCGACGCGATCACGCCGGTCGACGCGGCGCGCCTCGGTCTCGCCTCGGGCGGTTCGATCACCGCGACCGGCAACCTGTCCGCAAGCGCCGGCCGCGACCTGACGTTGGGGAAGGCCCCCGTGACCGCGGGTGGCGACCTTTCGTTGTCAGCCAGACGCGACCTGTCGCTTACGGCGACCTCGGTCAAGGCAGGTGGCGATGCACAACTCGTCGCGGGGCGCGACCTGAGCCTTAATGCCATCGCCCAGACCACGGCCGTGCAGGGTAGCAAGCAGAACAGTGAGAGCACCGTGCACACGGTGACGACCATCGATGCCGGTGGGAGCGCCGTGCTCGCAGCTGGACGGGATGTGGTGAGTGAGGGGGCAAAGGTTGCGACGGGCGATCAGGTTGCCATCAGCGCTGGGCGCGATGTCGTGCTCAACGCGATTACCGACACCCAGCGTAGCGAAAGCTTCACGAAGGAAGGCAAGAAGGCTGTCCAGACCCGCACGATGGACCAGGCATTGACGGGCACGGTCCTCGACGGGACCCAGGGCGTGATCGTCAGTGCCGGCCGCGACATTAATGCCACGGCGGCCACCATCACCAGCGACAGGGGCGGCGTCGCGCTGGCTGCGAAGAACGATGTCAACCTCGATGCCGGCCAGGAGCTGCATACATGGGAACAACAGGCCAAGAGCGTCAAATCCGGAGCGACATCTAGCACGACCAAGAAGACCTTCGACGCCAGTGAAGACAGCCTCGCGATCGGTACGCTGATCAGTGGTGACTCCGTCACTGTCGCCGCTGGTCACGACATTACGACGCAAGGCGCTCAAATCGGCGCGACGAACGACCTGGTGATGGCCGCTGGCAACAATCTGACCATTGGTACGGCGGAGACGACCCACAGCGAAACCCACGACAAGACGGTGAGCAAATCGGGCCTGATGTCCGGCGGCGGCTTCAGTGTGATGATCGGTGGCTCGAAAGAGCAGAACGGCTACGAGGAGCATGACAGCACGCCTACGGGCAGCGTTGTTGGAAGCACGGATGGCAAGGTCACACTAACGGCGGGCAACACGGTACACATCACCGGCAGCGACGTGCTGAGCAAAGACGGCACGACCATCGTCGGCAAGGACGTGACGATCGATGCGGCTGTGGCCACGACGGATACGCGGCAGACGTATAAGAAGCAGACGGTGGGGATTACGATTGGGTTGACTGGTGGGGCAGTAAGCGCGATCCAGGGTGCTTACGGGGCAGCGCACAGGTCGGGCGAGGTGAAGGACGATCGCCTCAAGGCGCTCTACGCAGCTCAGGCCGCACAGTACCTGTTCTCCGACGGTGCCGGTCGCGGCATGGGCATGTCGGGTGATGGTATCGACTCGATCGGTGCCCTAGGCGGTGCAGGTAGCGCGTATGCCGACGCCGGAGGCGGTTATGACGGTGCCCAGGCAGCCGGACAGTCAACCGGTATATCGTTGCGTATCGGCATTGGCGCTAGTAGCGCGAGTAGCGAGACCAAGACGCACGAAGAGCGGGCCTACGGAAGCAATATTCGTAGTAACGGTGATGTCACCATCGCAGCCACTGGCGGCGATCTCAATGTCATCGGCAGTTCCATTGACGGCAAGAACGTTGCGTTAGCAGCCGCGAATAACCTGATTCTCCTTAGCCAGGCCGAAGACCACTCGAGCAAGAGCACGAACCGCAACGGAAGCGGTGAGATCGGCTTCTCGATTGGCTCGCAGACGGGATTCTATGTATCGGCATCCGCCGGTATGGGCAAGGCCGTCGGTAATGGGACGACGCACGTTGAGACGGCGGTGAATGCCACCGACAACCTTACCCTGATCTCGGGTAACGACACGACTATCAAGGGCGCTCAGCTGAAGGGCGATTCGGTGCTCGCAAATGTGGGCGGCAATCTGCTCATCGAGAGCGAACAGGACACCGACGACTACGCCAGCAAGCAGCAACAGGTTGGAGGTACGTTTACCTTCGGTTACGGCGGGACCTTCAGCTACAGCCAAAGTAAGGTGGACAGCCACTACGACAGCGTCAACGAAGTCAGTGGCATCAGTGCCGGGAAAGGTGGCTTCGATATCCTCGTTGGCGGCAATACCCATCTTGTCGGCGGTGTAATTGCAAGCTCGGCCGACCCGGGCAAGAACATCCTCGATACGGGGTCCTTGACCTGGGAGTCGATCCATAACGAGGCCAATTACAGCGCCAGCAGCTTTGGCGTGGGTGGTGGAGCGGGCGGTCTCGCGCCCACCGGGTTGTCGATTCCGCAGAGCGACAAGAGTAGTAGCGATACGGCATCCAGTATTGCTAACGGGACGATCATTACTCACGATGGTGCGGCGGACTTTTCTGGCCTCAAGCGCGACGGGAGTCTTGATAGCCAGGCGCTTAAGCCGGTCTTTGATGAAGAGAACGTTCGGGAGGCGCAGGAGCTTGGCAACGTAGCTGGCCAAGTGGGGATGACGGCCGTCGGTGACGCAGCGGCCTACATGTACCAGCACGCCTCCACTGAAGAAGAGCAAGCAAAATGGGCCGATGGTGGCCAGAACAAGATCCTTCTTCACGGGATGGTGGGCGCCGCGAGTGCCGCCTTGGGTGGTGGAGATGCCATCGGCGGCGCGCTTGGATCCGCTGGAAGTGAGGCTGCTAGCAAGGTAATGGCCGACTGGCTAATTAGCCAGGGAGTGGATCCAAATGAGCCAGAGGGGCGGCAGCTGATGGCTTCGGCGAGTAGTGCCATCGGCGCCATGATTGGCGGGGGATCAGGTGCCGCCGGAGCCTTGAACGGATCAGTTTATAACCGCGCGCTGCATGTCGACGAACAATCGGCAATCGTCGGGGTTGCAAAGAGCAAAGGATACTCGGAGGACGAAGTTCAGGCGGTCGCGTGCGTAATAGTGTCTTGCCTCAACGGACGGGGTCTTGTTGAGCCTGGAGTCCTTACGGATGGATCTATCCACTACACGGAAGCCGGAGAGCAACTCCTCTCAGAATATAATGGCGCACTTGCGCGACTGTCGGACGCTCAGAAGGCCGATATCGCTGCCGATTTGAAGTCGACGGGGCTTTTCGGCTACTCGGCGGCAGACGCATTCTCCGACGCGTGGTCTGATATCTACGGGACAAAGAGAGTCGAGGGGCTCGGCCAAGCAGCAAACGGTTTTGTAAACGCCTATCTTGTAGCCAAGTTGTGTAGATTTGGAGGCGTCGCTTGTGGTGCGAGCACGGTGAACATCGCGCAGCAGAGTGACAACATCTCTGCCGGAATAAGCACATGGTGGACAGGGCAGTCATACCAGACATTGCAGTACGGGATCTGGAGAGATGCGGGGTTATCAGACTCGGCCGCAAAAAATGCGCAAGTGCTGACAGAAGCAATTTCCGCAGCGGCAGCCGGTCGCGCTGCGCTCACCCCCGGCCAAGCCCCCAAGCCGCAACCTACGCCCCAAAAGTCCGGGCCAAATCCTGGGGCCGTTGATGCCGAGGCAGGCGGTTACTCGTCCTATTCCCAGTATCAAAAAGGTGACGGTTCCTGGAACTGGCCGGCGGATCTGGGCTTCGCAGAGAAGCCAGTCGCCGACACAATTCCCGTGGGGACAAGGCTTGACCGCTACGGCGACACCGCAGGCTCATTCCTCTCGCCCGTGGGGACGCCATATGAGCAGAGGTCGTTGGCGCCCGCGACCCGCATCAATCCGTACAATGAGTACGAGGTTATGAAGCCGTTGCCGGTGATCCAAGGGGAGATTGCGCCAGCGTTCGGGGAGCGTGGCGGCGGCGTCCAGATGCTTCCAAACTTTTCGGACAAGGTCAATGTTCAATGGCTCATCGATAACGGCTACTTGAAAAAGGTAAACTAATGACGACAGAAATTGACGAGGTTCGCGATGAAGTGGCCCGTATTGGGAAGCTTATCGGCGCACCTTCGGTCTTGCTAGAAGTTCGCACCGCAGAGTCCTCGGACGGAACTCCGTACCTTGAGATAACCGACGAGGGATATTCCTACATCGCGGTCGAGCGGGGATTAGAAATATCTCGGCAATACACGCCGGAGCTTGACGGCATCCTTTACATCATATTTAAAAGGATCACCTCGCAGATGGCCTTGTCATACGAACTGAGGCATCGAATCGATGGCCAAGACTTTCGGCGAATCTACTTTTCTCGGCGAATCGAATTGATGCATGCGGCACACCAAGGATGGGGTGATCGGCAACGTATTGAGATCGAGGAAATACTGAAGACGTCTCCGTTCGTTGATTGATTCGATCGCGAGTGCTTGGTCCGAACGAAGTTCATTGTCGGCGTCAAGCTCGAGTCGCGATCGCTTTAGTATGTGATCTACATGGGCAATGGAGTTCTTCGATGAACTTGACACTCTTGCGATTTGCTGAGTCCTTCTCGATCGGTCGGATATCAGCTTCGGCCTTTGCTGAAGCATATGTTGAGCTTTGGAGAATTGAGCGCGGCCTCGGCTTGCTCACTGCCGATGAATGGGGTACCTCGGAGAAACTTTCGAGTCTCT